>DATJXW010000038.1:0-66598 GCA_035499895.1 Polyangiaceae bacterium | reverse complement strand
CGCCCGCACTGGCGCTACCCCGACGCCACGTGGACGTTGTCGAGTTCGCGCATGATCTCGTCGGCGCGAACGCGCAGCCATGCTGACAGCGCCGCGTCGGCCGCGCGCGAAGAGTCCGCGTAAAAAGTCCGCGCCTCCCCGAATGACCCCGCGCCTGTCGGAAACGCGTTCCCCTCCCCCTCGTCATTCTCGGCGGTTCCGCTACCCTCGGAGCCTCGCTCTTTTTTGGGTGCCGGCTGTTGCAGGTTCAAATCCTGCCACCCCGACAACGATTCACTGATCTCCGCGGCGACCCGCAGGTTCGCCGTTCGCCGAGCCTCGGCACCTCCGTGACGAGCTCCTCAATCATGCTGGCCCCGCGAAATGAATTTGCCTTGACACGTATATGCACGCGTGCGTATATACGTGGCTGTGGAATCAGCGTTCGCCATCGTTGCGGAGCCGAATCGTCGCGCCATTTTGAGCTTGCTCGTGGCGTCGGAGCGCTCGGTCGGTGAGCTCGAGCAGCGGCTGAGGATGCCGCAGACGTCGGTTTCGAAGCACCTGCGCGTCTTGCGTGAGGCCGGGTTCGTGGAGTCGCGGGTGGACGCGCAGCGGCGCGTTTACCGGATTCGACCGGAGCCGCTGATGGAGATCGACGCATGGCTCGCGCCGTTTCGGCGCTTTTGGACGGGCCACGTCGATGCACTCGAGCGGCATCTCGATCGGATGGCGAAAAAACAAAAAAAAGGGAAAGACCGATGAGTCACCGTGCGAAGTACGTGCCCGGGCCCGCAGCGCTCGCGAGGGTGGAAAAAGACGGCGAGCGTTGGACGCTCGTTCTCGCTCGCGAGCTACGCCATCCACCGGCGTTGGTGTGGCAAGCGCTGACCGATCCTGCCCAGCTCGCGGAGTGGGCGCCGTTCGACGCCGATCGCAACCTCGGGACGAAAGGTCCCGTGAAGCTCACGGCCATCGGCGCGCCGACACCGACCGTCGCCGAGAGCGAGGTGACACGCGCCGAACGCGAGAAAGTGCTCGAGTTCGTTTGGGGCGGGAATCTCCGCTGGGAGCTCGAGCCGACGAGCAACGGCACGCGACTCACCCTCTGGCACAACATCGACAGTCGTTTCATCTCGTGGGGCGCCGCCGGGTGGCACGTCTGTTTCGACGTGCTCGATGGCTTGCTCGCGGGCGAACCGATCGGACGCCTCGCCGGGCCCGCCGCGATGAAGGTCGAAGGCTGGCAGCGACTCGCGTCCGACTACGGAAAGCAGTTCGCCGCCGAGATGGGCGGTCCCGAGGCCAAAGCCCCGCCGGGTTGAAGGAGACTCCTATGGAATCGACGTTACGAAAACCCGTTGATGTCTCGTCCCCATTCTCATCCAAAACGGTCAGGACACTCTATTGGATCACCACGGCCGTCTTCTGCCTGCAGATCGGGTTCACGGCCTATGCCCAATTGAATCTGCCGCAGGTGGCCGCTGCGTTCACGCACCTCGGTTTCCCGTCGTATTTTCGCGTGGAGCTTTCGTGGGCGAAGTTCTTGGGACTCGCGGTGCTCGTCGCTCCCGCGCCGCCGCGGCTCAAGGAGTGGGCTTATGCGGGCTTCGCCATGGATCTCGCTTCGGCCGTTCTGGCGCACGTCGCCGTGGGCGACGGACCGCAGGCATGGGGTTGGGCCGCGGGTACGCTCTTGCTCTGGGCCGCGTCGTATTTCCTGTGGCGGAGGGTCGACGAGTCGCGCAAAGGTCAGCCCCATTCGAGCAACAGATCGGCCGACGTGGCGCCGTGACTCGCGATGCGCACGCTCCCCTTCACACCCGCGTACTGGAGCGTGCCCTCGAAAACACCAACGTGGTGGCTGTCGAGAAAGTGATGGACGTCGCGCAAACCGACGATCGTCCTCCGTGGGGACGACTCGAGGACGTCGCAGCGACTCCCCGGAACGTTGATCGCATAGGTGCTCGCGATGGCGCCGACCGCGGCGTGAACGCCCTCGGCCGCGCCGAGCGTCACTTTGCCGAGCACCGACGCCGAAAACGCCGCCGGTCCCGCCTGCCCGACCGCGCGCAACGCTTCACGGAGCGATCGGTCGGGGTAGAACTTCCTCGCCGCCTCGACGAGGAGCGGCACGAATTCCCCGAGCGGATAGAAGCCGAAGCGCAGGTAGCGCTCACGCGCGGGGCTGAGCGTGAGCCCACGCCGCTTCGCGCCCTCGAGCGCCGCGAGAAAAAACATGCCGGCGATGGTGGAGCTCGCGGGCACGGCGTGCAAAACGGTCATGGGATCGAGCGGGCGACTCCAGGGCGGTTCGATGAAGGCGTTTCCGGCGGACAAGGCGTTACCGAGGGCCGAGCATAGCGTAGTGCCCGTCGAGCCGACACGCTCCGGCGCCGACATGCCGCGCGCTCGCGCTTCGGCTCGACCCGCGAGCGTCCGCGACTAAAGTTTGGTCGATGACCCGCGTTTGGTCGCCGCGCTCAGCCCACGTGCACACGTTCCTCCTCGCGCTCGCGCTGTTCCCTGCGGCGTGCGGAGGCAAGTCGTCACGGGTCGACAACAGCGACGGCGGGAGCGGCGGGACGGAGCCGACCGCGGCCTCCGGAGGATCGACGACGACCTCGGGCGGCTCCGATAGCGCCGCTACGGGCGGCACGAGCGAAACGAGCACGGGCGGCACGAGTACGGGCGGCTCCGACAACGCCGGCACGGGCGGCACGAGCACGGGCGGCTCCGACAACGCCGGCACGGGCGGCACGAGCGACGACTGCAAAGGTGTCGTCTGCGCGCCCATTCCCTCGTCATGCAAGCAGGTCGTGCAGGAGCCGGGCGCTTGCTGCCCAACCTGCCCGGATACCGGCTGCACTCCGTGCCCGGATCTCGTCTGCGACGCCGGCAGTCACGCCGAAACGCAAGCCGGTGATTGCTGTCCAACGTGCCAGCCCAATCCGCCGGACGCCTGCATGCAGGGTCAAGCCGCGTACCAAGAGCTCCGCGCTGCGTTGCTCAGCAAGTACGGATCGACCGGCTGCCAGAACAGCGTGGATTGCACCCTCGCAGTCGAAGACAACGCCTGCGCGTCGACCTGCGGCGTAGTGCTTCCCGCGAGCACCGTCGCCAGTTTCGAAAACAACATGACGAACGCGGCGAACGCGTGCTCCGCGTGCTCGCCGACGCCTCCCCCTCAATGTCCCGCCCAGGTGCCCACCTGCGTGAACGGCCAATGCCAGGCCGTGCTGCCCGTCGGCCAATGAAGCAATGCCGTGCCCTAAAGCGGATCCGAGATAAAACCTCAAAATAACTACGTTTTTCTCGTCCGTGGACGCTGAAATCGAAAAAAAAGAGCCGTCGTGTCGATCCGGCGGGCTCTCGTTCGTCGCCCTTGAGGCACGGCACGACGCCGGCGCTCACAAGACCAGGAGAACCCGAAATGCGATTCATGGTGCTGCACAAGATGACGGAAGAGATGGAGCGCGGTCTGCCGGCGGATGCGGAGACGATCGCCGCCGTCCAGAAGTTCATCGCCGAAAGCATCGAGAAGAAGATCTTCGTGACCGGCGAAGGACTCAAGCCGTCGTCGGAGCGCGTACACGTCGCCTACAAGGACGGCACCCGCACGATCACGGACGGTCCGTTCACCGAAGCCAAGGAGCTCGTGGCCGGCTTCGCCGTCATGAGGGTGAAGTCGAAAGAGGAAGCGCTCGCGTGGTGCGACAAGTTCGCCGGGCTCCTCGGTAACGTCGAGCTCTTCATGGGTCCCGTCGTCGAGCCGTGGGACCTCGGCCTCGCGCCGAAACCCGAGAACGCACCGCTGCGCATGCTCTCGATGCACAAGATGGACGAACGGGCGGAGAGTGACGCGCCTCCGGATCCGAAGATGATGCAGGCCATGGGCGGACTCATCGAGGAAATGACCAAAGCCGGGGTACTCCAAGCCACCGGCGGCCTCGCGAGCACGAAAAAGGGAGCGCGTATTCACTACACCGGCGGAAAGCCGACGGTCATCGACGGTCCCTTCGCGGAGTCGAAAGAGCTCGTGGCCGGCTTCTCGATCATCGACGTGCCGTCGAAGGACGCGGCCGTCGCCTGGGCGATGCGGTTGGGTGAAATCGTCGAGGTGAACGAGATCGAAGTCCGGCGAGTCCCGGAGTGGTGAGCGGCGCGAGTCGGAGGCGCGCCGCCGCCGACTCGCGCCTTTCGGCGAGTTTCGTGCCATGTCGCACGGATAAGACTCACGCCGATCCGGATCATCGAAACGAGACAGTCGGGCGAGAATTGGCGCTTCGGTCCGCAGAGTGCCAATGAAATCGGTCACGAGCCCGTTGCGGAGCCGTTGGCACGACCACACAGTCTTGCCCAACGAGGTCTGGGGTCGTCCCCCACTACTTCCCATGTAGAAGATTGCCGATTCGTGCCGTCCCTTCCCGCGTGAAGGGGCGTTGGAACGTTTCCGGCGAGCCCGCGGCTCGCGCGCTTCGTCCTCACTGATGGCGTCGTCGCGGCAGCACCGCACCTGCGTGCGCATGCCTGCGAACGACGTGCGGCCGTGGCGCGAGCGCGCCCGGCAACTCGATCACCCGCACTCGACGCCCGAGCGCTCTCATCGAGATCGGGAGTGGTGCATTCGGAAGGAGACTGTTCGATGCCTTCGCATACCGACAAACGAACTACGGACACGGCGTCGCGCGGGTTTCTCGGCACGTTGCGCGACGTTCTCTTCGAGCCGACGACGGAGGGACGAGCGCGCGGAGCTCCCACGCCGGCGGCAAACGTCGGGGGTGAGACGCGCCCCGCCGCGCTCGAAGCCCTGCGGCAAAGCCTCGAGGCGGAGCGTGGACCGGCCATCCGTGAGTTCACGCTCCAGCTCGAAGCACTGGGCGAAGCGTTGCCGGACCTCGGCGTGCGAAGGCGCGCGGCACTCCGCGTGCTCGCGTTGAAGGGCACGACGCGGTCGGCGCTCCTGCTCGAAATCGACCGACTCTTCGCGGCGCTCGACACACAGCGGCGTTCGTTCACCGGCAAGGTCGACGCTCGCAACGCCGCGCTCGAAGCCCGACGCGCGGAAGCCGCAAGCGCGTGTCAGCGCGCGAGCGCGAGCGCCGAGCGTGCCGTCGCCGAGCTCGAGAGCGCACTCGGCACCGAGCGAGCGAAGCTCGCCGAGGCGACGCAGCGCCGGAACGAAGTCGTCGCCGAGTGCGACGCGGCCGCCGCGGAGCTCGGCGCGAAGGCGCGCGGTTTCGAGGAAGCGCATGCCGCGCTGCGCGCCGAATACGTGAACCTCAAACGTGAACTCTCGGAACCGGAGACGTCGTGACATGTCCAACCCACTCGACACCACCATCAAGCCGTTTCTCTCACGCCCGGAAGGCAAAGTCGGACTCGTCGTCACCACCGCGGCGGTCGTCGCCACGGGTTACGGCTTGTTTCTCTTGCTTCCCGTGCTGATCACCCTCGCGACGAACCTGCTCACGCTGGCGACCTTGTGCGCCGCCATCGCCGTCTTGATCTATCTCGTGGCCGACGGCCGCGTGCGGGCGTTTGCGGCGTACCTCTACAAGAGCTTTTTCCGCGCGCTCACGGGCTTCTTCATCCAGATCGATCCCATCGGCATCCTGCGCGCGCACATCGACGAGCTCCGGGAGAAGCTCGCGGCGATGCGGCGCCAGCTCGGAAATCTGAACGGCCAGATCCTGCGCGTCGAGCGCTCGATCGACGACAACCAGAAGCTTCGCGAACAGGCACTCGCGCTCGCGAGCGCCGGCAAACGCGACCCCGCGCACCTCGACGCGAGCCGGCTGCAGGCGCGTCACGCCGTGAAACTCGAAGACTCGAACACGCGCCTCGCGGCAATGCGCGCGCAGATGCAGACGCTCTTTCGCATGTTGAAGAAGCTCGGCGACACGTCGGAGCTCGTGCTGCAAGACATGCAGAACACGGTCGACATCAAGACGCGCGAGCGAACGAGCATCAAAGCCGCGTACTCGGCTTACCGCGGCGCGCTCGCGATTCTGCAAGGACAATCCGAAGGACGCGAGCTCTACGACCGCACGATGGAGTTCTTGAACGACGACTACGCCAAGAAACTCGGCGAGATCGAGCTCTTCATGGACTTCTCCGACGGCGTGATCAAGGCCGCCGATCTCGAGAACCTCGCGTACGACGCCCGCGCCACCGAGCGCTTGAACGAGTGGGAGCGGCGCCTTTCCGAGAGCCTGCTCGGGGACAAGCTCGCCGCCCCGGTCGTTCGCTCGAACCCTCCGACCGCGGCTGCGCCCCGCGGCGAGAGCCCGGATCCGCTCGATCGCTTGCTCGACGCGCCGTCCGCCCAGAACCCCGGCGTGCGTTGACGCTCGTCGCCTCGCGCCGAGGCGCGGCACCGTCGCCGCGTCTCGAGCGTTCGCAACCCAACTCATAACCCCAAGGAGTTATATCATGTCCTACCGCCTCAATCGTGGTCCGAAAATCCTGGCCGCTTGTCTCGGAGCCGGCGCGCTCTTCGGCGGAGCGCGCTACGCCGTGAATCACGGCCTCTTGAACCCGCCGGCGCTCGCGTCGAAGGTGCCCGAACGCGCGACTCTGCCCGTCCTCGTGGAAAATGCGAGCGTCGCGTCGGACACCTCGCCGCCCCTGCCCGGTCGCGAGCTCGGGTGTTCGAACTTGCCGGAGCTCCGCGCGCTCGTGTGGGCGTGGAACGCTCAGATGGGCCTCATGTTCGCGAACGGCGGCCCGCAATCGACCGAGGGCAGCTCCATGTGTGCGCACGGCGTCAACCTGAAGCTCGAGCGCCAAGACGACGCGGAGCAGATGAAGGCCGAGCTCCTGAAGCTTGCTACGCGGCTCAAAGCCGGCGACGCCGAGCCCAAGGACGGCGCTCACTTCGTCGCCATCATGGGCGACGGTGCGGCGCAATTCTTCGCGAGCTTGAATCCGCTGCTCGCCAAGCTCGGGCCCGAATACCGCGCCGAGGTCGTCGCCTCGGCGGGCTATTCGCGCGGTGAGGACAAATTCATGGGCCTGCCCGCGTGGAAGCACGACGCCGAGGCCGCGCGCGGCGCGTACGTCGCCGGCTACTTGAAGGACGGCGACTGGAACATCGCGCTCAAGTGGGCCGGCGACAACGGCATCTGCAATAACCCCGACGAAAAGAGCTACGACCCGCATTGCCTGAACTGGGCCGGCGCCAAGGACTACATGGACGCGGCGCAGAAGTACGTCGAAGGCTATTGCGCGGATCTGCCGCTCAAGGGCAAACCCGGCCAGAAGACGCACGTTTGCGTGAACGGCGTCGTCACGTGGACGCCCGGTGACGTCGTCGTCGCCGAGAAGCGCGGCGGACTCGTGAGCATCGTTTCGACCAAGGAGTACGCTTCGCAGATGCCGAATGCCATCATCGGCATTCAGCCCTACATGCGAACCCACGCCGCGCTCGTGGAAGGCATGATCGGCGCGATACTCGAGGGCGGCCACGCCGTGAAGACGTCGCGCGCGGCGCTCGAACGCGCCGCCGAGGTGAGCGACGAAGTCTATCAAGAGAAGGAAACCGGCAAGGAGTATTGGCTCAAGTACTTCGCGGGCGTCAGCGAGCGCGACCGTCAAGGTTTGACCGTCGAACTCGGCGGCTCGAAAGTGAACGACCTCGGCGACAACGTCGTCCTCTTCGGCATGCGGCCGGGCTACGCGAACGCGTTCGAAGCCACCTACACGACGTTCGGCCGCATCGTTCACGATCAGTATCCGGAAGACGTGCCTAGCTTCCCGCCTGCGAGTGAAGTCGTGAACACGTCGTACCTGAAGCACGTACTCGACGGCGAACGCGGCCCGATCGACGCCGTGGTCGAGACCGCCTCGTACGCCGCGATCGCGAGCTCGGGCGCGAGCGAGCTCGGCAGACGCTCGTGGCAGATCCAGTTCGACACCGGCCGCGATACCTTTCGCCCCGAGGCGACCGGCGTGCTCACGGAGCTCATGCAGGGTCTCCTGGTCGCCGGCGGCGCGGCCGTCGAAGTGCACGGGCACACCGACAACCAGGGTTCGCGCGAGGCGAACCAGGCTCTGTCCGAGCGGCGCGCCTTCGCGGTGAAGGCGTGGCTCGAGCAGCATGCTCCCGAAAACTTCCCTGACGCGCGCTTCCGGGTCTTCGCGCACGGCGCGGAAGAACCGCTCGTGCCGAACGACAGCGACGCGGGTCGGAGCAAGAACCGGCGCGTCGAGATCGTGCTCGTGAGTCGCTGAGCGAAAGACGAACATGGCCTGGTTCGCGCTCTTCAAGCCGAATCGCCGGGTGACGCGGAGTCAGGCGCGCCTGCTCACGGCGGCCTGGCTCGCGTCCTTCGTCGCGGCGTGGTCGGCGAGTCGTTTCGACGTCTTGCCGACGCCCGCGGCGGTATTCGCGGCCGTGCCGGTGCTCTTCACCGAACAAGGCCTGCTCGGCCACCTCGCCTCGAGTCTGTACTCGAACCTCGCCGCCCTCGCGTGGGCGGCGGGGTTCGGCACGCTGTTCGCCTACGCGAGCGTCGTGCCGGTGCTCAGGCCTCTCGGCGAGCTCGCGTCGAAGGTCCGCTTCTTGGGCTTCGCCGGCGTCAGCGTCGCATTCACGCTCTGGCTCGAGGGCGGTCACGCGCTCAAGGTCGCGCTCGTGGCGTTCGGGATGGCGGGCTTCTTCGTCGCCGGCCTCACGGACGAGATCCGGGCCATCCCGCGCGAACGCTACGACTACGCACGCACGCTCGGCCTCGGCGAGTGGCGCGTGGTCTGGGAGGTCGTCGTCCTCGGCACGCTCGATCGCGCACTCGACATCCTGCGCCAGAACGCCGCGATGGGCTGGATGCTCCTCACCACGGTCGAGACACTCGTCCGGAGCGAAGGAGGCATCGGCGTGCTGCTCGCGAACCAGAGCAAGCACTACGCGCTCGCTCAGATCGCGGCGCTCCAGCTCGTGATTTTCGCGGTGGGCATGCTGCAGGACCACGCGCTCGGCGCCTTCAAGACGCTCGTGTGTCCGTATGCGGCGCTCAAACTGGAGGACTCGAAGCATGGCCTGCGCGTATGAATTCAAGGAAACCCTGCTCACGCTCTCGGGCGTGTGCCTGAAGCTCGGTGCACGACCGGTCCTGAACGACCTTTCGGCCGAGGTGCGCAACGTCGTCCGCCCGGGCTTGGTGCAGGGTCAGGTCGTCGCGGTGCTCGGGCCTTCCGGCGTCGGCAAGACTCAACTCCTCAGGTTGGTCGCGGGCCTCACGACGCCCGATCGCGGCGAAGTGCGCGTCGGGGCGGCACAGGAGCCGGTGAGCTGCGGGAAGGTCGGAGTCGTCGCCCAAACTTACCCGCTCTTCGAACATCGGACGCTGCTCTCGAACTTGCTGCTCGCCGCGCGTCGAGGTGGAATCGGGCCGACGGAAGCACGAGAACGGAGCGAACGGATGCTCGCTCGTTTCGAGCTCGCCGAGCACGCGTCGACTTATCCGGCGACGCTCTCCGGCGGCCAACGACAGCGTGCCGCGATCGCGCAGCAGCTCATGCAACCGAAGTCGTTGCTGTTGATGGATGAGCCTTTTTCGGGGCTCGACCCCGTGATGGTGCGGGAGGTCTGTCGACTCGTGACGGAGCTCGCGTCACTGGACGAGGAACTCACGCTGCTCGTCGTCACACACGACATCGCAGCGGCGCTCGCCGTGGCCGACACGGTCTGGCTGCTCGGTCGGGTGCGGGACGCGACGGGTGCCTCGCTCGGCGCTCGCATCGTCGAGCGCGTCGACTTGATGGAACGCGGACTCGCGTGGCAGCCCGACGTGACTCACCTCCCGGCGTTCGAGGCGACGCGGCGCGAAGTCGAAGCCCGATTTCACGCGCTCTGACGCCGCCGCGGCGGCCCGGGCGCGTCATTGAAGCGTGTAGTCGTAAAGCAGATCGCCGGTCGTCGCGAGGAACTGGACGTGAACGTCGTCGGGCGTCACGTCCACGCGCGCCCAGCCCGAATCCGCCCAATAATCCGTGTAGCCCGTCTCGCTCGAGTCGAAGAACCAGATCGCGCCCGCGCTGCCCGGCAGCGAATAGTGAATATCGTCCACCAGCATGTCCGTGAACACGTGATCGTGACCGTAGAAGAAGGTTTGCACGCCGTATTCCTGCATGAGCTCGTGCACGATTTGCTGCTCGCCGACGTAGGCCGCGCGCCCCCCGCCGCGACCGTACGCCGAATCGGCGTCGTCACCGCCGTTGCCGCCCACGGGATGGTGGATCAAAAGAAAGCGCCACTTCGAGGTCGCGTTTTCGAGCGTCGTCCTGAGCCACGCCATCTGCGCGTCGCCGAGCGTCCAGTCGTCGGGCAAACCCGGATAAGTATCGAGCAAGTGACACGTCGGCGTGTAGGTGTACACGTTGAGCATGACGAAGAGCGCGTCGCCCCACGTGAACGCGTAGTAGTCCTCGAACGGGCTCCCGCCCTCCGGGTACGTGTCGGGGGTCGGCCCCGGCAAATAGAGGAGTCGCTGGGTGCGCGAGCGGTCGATTTCGTCGGGGGTGTTGCAGCCGCTCTCGCTGTCCCAGCCTCCGATGACGGCGTAGTGCGGCACATTCCCGAGCGTGCGGCCGAACGAGGCGCGGTAGTTCAGATACGCCGCGCGCGTGATCGAGCCGTCCGGAGGCGGATCGTTGAAGCCGTACTCGTGGAAATCGAGCATGTCGCCCAAGTTCACGACGAAGTCCGGCGCGAGCGCGCGAATCGCGGTGCTCGTCGTCCCGAGGATCTGCGGATTGCCCTGATTCGTGTAGCTGAGGTCCGAGCCGATGTGCGTGTCGGTGATGAGCGCGAAGCTGAAGGACGAGCCGCTCGGGCGCGTCGTCGTCACTCGCCCGTGATGGACGTTCACCTCGCCGTCGGCTCCGGTTCCCACGACCTCGTATTCGTAACCGGTGTTGCCCGTGAGTCCGTCGACGTGCCACTCCGCGAGATCGCTCGCCCGCACCTCGGGCGGCAGCGCGTCGTTCCACGCGTCGGTGCCGTCCTCGCGAACGCGCAGGCCGAGCGTCGACGGGTCCCCGACGGACAGCACGACGCTCAGGCCGAACCCGGTCGCCGTCGGCGCGAAGAGGAGCGGCGCTCCGAAGAGCGCGTAACCCGAGGCCGGCGGCGCGCCGGCGGCGCCCAGGGCGCCCGCGTCGCCGATCATGGTCGTTCCAGCCGTGCCCGCGGTGGCCGCGCCGCCGCCGTTCGAGCCGGCGCGTCCGCCCGAGTTCGTTGCGGCACCCCCGCTGCTGCCTTGCCCTCCTCCCCCGCTGCCTCCGCTCGAAGTGCCTCCGCTGCCGCCTTGCGTGGAGCTCCCGCCGAGCGCGTCGGTGCCGCCGCTCGCGCCCGTGCTCGGAGGATCGCCGCCGGCGCCGCCGCTGCCGGTCGGTAGCGGCTCCGAGCGCGAGCTCATCCCGCAAGCGGCGATGAGGCCGGCACACCCGAGCGCCCCGAGCGCGGCGCGACCGAACGACCGCCGTTCGTTCCGCGGCCTCGCGAAGCAGCGTGCAGCGCCGAGCGTCATCCGGACGTCGTTTTCGCACGGCTTCAGGCCGGCGTCACGCGACCGGACGCGCCTCCGCGCAAATATCGACGCCCAGCGTGTCAGTCCGCGAGGCTCCGCACGAGCTCGAAGTCGAGCCCGTCCCCGCCGTAGAAGGTGCTGCGCAGCCGCTCCACCTGCTCGAGCTCGAGCCGCCGACCCGCGACGCGAAAAGCCTCGGCGAGCAAGCGTCTTTCAGCGCGCGTGAGCTTGCCGTCGATGACCGCCGCGATGACGAGCAGCCGCAAGACGAGACGCTGGTCGCTCGCTTCGAGCGCGCCGAGGTCGCGCAGGAAGCGCCGGGCGTCGTCGACTTCGTCGAAATCGACCGGCCCGAGGCGCTCGACGAGAACCCGCAAGAGCGCTTGATGATTCGGATGCAGATCCTGCGTGCGCACGACGGCACTCGCGACCGAGCGAAATGCCGAGATCCGACCCGCCGGCGAGGGATTTCCTTCGGCGAGCGCGTGGGTCACGAGCTCCACGGCCGCCGACGGACCCATCGTGCGCAAACGCGCCTCGCGCACGACGAGAAAGCACACGACCGCATTCCAGACGGCCGTCACGGGCACGGTGACGAGCTCGAACACCGCTCGCCCCATCACTTGACCGAGCAGCGAGCGAAGTCCCGCCTTGAGCAAGAAGGTCGTGAGCGCAATCTTTCCCTTGTAGAGAATCGACGCGACGACGACGGCCAAGCGCGTCGTCTCGCGGTGCGGATCCACGCCGAACGCGCGCTCGGGCGGATTCGGCAGTTCGAGCGCGGCGCGAGCGAGGGCGCGCGCAACGTCGTGCTCCTCGCCGGACCGCGCTTCGGCCGAGAGGCGGAGTCCCGCCGCCGTGGCCATCGCGTGCACCGAGCGCAGCGCGTCCCAATAGAGAAACCCGATCTCGAACACCGACGCGATCGTCGTCGCGACGCCGACGACGCCCCAGAACCGCACGCCGTCGGCCGCGGAGTACGGCGAGCCGTCCGGCCCGATCCAGCGATGCGCCCAGATTGCAGCGGTAGCGCTCGCGAGGCCGGACAGAGCGCCGGCCGTCGCCGCGCGCCTCACCGCGCGTCGCTCGATCCGGCGGAGCTCGCGCCGTTCATCCGCGTTGAGGACGTGAATGGGATCGTCTTCGCCCGCGACGGCGGGATGCGCCGGTGTGCGGCGGAGCACCGCCATACCGAGCCGCTCGAGGAAGGGCAGCGCTCGTTCCGTCGGCTCCGCCATCGAGGCGCAGCATACCGAAACCTGATAGCCTGCCGCGCCATGCGAAAGCTCGGCCTGTTCGTCAGCATGGTTTTCTGTCCGACACTCGCACTCGGCCTCGCTGCCTGCGACAAGTCATCGCCCAGCGAGAGCGCGCCTTCGGCAGCGGCCGCCCCCACGCCGACTCCCACTCCCACGCCCGCGCCGACACCGACGCCGAGCGAGGCCGCGCCGACGCCGCCGAAGCCGAAGAAAACCCTGGCCGATTGCGCGACCGGGCCGAACGTGAACGTCGACAATCCCGCCGTCGAGGCCGAGCTCCGAAAGAAGCTCGAAAAGCCGACGGGGGCGCTCACGAAAGCCGACCTCAAGCGCCTGAAGTCGTTGAACCTCTCGCAGCTCAAGGACATCCACGAGCTCGATCCGTGTCTGTTCACGCCGATGACGGGCTTGAAGGAGCTCTTCCTCGGTCCCGGCGACTACGACGATCTGTCGCCGCTCTCGGGCATGACGCAGCTCGAGTCGCTCCGCGCGTCGATCAATCAGGTGAAGGATCTGAAGCCGCTCGAGAAGCTCACGAAGCTCGACCGGCTGGACCTCGGCCGCACGCAGGTGAGCGACCTCAAGCCGCTCGCAAAGCTCACGAGCATCACCGAGCTACAGCTCGACGACACCCCGGTCGAGGACCTGTCGCCGCTCTCCGGGCTCACGAACATGGAGAACCTGAGCCTCAAGCACACCAAGGTGAAGGACGGCTCGCCGCTCAAGGGGATGAAGAAGCTCAAATTCATCTACATCGGCGGCTCGCCGCTCGACGACGACCCGGTGAGCATCCAGCCGCTGCGCGGTCAGGGCACCAAAGTCATCTCGGACTGATCCCCCTCGGCGGCTCAGATTTTGTAGTCGGCCTCGGGAACCAGATGCGTGTGGAGGCCGCACTCGCGTTTGGTCGCTTCTTCCCACCACCAGCGACTCGCGCGTTCGTGCTCCCCGGGGCGCGACGCGCGCGTGCACGGCTCACAGCCGATCGACACGTAGCCGCGCTCGTGGAGCTCGTTCGTCGGAGCCTGGTGCTCGCGCAAGTAATCCCACACCTCGCTGAGTGACGTGCGAGCGAGCGGGTTCGCCTTGAGCAGCGGCCCCGTCGCGCCTCGGTGCGCGCGGTCGAGCTGAAAGAGCTCGACGGCGGTGCGCGTCGGGCTCTGATCGCGGCGCTGGCCGCTGAGCCACGCGCGGTACCCGGCGAGCGCCCGATGGAGCGGCTCGACCTTGCGGATGCCGCAGCACTCCCCGTGCCCGTCGTCGTAAAAACTGAAGTGCCCCTTCTTGCGCACGAGCGCCTCGACGGCGACGTGCTCGGGAAACAGCGTGACGATCTGGATGCCGTAGTGCTTCCGCACCCGATCGAGGAAGCGGTACGTTTCGGCGTGCAGGCGCCCCGTGTCGAGCGTGAACACGGAAAAGCGATGTCCCGTGCTCGCGGCCATGTCGATGAGCGTCACGTCTTCGGCGCCGCTGAACGCGATCGCCGCGCTCTCCCCGTAGCGGGCGAGCACCCAGTCGATCACGGCGAGCGGCTCGGACTTCGCGAAGCGCTGATTCAACTCGGAGACGTCGGCGTCGCTCGGATGATCGCCGGGCGTTTGCGTGCCGCCCGAGCCGTTCACGAACGCAGGCGGCTGCGCGCTCATCGGGCTCGCCAGGCGTTCGCGCATGAGCTCGATGACGCTCGTGTACACGACCTCGCGTTCGCCCTCCTTCACGAGGAAGAACGGCGCGAGCTCCACCCGATGGCGCGCGGCGAGCTGCATGCCGAGCGACGAAGGGTCCGCTTCCTTGGCGAACACGACCTCGTCGATCTGCTCCCAAAGGCCGCGGCGCCGCAGCACCTCCTCCGCCTGAATGCATTTCTTGCAGGGGCTCCCGTCGGCGAGCTCCTTCTTGATCATCGTTACGTGCATGAGAGTCGGCCGAATCTTGGCCCGGAAAATGCGTTTTTCCAGGGGTAAGGGCGACACCTTAGCGCACTCGAATTGCGCGGCGACCGATTCTCCGCTAGGGAAGGCGCCCTCGACATGTCGAACCGCTCCGTTTGGAACGTCCGCCGCAGGCACGAATGGCTCGCCACGCCGCTCAAGGGCAAGCCCCTGAAGAAGCGCAAGCGCCAGCGCATCGGCCTCGAGCAGGCGAACGCGCGCAAGGGCGCGAAGACCGCCCCCGCCGAACCGGCCGCGAGCTGAGCTCGCCCGGCGGCTGCATCGGTGGCCGCTAAAGTTGTCCGCGACGGGCGCCGGCTGCTAGCCCGAGGGGCGTGCTGCGCGCCGCCCTGCTCTGTTCGGCCCTGCTCCCCGCGGGCTGCCTGAACTACCACAAGGTCGCGAACGGCAAGGAACCGGGCGACATGCTCGGTACCTACCAGGTCACGGGCTCGCTCGAGCAATCGTCGTGCGGAGACGGCGCGCTCGGGTCGACTTCGTCGTGGGACTTCGAGATCAAGCTCAGCCGCTTCGAGAACGACGTCTATTGGCTGAACGGCCAGGAAGCGCTGGTCGGGGACATCGCGAACGACGGCCGCACCTTCTCGATCACGACGGACGTGGACGTGACCGTGTCCGACCCCATGGGCGCGAAGCGCGGCTGCGCCGTCGTCCGTCATGACGACGCCGAGGGGCAGCTCAGCGCGACGGGCACCGACGTGAAGAGCTTCGACGGCACCCTCTCCTTCAGCTTCGGCGCGGTGAGCGGCTCCGACTGCTCGAGCTGGGTCGGCACGGCGGGCGCGGTCGAGACGCTGCCCTGCTCGATGAGCTACGACATCACGGGCGAACGGTCGGCCGAAAACTAGTTCGTCCCCACGCCGACGCGCTGCGGCGCGCGCAACAATCCGACGGCGCGGGCGGAAGATCCCCGTGGCGCCACGCGTTTCCCTGGTCGGTAGGTCAGAGGACATGCTATTCTCTGAACCAACGTGCAGCATGGAGCCCTGGTTCCCGGGCTGGTCCGTCGGGGGAGAACCCTCGAGTACTGCACTTCAGGCGAAGCCGCTTCCCCGCGGCTTCATTACGGAAGCGCCCACCAAACCGCGGCGGTCCCGATCGAGGCGCTGGCCCGATGCGGGCAGCCTCTCGCGTTGCCGTCGCTCCGGAGCGTCCGGCCAAGGCCGGAGGAGGTCATTGCACAATGAATTGTAGTTGTACCCCTTGCCCGGAGGTCTCGCCCTAGCTGAGCGGCAGAGTCCGCGCGTCGATCGTGCGGACGAGCTGTTCGCGCCCCCGACCCTCCGGGTCTGACGGGGTTACACACGGGCCGGGCGACATGGGTCGCCCGGCTCGTTTTTTTTGTGCGTGGGCTCGGACCGTCCGTGGACGGCCCATGCGGTCGAGCCCTTCCGGATTCTCTTCGGTTTCTGCTAGAGAGATCGCCCCGTCGCGTGGGGCGACCCTGTTTCTTCTCGAGGATCCTGGATGACCGAGCACATCACCGCGCTTCATTCCTCCGTGAACCACGTTCTCGGCCTCGCCGACTTCTTCCTTTACGAACGTTGGGAAGGTCCGTGGTTCGAGAAAGAGACGTGGGAGAAGCTCATGAAGGGCACCCGCATCACCCTCACGATGCTGGGCGCGCTCCTGCTCATCTACGAAGTTCGCGCCCGTCGCCTGCGGGAGCGGATCCCCGAACGCTTCCGCCGCCGCATCGCGTACGTGATGACGGCGCTCGCGTTCCTCGTCTACTTCGACTTCTTCAACCCCAACGTCCGGTACGACCAGTACTACCACCGGCACGAGTTTTATCATTACTACTTGGGGTCGAAGTACTCGAAGGAGCTCGGCTATCTGCGGCTCTACGAGTGCACGATGATCGCGGAAGTGGAGCTCGGCCGCGGCGCGAGCGTGCACAAGCGCGAGCTCCGCGATCTACGCGTCGACCTCATCACGCCGGTCGACGCGACCTACGTCTTCAGCGACCCCGGCCAATGCAAGAACCACTTCACGCCCGAGCGCTGGGAAGCGTTCAAGAAGGACATCGATTGGTTCTACCATTCGGCCGCCGGTAGTTACTGGGAGGGGATGCAGAAGGACCACGGGTACAACCCGCCGCCGGTCTGGACGATGACCGGCAAGTTCTTCGGCAGCTTCGCGCCTGCGGGTGACACCTATTTCAAGATCCTCGCGTGCATCGACATCCTGTTCCACATCGGCACGGTGCTGATGTTCGGGTGGGCCTTCGGCTGGCGCGCCATGGCCGTCGCCACCGTGTTCTGGGGCTGCAACGCGCCCGCGAACTTCTATTGGACGGGCGGCGCGTTCCTGAGACAGGACTGGATTTTCCTGCTGATCGCCTGCCTCTGCCTGCTCCGGAAGCGCAAATTCTTCCTCGCCGGCGTCGCCCTCACCTGGTCGATGCTCCTCCGTATCTTCCCTGGGCTCTTCATCATCGGCATCGCGATCATCATCGGCATCCAGCTGATCGAGAACATCCGGAAGAAGAAGCCGGCGCGCCTCATCGACTACCTCCATCCGGACCATCGACGCTTCATCGCGGGCTGCGCCGTGTGCCTCGGCGTGCTCGTGCCGGCCAGCATGGTCTTTACGGAAGGAGTTCAGGCGTACAAGGACTTCTACGAACACACGCTGAAGACGCACCAGCGGACGCCGCTCACGAACACCATGGGGCTCGAGACGATGCTCGAGCACGACTGGAAGGGTCGCATGCGCTTCACGCGCGACGACAACCTCGACGACCCCTTCGAGACCTGGAAGGCCGACCGACTCGAGCGCTTCAAGGAGATGAAGGTCGTCTTCTTCGGGATCAATCTGGTCGTGCTGGCGTGGACGGCGTGGGCGCTCCGGCGGACGAAACTCCTCTGGGTCGGGCTCGCGCTGAGCACGCCCATGGTGATGTCGCTCACGAACGTCACTTGTTATTACTATTCGTTCTGCATGGTGCTCGGCGCGCTCATCCTTTCGCGCCGGCAGATAGGCCCACCTCTGCTCGTGACGAGCGGCGTGAGCCAAATTCTCCTCTACGCGCCGAACGGCTACTACTGGGTGGACGACCGCTACAACGCCCAGTCGTACCTCTTTTACGCGCTCGGACTCGTCGTCCTCTTCGTCTATTCGCGGCCGTTCAGCCTCGGGCGCCTGAAGGCGTGGTGGGACGGCAAGCCGGAGCCGAAGCACAAGCTCAAGGCGTTCGTCTCGGAGCTTCCGCCGAAGAACGCGACGGCCGAATCCTGAGCGCGTGACTCAGAAGCGCACGCGGGACCGAAACGCCGGCTTCCCGCGTGCGCCGACGTCGACGCGATAAAGCGTGCCGTCGGCGCCGGTGCCGCCGGGCGCGCCCACCGCGGTCGTCACGTACAAGCAAGCGAGCTCCGGTCCGCCGAAGGTGCACGACGAGACGCGCTCGACGGGCAGCTCGACCCGCTCGGCGACGCGGCCGTCGGGGCCGAGCCGGACGACTGCAAAGCCGCCCCAGCGCGCGCTCCACAGCCGGTCCTGGTCGTCGATGGTGAGGCCGTCGGGAGTCCCTTCGACCTCGGTCGCTGCGTGAAAGAGGGCGCGGTTCGCGAGGGCGCCGGTCGCGCGGTCGTAGTCGAAGGCGAAGATGCGGCGCGTCGTGCTGCACGTCCAAAAGAAGCGGCGGAGGTCCCGGGTGAAGGCCATACCGTTGGCGATCCCGGTCTCTTTGAAGACGCACGTGATGCTGCCGTCGAGATCGACGCGATAGAGGCCCCCCGTCTGGTCGCTCTGCCCGATCGTGCCCGCGAAGACGCGACCCTCGGGGTCGGCAATCACGTCGTTGAAGCGCCTCATGTCCGGGTCGATGCCCTCACGGAGCACCACGCGCCGCCCGTCCCGCTCGAGCCGAGCGATGCGATCCGCCTCGAAGAGGAGGAGTGAGCCGTCGTCCTCTAGCGTGAAGCCGCCGATGACCGGCCCCGAGTGGAAACACTCGTGTTCCCCGCTCGCGTGATCGGCCCGAAAGAGCCGTCCGTTCTCGATGTCGACCCAATAGATGCGGCCGTCGTCGGGGTTCCAGAGCGGATTCTCGCCGACGAAGCAGTGGTAGTTCGCGACCGCCTCGACGACGCGGTCTCCGCTCGTCAAGAAAAGGCCCGGCGAAGCCCCGCGACGACCTCGGACAAGCCGTCCGGCAACGCGCGGAGCGCGACGTCGAGGTGATCCGGATCGGACTCGATGGCGGCCACGGTGACCATCGGCGCGAGCGCGTAGAGCGCCCGTTTCAGCCGTGCGTCGTTCGCGAGCTTCGGGTGCTTCATGAAGTCGAGCACGATGCGATCGTCGCGCGCCTCGACGAGCAGCGCCGGACGCTTGGGCATGTAAGCCGCGAGGTTTCCCGGCTTGCTGAGATCGAGCGCACCGGACTTGAGCAGCGCGGCAATCGGCGTCTCCTGGCGCTCGTCGAGAGCCTTCAGCGCCACGTCGCGCAAGCGGATCTCGATGCGCAATGTTTCGGCGTCGAGCTTCAGCGCTTCGATCACGACGACGGCCGAGGCGCGCACCGTCGTGCCCATGAGGTCGAGCGTCGCGCCCACGCGAATCCCGGGTGGAACGGCGCTGATCTCCACGTCTTTCGGCGCCCGTTTGCCGTCGAGGTTCGCGGCGAGAAAGCGGAGGGCCACGATGGGGACGCCGAAACGGAGCCCGATCGCGTTGCGCAGGGCGCGCAGGACCTCCTCCGGATGGCGGCGAACGTAGCTCATTGCCGCTTCCAGAACGGGAAGAGCCGAAGCAAGACGCGGTTTCACGGTGCCGGAGCAAACCACAGCTCGGCGTCCGAGTGGGGCCGAAAATGGGCTACCGTTCCTCTCCGGATGCGGCTCGTAAAACTCGGACAGCTCATGGTGAGGATGGCTGGAGGCGTGGATCGCGAGGGCGGCGGTGACGGCCCCGTTCTCGTTTTGATGCACGGCTTCGGCGCGCCCGCCACCGATCTGGTGGACCTGCAGCGGGCACTCCGGGTGCCGCCCGAAGTGCGCTTCGCCTTCCCCGCCGCGCCGCTCCTGCTCGATGCGAACGCGCCCGACGAGTTCGCGGCGCGCGCGTGGTGGATGATCGATCTCGCGCGCATGCAGGCCTCGATGCTGCGCGGCGACGGTGAGCTCCTCGCCCGCCAGACTCCGCCGGGCATGGCGATGGCTCGCTCCGCCGTGAACGACATGCTCGCGGCGCTCGAACGCGAACACGACTCGCCTCCCGAACGCGTCGTGCTCGGCGGCTTTTCCCAAGGCGCGATGCTCGCAACCGACGTCGTGCTGCGCGCGGAGCGACCTCCCGCCGGACTCGTGATTCTGAGCGGCGCACCGATCTCGATCGAAGAGTGGACGGCCCTCGCGCCGAAACGCGCGGGCACCCCCGTGCTCCAGAGCCACGGTCGCGCCGATCCGATTTTGCCCTACGCCGGCGCCGAATGGCTGCGCGACGTGCTCGAGGGCTCGCGCCTGAAGGTCGAGTTTTTCCCGTTCAACGGCGGCCACAGCATCCCGAGCAACGTGCTCGAGCGGCTCGGTCCGTTCGTGGTGAGTGCAACGTCCGGCTGACGTGCTAGGCGATGCGACCCCATGTCCGAACCGGCCAGCGTCGCCATCGATTCCGAGCTCGCCCGCATCGTCGGCGAGGAAGAGGCGTGCCTCGCGCGCGTCGAAGGGCACCTCGACGCGCGACCCGTCCTGCGCGCCCGCCGCACCGACGCGAGCGACTACGACGAGCGCTTGCTCGATCTGCGCGATCAGATCGCGGCGGCGCGGGCCGAGGACCTCCCGCCGCTCGTCCAGGAGATGGAGCGGCTCCAGGCGCTCGCGAGCCGCCTGCGCGAAATCGAGGAGACGCAGATCGACCGGCGCTCGCCCTATTTCGGGCGCCTCGTCTTGTCGGAGAACGGCAAAGAGCGCGAGGTCTTGATCGGGCGCGCCACGTACCTCGACACGAAGAGCAACGTGCGCATCGTCGACTGGCGCGACGCCCCGGTGAGCCGCCTCTACTACCGCTACGACGAGGGCGAGGAATACGACGAGGTATTCGGCGGGCGCGAGGTCACCGGCACCGTGCAAATTCGCCGGAGCCTCGGCATCGCCGAGAGCGAGCTCCGGCGCATCGGCGCGCCCCAAGGCACTTTCGTGCGCAATTCCAAGGGCTGGCGCCGGATCGATCAGCAGGCGAGCCGGCTTCACGGCGGCGCCGGCACGGCCATCCGCGCCGAGCAGCACCGCCGTCCGGGCAAGCTCGGGACGGGCGGCGAGTCCGGCGACGACAAGACGCTCAAGGAAGTGACCGCGCTCATCGACCCGCGCCAATTCGAGCTCATCACGCGCTCGGACACCGGCCTCGTCGTCATCCAGGGTGGCGCCGGCAGCGGCAAAACGACGATTGGTCTGCATCGCCTCGCCTACCTCGCGTTCCGCGATCCGCGCCGGTTCCGCGCCGACAAGATGCTCGTCATCGTTTTCAACGACGCGCTCGTGCGCTACATCGCGGGTGTCCTGCCGGCGCTCGGCGTCCCCGGCGTCACCGCGCGCACGTACGGGGACTGGGCGGCGCGCACGCGCCAGGGCCTCTACCCGCGCATGCCGACGAAGTATCAGGAGGACACGCCGAGCGTCGTCACGCGGCTCAAGAAGCATCCGGCGCTGCTCGACATCGTGAAGAGCTTGGTCGCGGCCCGCGCGGCGCGGGTCGAAAGGGAGCTTTCACAAGCGCTCGCCGCCGACGGCGACGCGGCCAAACCCGTCCTCGACGCGCTCCGCGCGAGCGCCGGCAAGCCGCTCGTACAGCGTTTTCACGCGCTCGGGGCGCTCGCCGCGGCCGAGGTCGGCAAGAAGCTCTCGACGAACGGACGCGTGGCGCTCGAGCGCATCGCCGCCCGCGCGACGGCCGAGGCGCGCGACGTGCCCGCCGCCTGGGCCGAGCTCCTCACCGATCGCGAAGCCCTTCAATCGGCGCTCGAACGCGCCGCACCCGGAGCCTTCACGCGCGGGGAGCTCGAACGCGCGCACGCGTGGTGCACGGCGCGGACCGCCGAGGTGATGGCGGAGCTCGACACCGAAACGGGCGGCGGCCGCGGCCGTAACCTGGTCGACCGCGAAGAGCAGGAAGAGGCGCCGCGCCGTCGCAAGAGCGAGGACGACGACGCCGACGTCGATCTCGAAATTCGCGCCGGCATCGACGGCCGCGAGATTTCGGAGCGCGCGCGGCTCGACGTGGAGGACGACACGCTGCTCCTGCTCTTGCACCAGGCGTTTCGCGGCCACCTCACCCGCGGCGGCACCCAGCGCGAGCCCATCGTCTACGAACACATTTTGGTGGACGAAGCGCAGGATTTGAGCCCGCTCGAGCTCTCGGTCGTGCTCGACACCGCGAGCAAGGCGAAGAGCGTGACGCTCGCCGGCGACGTGCAACAGCGCATGTTGATGGACAACGGGTTTTCCGACTGGAATACCGTGCTCGGCGAGCTCGGTTTTTCGCACGTCGAGATCGAGCCGCTCAAGCTTTCCTACCGCTCCACGCACGAGATCATCGAGTTTTCGCGCGCGGTGCTCGGGCCGCTCGCGGCCGCGGACGCTCCCGAGGCCACGCGTCACGGCGCGCCTGTCGAGCTCTTCGAGCTCGGCCACGCGGGCGACGCCGCCGCCTTTCTCGCCGAGGCGTTGCGCGACCTGAACGCCGAGGAGCCGAGCGCCTCCGTCGCCGTCGTGGCGCGCTTTCCGGAGCAAGCCGACGTCTACTTCGAGGCGTTGCAACGCGCCGAAGTGCGCGGCGTACGGCGCGTCGCCGAGCAGGATTTCTCGTTCAAACCGGGCATCGACGTGACCGACGTGCGCCAGGTCAAAGGGCTCGAGTTCGACTACGTCGTCTTGGTCGACGTGACGGACAACGCGTACCCGGACGACGACGAGGCGCGGCACCTCTTGCACATCGGCGCGACGCGCGCGGCGCACCAGCTCTGGATCGTCACCGGCGGCAAACCGAGCCCGCTCCTACCGCAAGTGCTCTTGGAGCGCGCGAGCTAGAACTCACGCCGTCAGGAGCACCGGTAATCCGCGCCGCTCGACGTGCGCGCGGTGGAGCCGCATTTCGCGATCGACGGCGACGATTTCTCCGGGCGCGAAGCGTTCCCACACGTTTTCGCCCTGGAGCGGCTCGCTCGAGACGATGAAGTGATTCACGTGGCCGCTCCGCGTGGGCGCTTCGCACACGGCCGAGAGGCTCGAGCAGCGCTCGCGATCGGAGCAGCGGCGCTTGTAACTCGACCAGTAGAGATCGCGGCCGCCCTCGGACGCGACGAGGAGCTCGCCGTCCGTCACCATCAGCGTGAGCAGCGGTGGCGAGCTCGCGCCGGGGTCGGCGAGCTCGCGGATGCGCTGCACCGTGCGACCAAGCGCCGCGCTCACGGTATCGAGCTCGAACCGTTGCGCGAGCGGGCCGTGCTCGGCGAGGAGCGTCAAGAACAAGAAGAAGACGACTTCGCTGTCCGTCTCGCCGAGGATGAAGCGGCGAAGCTCCGGCGCAATTTCCCCGATCAGCGTCTCGCGCCGCGCCTCGAAATTCGGGACGTCGCCGTTGTGCGCGAAAACCCAGCGCCCGTATTGAAACGGGTGGCAGTTCAACACCGTGAGCGGCCCCTGCGTCGCCTTGCGCACGTGCGCGAGCACGGTCTGCGACGAGACCACGCCGCTCAGGCGGTGAAACAAGGAATCGCCGAGCGCGGTGGACGGACTGCGCGTGACGTGCGGCGAGCCGTCGACGTAGAACGCGACACCCCAGCCGTCGGGGTGCTGATTGCTCTGCACGCCGAGCGCGTTCTCGGCGGCGAGGAGCGAGCGATGGACTTTGCTCGGGATGACGCTGCGAAAGCCAAAAAGGCGGCACATGGCCGGTTCAGGAATGAGTATCTCACCCTGCGGCCCCATCGCAAAATTCGGCTAAAAATGCCCGCTCTTCTCGCCGACCGGGCGACGCATGGCCGGATTGCGAGCCCGCGATCGCCAATTCGACCGCGCTTTTCCCCAATCATCTCGCATGGAACCGATCCCAGAAACGAGCTTCCAGTATTTTCTTGGGCCTGCTATGAGTGGGCGCCTCGAAACGCCCCGGCGCGCTTCGCGACAGGTTCGTCGCCAGGCACCGGGCCCCCACGCACTGCGAGCCCATGCGAAGGATTATCCTTACCGGCCTCTTCGTCCTGCTTCCTGCAGCCGCCCATGCGCAAGCGCAAGGCGGCCCCGACTCGGCGAGCTCCGAGACCAAGCCGGCGGACGCCGGAAGTCCCGGCGAGCCGAAGCCGGCGAGTGAGCCGGCGGGACCTCAAACGCCCCCCGCGGCGACCTCGACCGGTTCCGCAGCGGCCGGCGCGAATGCGAGCGGCACGGTCGACCTGAACCTGAAGCAGACGGCTCCCCCGCCCGAAGATAAACCGACGCACGCGGCGCCGCCCGCGCCCACGTGGGTGTCCGGCGTGAAGAACGCCGACGAGAGCACGTGGAAGTTCGACTACCACGGCTACCTCCGCGCCCCGATGCGCGTCGGCATCAACAAGCAGCTCCCCTCCGACACGAACGGCTACACCGTGAGCGGCTCGAAAACGACGCTCCACGAAGCGTCGGTTCCGGACGACCAATACCTGAGCTTCTCGACCACCGCGCACAACATGCGTTCGTGGGCGGAAGCGTTTTTCAGCTACGGCAATCAGCTCGCGAAGGGCGTCGTCGGGTTCGGCTCGTACAACCTCACTGAGGGCGGCTTCAACGACACCGACGCGAACTGGGGCATCTCGCAAGCGTACGTCTTGCTCACGCCCGATCTCGGCTTCGAGAACGTGCGGCTCTGGGCCAAGGCGGGCGCCATCGTCGATCGCTACGGCATGTCGGGCCGGTACGACGCCGGCGAGTACGACACGTACATGTTCGGCCGCACGCACGTGACGGGCGAAACCGCGCACCTCGACTACGACCTCACGCCGTCGTGGACGCTCTACTTCGAGCAGGGCTTCGGCTCGCACAAGCCCGATCCGAATTCGTACAACAACGCGCGCTACACGATGCTCCACCACGAGCATCTCGGCTTGAAGCAGGGGCGCGACCTCGAGTTCGGCGTGCACTACCTCATGTCGTGGTCGCAAGAGGAGTACCGCACGACGTCGTCCACGAACGACGCGTTCACCTCCGTCGCGTGGGACGCCACCGGGAAAGCGCCACGCAACGGTTTGCCGCCCGGACACCTCTGGGTCACGGGCGTCGAAGCGCGCGCCGAGCTCGGCGCGTTCGGCTACATCTACGGCGCGTACTCGCACGTCGGCGCGGACTACGCGCTCACCGTGTCGCGCGCGATCGAAGTGCTGAGCGCCTCGGGCGGCGGCGAGTTCGATCTCGGCGTCGCGAGCAACTACCTCGACAGCCCCGGCTGCCACGGCGCGCCGCCGAATCATCCGTATCCGGGCGGTGCCAAGACGCCGACGGTCCCGCAGGGCGCGCCCGAAAACTGGTACCCGCTCGATATCGACGGGTGCAGTGATGGAAACGGCAGCATCAACGCCCTTCACGGGCAGTACGAGTTCAGCCTCACCAACTTCCGCCAGCAGATTTCCGGCGGGCAGCGCTTCTGGGGCGCCGGCTTCGACGCGATCCTGAAGCTCTACGGGCTCGTCGCCTTCGTCGACAGCTGGGCGCGTGACACGACCAAAGCCCCCAAAACGGGCGGCGCCACCGCCCTCCTCGCCGACACGAACCTCCCCACCCGCTACAAGATCAGCAAATCGAAATTCGGCGCCGATCTGACGATTCAGGCCCTCCCCTGGCTCTCCCCCGGCGTGCGCTTCGACCGCGTGATGCCGAACAGCGAGATCAGCCAGCAATCGTTCTCGATCCTCTCGCCGCGCCTGCAGTTCAAGTCGCAGTGGGTCACGCACGAGCGCCTCACGCTCGGCTACTCGCACTACTTCTACGATCAGCGCGTGTGCGAGCCGCAGGTCCCGAACACGAAGGGTCCGGGCTCGATCGGCGGCACGGTTCCGAACCCCGACGATCCGATGGGCGCTTACCGCTGCACGCAGGCGCCGCCCTCGCCCGTCCCCTACGACGGCTTCGGTGCCTCCACCGCCAAGCAAGACGCCCAAACCCGCGCTCCGAGCGTGACGCGCCCGGACGAAAACGTTTTCAAGATCGAAGCCACCATGTGGTGGTGATTAACCGGGTACAAACCCCGATCCGCGACACGAGCGCCATGCTTGACGGCACTCGCGGCGCCGCGAATACTCCCAGCAAGCTCACCGGGCCGCGCTCTTAGTTGACGTTGAGACCCGGCATTGTTCGATGGTCCCACGTTGTTCGATTCGAGAGGTTCCTCCATGATGAAAATTTTCTCCCACTCTATGCTTATGGCGCTCGGCGTGACCGTCGTCGCCCTCGCCCCAGCCTGCAGCAGCACGTCGTCTGACGACACGAGCTCGGGCGGCACCGGCGGCACCGGCGCTACCACCGGCGGCACCGGCGGGACTGGCGGCAGCAGCGGCACCTCGGCGGTTGGCGCGGACACCTGCGAGATGCCGCCAGGCGACACCACCATCATTCCGAGCGACACCGGCTGGGTCGACGGCAAGGACTACTGCAATGACGTGGGCGTTCAGGGTGCCTGGTACCCGTACGGCGACCAATACGGCAGCGGCCCGGGTGACGCGAAGTGCATCAAGGTCGGCCTGCACATGCCGTCCGAGTGTGCACAGATCATGACGCCCTCACCGCCGCCGGTGATGGGCTTCCCGAACATGAACGGCATGATGACGACCACCGGCACGGTGGAGGCGATCCTGCCGTGCCCCGCGAGCATCAGCACCTCCGGCTGCCCCGGGAACGATTACTCGAACATGTGGGGCGCGGGCATCGGCTTCGATTTCAACGCCGACGGCGCGATCATGAACGCCGACGGCACGACGACGCCGGGCGCGAAGCACACTTGGAATCCGGCGATGTACGGCGTGGTCGGTATCGCCTTCACCATCACGGGTACGCCCCTGAACTTCCGCGTCGAGTTCCCGATGCAGCTCACCGCGGCCGAAGCCGCGATGGACACGCCGCCGATCGACCCGACCACTTATCCGAATCCGACGACCGACGAGCACTCGGCCGGCGCTCCGTACTGGGGTGCCCAGGCCAAGGGCGACGCCATGTTCCCGAAGTCTCCCGTGATGGACGGCGTCGAGAACAAGATCTTCTTCGACGACACGAGCGCCTCGACGGGCATCCAGTCGCCGAAGACGACACTCTACAAGTTCGACACGACCCGCATGCTCGGCATGCAGTTCCACGTCGTGGCCGGCAGCGCCACGTCGTACAACTTCACCATCTCGAACATCCGCTACCTCCGCTCGCACTGAGCTCGGCGGAGAGCACGCCGACGGGCGAGCTCCGCTCCTTCGGGTCCGGGCTCGCCCGTTCGCTTTTTGTCGGTTCGACTCGCTCGCGCGCGGCGCCGCGTGTGCGGTGGCGCTACTGCTGGGTGTAGTCGATGAAGTTGCCCGACATCACGAGCATCGTGATGACGCGGAGCGACTGCTGGAAGTACCCCGTCGTGCCGCCGTTGCCCGTCGCGCCGAAGTTGAACGCGTCGTCGAGGAGCTTCTGGTGGTCGTACATGCCCGCAACGCCCGCCGGTCCGATGAACGCCATGTTCGGGAAATCGCTCGTCCGCATGCCGGTGAGCGTGTAGCCGTCCCCGATGTTCGCAACCCCGACGCCGTCGAAGAAGGTGCCGACCAAGTCGAGGTACGTCTTCGCCCCGGGCGCGACGTCCGGACCGTTGAAGCAGTAGTCCATGCCGATGCGCCAGGGCGCGCGGCACGCGTCGTACTTGTAAGCGCCGCTGAGATCGTAGCTGCTCGTCGTGCTGTCGGGCACGAGGCCGTCCGTCCCGCTCACCTTCGAGAGGATGTCGTAGTTGCGGCTGATGACGATGTCCCAGTTCGCGTTGCCCGTGACCTGCTTGAACACGCGGTAGTACGCCGGCGAGAAGTAGTCCGGGTACGTCTTATTGGTCGAGCCCCAGGCGTCGCCCGGCGTGAGCATGCCGTCACCCGCGACCTCGTTGAACATGATGGCGCCGGCGAGCTTCTTTCCCGCGGCGTAGTAGTCGGCTGACGACCACTGGCCGGAGGCCATGATGAGCGCCCACGCCATGTCTTCGTCGGCATCCGTCGCCGAGCCGGAGCCCTGAGTGGCGGTGGTGCCGTCCGTATTGATGTGCCAGTTCATCATCCCGGCCATGTCGAAGTGCTGCTGCGCGTACGCCCACAAGCCGTCGAACGTCGTGCGGTCGCCCATGTACACGGCCGCGAGCATGCCGTAGCCGATGCCCTCCGAGACGGTGTCGTTGCCGTTCTCGGGCCGCTGCACCCGGAGCGCCGAGCCGGCCGCGACGACGTACGTCGACTTCCACGTGTTGTAGATCGACTGCACGGTGGCCGACGCGTTCGCGGCGGTCGTCAACGAGCAGAACGGCGGCTTCTTGTTTTGCGGGTACGCGAACGGGCCGCCCTGAATGAACTGCTGCGCGGTCATGCCGGCGCTGCCACTCGAGCCGCCGGTGCCACCCGTGCCGCCAGTGCCGCCTTTCGAGCCTCCGGTGCCCGCCGTCGCGCTGCTCCCCCCGGTGGACCCACCCGAGCCGCTCATGGCACCGGTTCCACCAGCCGCGCTCGAGCTGCCGTTCGACGCCTTGCCACTGTCGTCATCGACCGACTTCGCACTGCAGGCAGCCGTGAGGCCGACGCAGGCACCGAGCAGACAGGGGATCACGAAGTTTCGCAACGCTAAGGCTCCTCGCATCAAGGGTGGTCGAGAAGTTTAGCGCGGATCTTACGCTTCGCACTCCACTTCGACTGTCGAGCCCGCCGGCGCGTACTGCACGAGGTGACCCGCGACGGCTTTGCCGTTCACCTTGAGCGCGACCTTGCCGCCGCGGCCCTGGTTTTTTACGTGGATGCGGTAGGTCGCGCCGCGGCAGCGCCGTTCGATCGTGAAATCGGCGATGTCTTTGCCGATGCAGGGGCGCACGGACAAGCCGTCCCACTCGGGCTTCACGCCGAGCAGGTGCTGTGACACCGCAACGAAGTTCCACGCCGCGGTGCCGGTGAGCCAGGAATTCTTGGCTTCGCCGTGCCGCACCGCGTCTTTCCCCGCGATCATCTGCGAGTAGACGTACGGCTCGGTCCGGTGCACGTCGCTGATCTCTTCGAGGTACGCGGGCGCGATCTTCTTGTAGTACTCGAACGCCTGATCACCGCGGCCGAGCAGCGTCTCGGCGATGATGATCCAGGGATTGTTGTGGCAGAAGATGCCGGCGTTCTCTTTGTAGCCGGGCGGGTACGAAGAGATCTCGCCGAGCTCGAGGTGATACTCCTTGTACGCCGGCTGCTGGAGCACGATGCCGTACTTCGTGTCGAGGCGCGCCTTCACGGAGTCGAGCGCCTTCTTCACGTGGCCGCTCTCGAGGCCGATGCCGGCCATCGAGCAGTAGCCCTGCGGCTCGATGAAGATCTGGCCGTCTTCGTTCTCCTTGCTGCCGACCTTGTGCCCGAAAAAGTCGTAGGCGCGGAGGTACCACTCGCCGTCCCAGCCGTGCTCGAGCACCGTGTCGCTCATCTGCTTCACGAGCTCGCGCGCCTTCTTCGCTTCGTCGGTAAGCCCGCGCTTTTCGGCGAGCGTCGCGTACTCGGGCCCGATGTGCACGAACATGCCGGCGATGAAGATCGACTCCGCCGTGCGCCCGACGCGGTTGCCGGTCGTCTGGTACGACTCGTCCGGCGTCTCCGAGAAGCAATTCAGGTTCAGGCAGTCGTTCCAGTCGGCGCGGCCGATGAGCGGCAAGCCGTGCGGACCGAGGTTCTGCGTGACGTGATAAAACGAGCGCTTGAGGTGCTCGAAGAGCGACGCCTTGTTGTTCTCGTCGTTGTCGAAGGGCACCTGTTCGTCGAGGATGCCGTAGTCGCCCGTCTCTTTGATGTACGCGGCGGTCCCGAGAATGAGCCAGAGCGGATCGTCGTTGAAGCCGCTGCCGACGTCGTTGTTTCCGCGCTTCGTGAGCGGTTGATACTGGTGGTACGCGCTCCCGTCGGGGAACTGCGTCGAGGCGATGTCGATGATGCGCTCGCGAGCGCGCTCGGGCACGAGGTGCACGAAGCCGAGCAAATCCTGGTTCGAGTCGCGGAAGCCCATGCCGCGGCCGATGCCGGACTCGAAGTACGAGGCGCTGCGCGACATGTTGAACGTCACCATGCACTGGTACGGATTCCAGACGTTCACCATGCGGTTGAGCTTCTCGTCGGACGACGAGAGGCGGTAGCTCGAGAGCAGGCCGGACCACTGCGCGCGGAGCTTCTCGAAGGCGGCGTTCACCTGCTCGGGCGTCGAGAATTGCGCGATGAGCTCCTTCGCGCGGCGCTTGTTGACGACGCCGGGCTTCTCCCACTTCTCTTCCTTCGGGTTCTCGACGTAGCCGAGCACGAAGACGAGCGTCTTCGACTCGCCGGGAGCGAGCTTCACGTCCACCGAATGCGACGCGATCGGCGACCAGCCGCTCGCGACCGAGTTCTTGCTCTTCCCCGCGCGCACGACGTCGGGCTCGTGAAAGCCGTTGTAGAGCCCGATGAACGATTCGCGATCGCTGTCGAAGCCGGCGATCGGCTGATTCACGTGGTAAAACGCGAAGTGGTTCCGGCGCTCGCGGTACTCGTGCTTGTGATAGATGGTCGAGCCGTCGATCTCGACTTCACCGGTGCTGAGGTTCCGCTGGAAGTTCGTCTGGTCGTCGTGAGCGTTCCACAGGCAGAACTCGAGGAACGAGAAGAGCCGCACCTCGCGCGGGCTCGCGCTCTCGTTGCGTAGCGTCACCTGGTGCACTTCGGCGTCGACGCCGTGCGGCACGAACGCGAGGAGCTCGACCGACAGGCCGCGGCGCTTGCCGGTGATGCGCGTGTAGCCGAGCCCGTGACGACACTCGAACGCTTCGAGCTCGCTCTTCACCGGCATGTACGAGGGCGACCAGACGTCGCCGTCCGCCTCGCGCACGTAGAAGTAGCGGCCGCCCGAATCGGCCGGCACGTTGTTGTAACGGAAGCGCAGAATGCGACGGAGCCGCGCGTCCCGGTAGAAACAGTAGCCGCCGGCCTGATGCGAAATCAGCCCGAAGAAGCGCTCCGATCCGAGGTAGTTGATCCAGGGATACGGGGTCTTCGGGGTGGTGATGACGTATTCTTTGCGTTCGTCGTCGAAGTGGCCGTAGCGCATGAAATCTCCGTTATACCGTCAGGCAGGGCCCCGCACCCGGTCGCAGCGGGAAAAATCGGTGGAAACGCGCCGTCCCGGAAGCCGCCGGCTCAACCACCCCCGGGGGTGACGCCGACCGGGAAACGATCCCCGGTCGTGCCGGCGGGGGGACCGGCGGACCGCCGTCTCGCGAGTCGTCTTGGACCTGCGAGCGTCCGGGCCGCCGAGGCGCAATCCCAAGAACCTCTATTTGCAACCCACGAACTGTATCTCGTCCACCGAGACGTCGAACTTCGCGCCCTTCTCAGCGCATTGAAATTGGACGCCGTAGATCTTGGTCGGGTCGATGCCGCCGTCCTTCGGACCCCAGTCCTCCTGCTTCATCGCTCGCCACGGCACCGTGTAATAGACCCAGTCGGTCGTGAGGTTCATGTCGATGCCGTGGTCGTTGAAGCACTGGTGGCACTTCTTGCCGTCGGGATCGGTCTGCGCGTCGGGGACCTTGAGACGGATGTGGCCGGTCGACTCCGGGGTGTTCTTTTTCGCCCAAAACCCGATGCCGCCGTACTTGCTCGCGTCGTACCAGCCCTTCGGATCGACGAAGTTCAAGCCCATGCCGGCGTACACGATGTCGGCGCCGCCGATGGTGCCCTTCATGCGCGCGGCGTGCGCCGTGCCGTTGGCGCCGCCCTCGCTCATCTCGAAAGTGCCGCCCTTGGCGCCCGAGAGCGGCCAAATGTCGGAGCCGCCGTTGTCCTTCGAGTCGTCGAACGTGTACCAGTAGCCGCCGCGCCCTTCGATGAAGTTCGTCTTGTTGGCGGACTCACCGTCGGAAATCATCGCGGTATTCGCGGGACACGGACGACCTTCGGGAAGCTCTTTCGTCTTCGGCGAAGTCGGGTCGATCTTCTCGATGCAAGCGCCGAGGCTCAGCGCCATCACGCCCATGCAGCCGAGGGCCGCGCACATCATCTGTCGTTGCATGCTCATCACCTTGTAGCCCGAGCCGGGCGGAGGACCCGCCCGCGAAGGGCCGAAAAACGCGCCCTGGGCGGCGGCATGTTGGTCCGCGCCGGGCCGGCGTGTCAATCAGGATTCTGGAACCGGTACCAGCACCCGGCTCCGCGACGAAACTTCAAAAGCCGTAAGCCAGACCGACGCCGAGCGACGGGGCGAAACCCGTGTAGGCGAAGTAGAACGGCAAGTTGGCTTCGACGTTCAGCATGAAGTGCCCGAACGGATAGCCGAAGCCGGCTCGCGCCGCGGCGAACCCCGGTCCGACCTTGCGCCACACGTCGAGCCGCCCTTGCAGGTTGTTTTGGTAGCCGACGTGGTCCTTGTAGTAGACGACGCTGACCTTGCCGTCGACCTCGGCGACGCCGCCGGCGAGGCCGACGAACGGACGAAGCCCCTCGATCATGAAGGGCGACTCGCCGAAGTAATAGTAGAGGTGCGCCTCACCGTGGAGCGGCAGGGGCGCCGTGGTGCCCGTGACGGCGGGCGACTGTAAAATCGCGACGCCGAAGCGCCCGCCGAGGACGAGGTTCGTCCCGAGCACGCGATCGTAGCCGATGAGGAACCGCAGATCGCCGATGCCGAAACCGCCGTGCACTTCGTTGCCGCCGCCCGCGTACACGTCGCCGCGGTGGTAGCCGCTCGCGTCACGACACGAATAGCCGGCTGCCCCGGGGTATTCCTTGTTGTTGTCGTCGATCGACGGGCAGACGCCCTTCTGGTCGCCGTAGACGAGGAAGCTCTGCTGGATGGTGATGCCGATCCAGTTCTGAGAAAACGGCGACGGCGGCTCCGGTGGACCCTGCGGCTCCGGCGGCGCTTCTTCGTCCTCTTCCGGCTTCGGCGCCTCGGGCGCCGTCTCGACGGGCTTCGGCTTCGTCGCGGGGACTTGCTCCGTCTCGACTTGCGACGACTTCGAATCGGTGGTGCCCGGCGCGGTACCGCCTTCGTCCACGTCGCGGCCCGCATTGTCGTCCATGCTCGGGCCGGCTTTTTTCTTCGTCTTCTTCTTGGTCTTCGACTTCGTGGGCGTCGCGCCGAAAGCGCGTTGCTCGCAGGCCACGTGCACGAGGCCCAGCGAAAGAGGTAGAGCGAGCCAGCGCAGGGCTCTCACGCGACGGGCCAAACCAAGCGTCATCGAAGGGCGAGAGGGTATAGCAATTCGTCCTGCACCAACGCAATCCGTTGACGCAGTGTTTTCGCGCCCCTGCGTACGATTGATCGTGCGCGCGCGCGGAGCGCTCATGTCGAGCATGGTCCGCGCTCGAAGGATATTTCGCGTGTAGCTCGAAGCTCGACGCCGCGGCCGCGACGCTTGGCGTCAACGGACACGCGCTCAGCAAAAATGCGAAAAGCTCGAGCGCCGGCGAGCCGTGATGCGTCGGCGAGCCGTGGTATAGGCGCGCCCCTGATGTCTGATAACGATAAGCTCGCCATCCTGGTCGGCGGCGGTCCCGCTCCAGGTATCAACAGCGTGATCGGTGCCGCCACCATCCGCGCCTGCCTCTCGGGGATCCAGGTCGTCGGCATCCTCGACGGGTTCTCGTGCATCATGAAGGGCGACACGAGCCAGACGCGCGCGCTCGATATCGAGGCTGTTTCGCGCGTGCATTTCCGCGGCGGATCCGTGCTGCGCACGTCGCGCGCGAACCCGACGAAGGACCCGAAGACGATCGCCGCGTCGCTCGACTCGTTGAAGAAGCTCGGCGTGAGCAAGCTCATCACGATCGGCGGGGACGACACGGCGTTCTCGGCGCTCACGCTCGCCGAGCAGTCGAAGGGCGCGCTCCGCGTCGTTCACGTCCCGAAAACAATCGACAACGACCTCGACCTGCCGGACAGCATTCCGACGTTCGGCTACCAAACGGCGCGCCACGTCGGCACCGGCATCGTTCAGGATCTCCTCACCGACGCGCAGACGACCTCGCGCTGGTACTTCGTGGTCGCCATGGGTCGGAAAGCGGGCCACCTCGGACTCGGCATCGGCAAGGCCGCGGGCGCCACGCTCACGATCATCCCCGAGGAATTCGGTCGCAAAGTCATCCCGCTCGACGAGATGGCGGACATCCTCGTCGGCGCCATCGTCAAGCGCCTCGCGCACGGCCGTCAGGACGGCGTGGCAGTGCTCGCGGAGGGCCTCGTCGAACACCTGTCGCACGACGAGCTCAAGCAGGTCGCGGGCGACGTCGAGCTCGACGAGCACGGCCATATCCGCATGGCCGAGGTGGAGTTCGGCCCGATCATCAAGAACCGCGTGCAGGCGAAGCTCAAGGCGCTCGGCATCAAGGCGACGCTCGTCTCGAAGAACATCGGTTACGAGCTCCGCTGCACCGATCCGATCCCCTTCGACATGGAGTACACGCGAGACCTCGGCTATTGCGCGGCAAAGTACCTGATCGAGGGCGGCTCGGGCGCCATGGTCACGGTGCAGCAGGGCAAGTTCAAGCCGATCAAGTTCTCCGACATGCTCGATCCGGAGACGGGCAAGACGCGCGTCCGCATGGTCGACGTCGACACGGAGTCCTACAAGATCGCGCGCCGTTACATGATTCGGCTGCGCAAGGACGACTTCGAGGACGAGAAACAACTCGAGCGGCTCGCGAAGACCTCGAAGCTTGCGCCCGCGGAGTTCCGGAAGCGCTTCTCGTACCTCGTCGAGCGCGAGGCCCCGCCCCTCGCGTTCAATTACCCCTGACTGAGCCGCGAACGCGGTGCCCGGGCGCAGCTCCGACTGCGCCCGGCGCGCGGCAACCACGCGCTTCAGTACAGTCGACTTAGTCAATCGACTTATATCCTTCAAATACTTGTTCGTCGCGGCGGGCAATAGTGCCGACACGACGTCGCGTGCACGCCTGTTGCGGGACACGCCCGTTACTCTATCGACGACATGCTCAATAGAACGACCCTGGGTGTCGCGGGGGCAGCGACGCTCGCCGCGCTCGTGGCTTGCGGCTCCAACACCGCATCGAACGATACGAGTTCCCTTCCCGCCGCCGGCGGCGCGCCAGCGAGCGCAAGCGGCGGCAAAGCCACGATGTCCGGCGCCGGCGCTCCGGGCGCCGCCGGCAACGTCGCGAAGGGCGGCGCAGGCGGCACCACCACCACGATGGGCGGAGCCGGCGCGAGCACGACCCTCGGCGGTGCGAGCGGCAGCTCCGCGATGACGAGCGGCGCTGGCGGTCGCGGATTCGGCGGCGGCTCGGGCGGCATGAGCTTCGGCGGCACGACCTCCGCAGCCGCCGGCATGGGAGGGCTCACCGGCGGCGCGGGCGCGACGCAGACGGGCACGTCCATGTTCACGATCAAGGTTCAGTTGGCGAGCGACGTGAAAGCGACGGCGCCGACGACCGTGGGCATCGTGACGTGGTCGGTCGCCGCGACCGGCATCAGCACCGCGCACATCGATTTCGGTCTCGACACGACGTACGGCATGACCGCGCCGGTCGACCTCACGCAAATGGACTATCGCACGCTGCTTCTCGGCATGAAGCCGGCGAAGACGTACCACTTCCGCATCACCGCGAGCGACGGCACGAAGACGTACACGAGCGACGACCAAACGGTGACGACCGGGGCGAAGACGACCGCGAACCCGCTCACGAGCTTCACCGTGAAGAACGCGGCCTCGCTGCCCAAAGGCTTCTTCATCACGTCGTTCTGGCAGGGTACGAACTCGAAGCTGCCGTTCATCTTCGACACCGACGGCGACGTCGTGTGGTGGTACACGGAGAACCAAGGCGAATCGACCGACGGCATTTCGCGCGCGCGCATGTCGGCCGACAGCCAGAGCATCTGGCTCGTGAACGAGGCGCTCACCGGTAACCCGCTCCGGCGCGTCACGATGGACGGCCTCACGACGCAGACCTACTCGAACACGAAGGCCTCGCACGACATCGCTGCCGTCAGCGCCGACACGATGGCGTACCTCGACTACAGCGAGTCGGACTGCAACAGCATCTTCGAGATCAACAACGCGGGGACGTACAAGGAAGTCTTCGAGCCGACCGGCGTCACGGGCCCGGGGATGTCGTTCCCGAGCTGCCATGGAAACTCCGTGCGCTACTCGAAGACGAACGACTTCTACGTCTATTCGGACTGGCAGGAAGACGTCGCGGTCGTCAACCGCTCGGGCGCGCTCCAGTGGTTGCTCTCGAAGAAGGTGAGCGGCGGACATTCGGCGTGGGGCGGCGAGCAACACGGCACGCAGCTCCTCGACAGCAGCATCCTCATCTTCGCGAACATGGGCACGGCCGGTAAGTCTCAGGCCGTCGAGTACGACCTCAACGGCCAGCTGGTCCATGCCTTCAGCGCCAACGGCGGGTCCAACGTGACGAACTTCGGCGACGTGCAGCGTCTGTCGAACGGGAACACGATCATCACCTACTCGACGTCGTCCTTGATGCAGGAGGTCGACTCGAGCGACACGGTCGTGCTCGAGGTGAAGGGCAGCGGCTCCTTCGGTTACGTCGAGTTTCGTGACAGCCTCTACGGGCCGCCGCTCGACATCGGGAAGTGAGCGTCAGACCGGCGGCGGGCCGAGCAATTCCCGCATCCGGTCGCGAAATGCGGGCGCCGTGTAGCGCTCGAGACAGCTTTGGCGCAAGGCCGCGCGCCGTACGTCGAGCTCCGCCCGCGGCGTGCCGCGAATGCGGGCAAACTCGGCCGCAATCGCGGAGACGTCGGAGGCGTCGGCGCTGAAGCCGCCAGGCGCAAGGATCTCGCGCGGACCACCCTGGTCCGGACCGAGTACGACGAGGCCCGCGAGCGCCGCCTCGACGAACACGAGGCCGAAGGGCTCGTCGAACGGGAGCAAGGCGAACACGTGCGCACCGGCTTCGAGCTCGGCCGACGCCGCGTCGCCGAGATAGCCGTGCAGCCGCACGCGCGCGCCCAGGCCGAGACTTTGCGCGAGCGCCGCAAGCTCCACGCGCAGGGAGCCGTCGCCGACGACGTCGAGCTCGAGATCCAAGCCGCGAGCCGCCGCGAGAGCGACCGCGCGGATGAGCAGGTCGACGTTCTTGATCGGCTGCAAGCGAGTGCGGGTGAGCACACGGAGAGCGCCTGCAGGCGGGTGCTCCGCGACCGCTCGAGCCGAGCGCTCGCCAACGAACGGGTACACGATTTCGACGTCAGCTCGGCCGTACACGGTGCGCGCGAGCCCTGCCGTGAAGGCGCTGTTGGCCCACAAGGCCGCCACGCGCGCGACCGCCCGGCGCTCGTCGCGCGCAGCCCAGCCGAGACCGAACGGCACGAGCCGGCGGCGCGCGTCACGCGCGAGCGAGATCGCGTAGGCTCGTTTGGCGTTGCTCGGCGGAGCCGAGCCGGCGCTCGCGACGGCGTCGAGCGCCGGGCTCACCGCTCGACGGTGAAACGCGCGCGTCGGCTCGTGACAATAAAAGACGGTGCGTTCGGCGAACCCGGCGCGCACCGCCCAGGAGCTCGCCGGCGGATGATGCGCGATCACGCGGTCCGCCCCGGCGAGCGCGTGGCGCACGGCGTCCTCCACCCCGGTGAATCGCTCGAAGACCGCAAGCTGTCCGGCGGCGCTCTGGAGCGGACGCCGAAGCTCCGTGAGCCGAACGCCCGCGACCCCTTCGTCGCGCAAGCGTCCGAGCCCGAAGCTCACGATCGTCACCTCGTGACCGAGCGCCGCGAGCTCCCGCGCTTGCCCGCACGCGAGCGCTTCCGCCCCGCCGAACGACTCGAAGCTCGGATGCAGAATGGCGACGCGCACCGCGGATCGACCGTACCCGAGCGTTTTTCGGAGCGGGACACGGGACTCGAACCCGCCAGAAAGCGAACCAGGGGCAGGATCACAGCCAATTTCGGCGAAGGAGGCAAGCGCAAACCCTCGGGGTGAGGCCCCCTCGCCTGCCCCTAACTCCCCGATCCTCGACCCCGTGGCCAAAACTGATGGCCAAAACTCAAGCCCGCGCGCAGCGCTCGCCGCTGCCCTGACGGCGGCGCTCGCGTCCGGCGACCTCGCGCTCGCTCGCGTCGCGCACGATGCCCTCGGCAAGCTCATCGCCGAGACCGAACCGGGCGCCCCATCGGTTGCCGACCTTGCCTCAGAGCGAGCGAAGCGCGACCGAAAGAAGTAGGCTGAAAGTAGGAACGCCCGCGAGCACGCGAATGCTCCGGGCGTCGTGGCTCGATGACGACGAGCGGTAAGCAGAGTAGCGACTGGCGCGACGAGCGCAAGCGGGTGCCCTTCAACCTGCTGACCGTGGAAGCGCTCGACCTGCTGAGCGAACTCTATGCTGCATTCCCCGCAGCTGAAGATCCCGCGCTGCATGGGCTCCGCCATGATCCCGACGCGTACATGGAGCACGCAGCCTGTGCGAGTGCGAGAGCACGCGAAGGCCTCTCACGCGTCGCCGTAAGCGTGCGGCAATTCCAACGCGACCGAGTCGCGGTGCTGCCAGCGCTACGACGCGTAGTGCACCTGGTGCGAGCTCTGCGCGCCGCACCCACGACCGCCGGAAGTCGCGATGCGCTGAAGGCCAAGATCATCAAGGACTGGAATGACGGTCTGCGCGCCGAGAGGGCTATCTCGCTTGCGCCGCTGTGCGAGGTGTGCGGCGCGCGGGTGCCCCCGCGGAGAAACGCACGCAAGGGACGCGTATATCGGAGCGCGCGCTGGACACCGATCGAAGTAGCGACCGTGTGCAGCGTGAAATGCTCCGCGGCGCGCAAGAGCCGACGATCGCGTCTGAGGCAGAAATTAGGCCGAACCCGAGTCACCTGGTAACGGCTACCCGCTTCTCGCGATCACGTAATTTGGGCATCGTCGTCCGCGTCACATGCGGCGACTCGTTGATGACGCTGCGCACCTCGGGCGCCTAATCCGTGCGGCGCGCGTGCTGCGCGGATGGCGGCAAGAGGATCTCGCAGCGGAAGCGAGGGTGAATCGCCGCACGATCATCCGTGCCGAGCAAGGCGCGGAGCTGCTACCAACCACGCGCACCGCGATCGCTGGCGCGCTCGGCGTCGACCTCCGGGGTGTGCCGTGAGCGCGAGAGGCGACGCGCTCCGCATGATCGCGCAGGGGTTCCTCGCGCTCGCCGCGACTGAGGATGCGGAGCCAGGAGAGCGCGAGACGCCCGTCGATGAGCTGCTCGGCGTGGCGACCGCCCTCGAGCGCTACGACGTGGGCCGCCGCGCGCTGCTCGCCGCAGTCGATCGCCATGAGTTGACCGTAGTGCGCGGCGCACGACAGAAACTGCTGGTTTCGCGGCTCGAGCTCGAGCGGTGGCTGCGCTCGCGACCGGTGCAGCCGCGCCAGCGCCACGCGCAGGGCGCGGAGGTCGTCGAGCTCGAGGCGTACGAGCGCGATGCGATGGCAGACCTAGCGCGAGCTCGGAGAGTGCGATGACAGACGCCGAGCGCGACGAGATCGAGAATCGCCTGCTGCGCGAGCTCGACGCACTCCTCCGTGAGGCCGAGGCGCGTGTCATGCGCCTACGCGCATCACTCGAGGCGCGGCGACTCGCGAGAGAGCGGGAGCGACCGTCGTGAGCCGGCGCCACGCCGACGAGGCAGAGCTACTGGCGCAGGGCCGTCTCTCCGCTGACCCGACAGTCGATACGGTCGTCGTCAATCCAGGGTTCTGGCGCATTGGGCTGATCGTCACGGACAAGGGGCCTAAGCGGTGCATCGCGAACGTAATGCACGTGCTCTCGATGCACCCGGACTGGTCCGGTGTGCTCGCGTGGGACGCGTTCGGTCAGGCCGTCGTGACGCGCTCGCGTCCCCCGATGCGTGCCCAAGATGCACCAGCAAACTACGCTGTCGGCGATTGGGCTGACGAGGACTCGGTTCGCACGGCCGCGTGGTTCATTGTTGAGGTTGGGTTCGAGCCCGGCACGAAGATGGTCGATGAGGCCGTCGCGGCAGCCGCTCGGCGACATGTGGTGCACCCGATCCGCGATTGGCTCTCGTCGCTCACATGGGACGGTGTCACGCGGCTCAGCGCCTTCGCGAGTTCCTACCTCGGAGCGCCCGAGACCAAGTACGCGGCCGCTGTCGGTCGTCGCTGGATGATCGCTGCCGTTGCTCGCGTCTACGAGCCGGGGTGCAAGGTTGACTCGCTTCTTGGGCTCGAGGGCGCGCAAGGTATCGGCAAGTCGAGCGCGCTTCGGCTGCTCGCCGGCGCCGAGTGGTTCGCCGATACGGGGATCAGCATCGGCGACAAGGACTCCTATCAGTCGCTCCGACGCAAATGGATCTACGAGTTCGCCGAGCTTGCGAGCATTCGCGGGCGCGAGATCGAGCGCGTCAAGAATTTCCTCAGCTCGCAGGTGGACACGTATCGCGCGAGCTACGGCCGACGCACGCAGGACCACCCGAGGCAGGTAATTTTCGCCGGTTCAACGAACGAGCAGCAGTATCTCGCGGACCCCACTGGGTCACGCCGCTTTTGGCCGCTGCGTTGCGGGACGATCAACCTGAGGGCGCTCGCTCGGGACCGCGACCAGCTCTGGGCGGAGGCGCGAGCCGCCTACGAGGCGGGCGAACCATGGCACCTCGACACGACCGAGCTCCGTGCTCTCGCGGCCGCTGAGGCAGAGGAGCGAGCGGAGCATGACGACTGGGAGGACATCGTCGGGCGCTGGCTCGCTCGCCCCTCTCGAGACCTCGCCCCAGGTGTCACGACCGGCGACGTGCTCATAGCCGCGCTCAACGTCTCGCCGGATCGCATCACGCCTGCGGCGACGCAGCGCATCGGTCGCGTCATGAGCCGGCTCGGGCTGCATCGTCGCCAGGTGCGACTGGATGGTGCACGGCGCGAGTGGCGTTACTTCCTGACTGGTGACGCCGCCGGTGACGACGCTTCGGCCGAGAACGGCTCTTGTCACCATGTCACCAGTGTCACCGACGATCCTACGTACACACGGAGTGGTGAGCAGGCAGACATTAATACGCACCAAGCGAAACCCGCGGTGACAACGGTGACTGGTGACATCCGACGGAGGGGTCACACATGATCGAGCCAAATTTGGCCGAATCGACCCCAACCGAGGGGTCCGCGACCTGTCACCGGTTGCTTCTGCCGGTCACCGTCTGCCGCTGCTGCCAGCGTTCTCGCTGGCCGAGGAGTCGATGCTTCCGAGCATCGGCGCCGATGGCAGCAAACCAAGCGAGCGCAGCGGAGCGCGGTCAGATGCGCGACGAAAGAACCCATGCCCGGTGGCTCGTTCCCCGGCGCTTACGTGTTGGTGCCGGGGCGCGCATGGTGCGCGGCTTCCCAGTTTGGCGCGAGCCATCGGGCCTGGGGCTTTGCAGGGGCTTGATGCAATATGATCGGTAGATGCAGCATCAACTTCGTCAGCGTCTCGGCGTCGCGGCGGTGCAAGAGCGGACGACGTTCGTCTCCGAGCTCGTGCAATCGGGCATGGCGCGCGCGCGGATTTTGGCTGCCTTCCGCGAGCGCTTCGGCGACACGGCGACCCGCACGGTGGACTCCTACCTCAGGCGAGCACGAGAGGCGTTCATCGTGTCGGCTGTCGCGCCGCCTGCGCCGGGCGAGCAGCGCGCGCGCGAGCGAGAGACGTTCCTCGCCGAGCTCGCGGCCGACGTGGCCGCCGCGAAGAAGGCAGACGCGTGGCCAGCGGTCGCCCAGCTCCGCAAGCTCGAGGCCGACGTGCGGGGCCTCCGTGTGCTGGCGCCCGCCGGGCCAACCACGAACGTCACGAACAACGTCGCCGTCGTGGTCAGCCCGGAGGTGCGTGAGCATCGACGCCGGCTCCTCCGGCGCGTGCTCGAGGAGCCGGCCTTTGAACCTGACGAGGGCTCGGAGGGGTCGGAACCGGCCTGACGGCCTGCGTTTCAGCTCGACTCTAAGGCAGCGAATTCACGCCCCAGCGCTGTGCCATGATGAGCCAATTGGCCGCAAATTAGCGGGGCCGTGCTCGGAAAGCGAGCGTTTAGCCTGTAAACATGCTGGGGCGTCATTCGAGCGACACGGATGTCCAATCCGTTTTGCGGCCAATCGCCGGCCTGAGGGCCGATGCTTGTGGAGAGCCTCACCGTGACCGAGGCAGAGTTCCTCGCGCTCCCTCTCGCGACCCGGTGGGAGGTCGTCTACCGCGTCCTGCACGATCGGCTCGCGACGTTTTCAGCACCGACGGTTTCGCCTCCAACCTCAGCGGTACGAACCGGATCGAGCCCGCCACCCGCAAGAGATCCGCGACTGCCGTCGCCGCGTCCGCCTCGTTTCGACACGCGGCTTCGACGGCGCACGGGATTTCAGTGGGCGAGCGAGACCGAGCTCACTTCGCTCGAGTGGTGGTTGACGCGCGCTCGAGCCGGCGCGGACTCTGGCGGCAAGTACGCCGATCGCGATCGCAAGCTCGCGGCCGAGCTCGGACTTTGGGTCTCGTGGCGAACGTGTAACCCTTCGGAGTGTTGGTCTGGTGAACGCGCTCGCCAGCGCGTGACCGCCGAGCCGCCGTCGCGCGACCCGCAGATCCACGAGTGGCCGTCGCGCGGCCCGGCTCGTCTCGATGTGCGCGACGAAGATCGCGAGCCCACGCGCGGCGCGTTCGACGATCAGGACTACGGCGCGAGCGACGAGACGGAGGGCGTGTTTTGAGCGCGCCTGCGATCGACGAAGCGATCGAGGCGGAGCTCGTCTCTGCTGCGCGCGATGACGATGGCGCTGCTGTCTGCTGCGACTTGGTGCTGCGCGACGAAAAAAGCGGAGCACCGATCGAGAGTGCACCGTTTCACCGCGAATGGCACGCGCTCGCGAGCAAGCACTCGCGCTTGATCTTGCTCAGCGCGATCGAGCTCGGCAAGAGCCAGCAGCTCGCGGTCGGTCGCGTGCTGTGGGAGCTCGGTCGCGATCCGAATCAGACGGTGCTCATCGTCGCGAACACCGCCGCGCAAGCAACGAAGCTCGTCATGTTGATCGCGAGCTACATCGAGCACTCCGAGGAGTTGCACCGAGTGTTCCCCGAGCTCCGCCCCGACATGAACGCGATGTGGACGCAGAGCGCGATAACTGTCGTGCGCTCAGCGCCGCGCAAGGATCCGTCGGTGCAAGGGATCGGCGTGCACGGCTCGATCGTCGGTGCTCGCGTCTCGCTGCTCATCATCGACGACGCGGTGGACTTCGAGAACTCACTCTCGACGCGAGCTCGTGATGATCTCTCGCGTTGGGTAGACGCGACACTCCTCGGTCGGCTCACCGCAGATGCTCGCGTGATCGCAGTCGGGAACCCTTGGCACCGCGACGACTTGCTCGCGCGGCTCGCGCAGCGCCCCGGCTGGGTGTCACGCCGTTACCCGGTCGAACACGGCGTGTTCCCGTTCCGCCGATCGCGCTGGCCAGAGCGATGGCCCGAGTCTCGCATCGGGTCCGTGCGTCACGACCTCGGTCCGCGTGAAGCGGCCCGGCAACTCGATTGCGTTGCACCGGACGAAGCCGACCCGGTCATCGAGGTCGCGTGGATCCAACGCGCGCTTGCGATGGGCGAGAACGCGGTGACCGAGTACTGCTCGAGCGCCACAGGCCCAGACGATCCGGTCGTGCTCGGCGTCGATACTGCCTACGGCGCGGCGACCGGTCGTGAAAAGCGCAGCGCCGACGAGAGCGCGCTCGTGCTCACCCGGGCCCTATCGGCGCAGGGTGGCAAGCGCGAGGTGACACACGTCGAGGCCGGTCGGTGGAACCTCGACGAGATTCTCGCTCGCATCGTGGACCGATGCCGCAAGAGCCGCGCGGTTGCCGCGATTGAGTCGAATTCAGGAGGTGAGTACGTGTGCCAGCAGGTCGAGAAGTACGTGCCGGTGATCAGGCTTCACACGAGCGCGACCAGCAAGCGGCTCCGTATCGAGATGCTGTCGGCAGAGCTCGCGGCCGAGCGCTGGAGCTTTCGGCAGCCGGGCGCTCTTCCCGACGAGATGCGCAAGCTCGCCGAAGAGGCCGTGGCTTTTTCGTGGGAGGAGCACACCGGCGACCGTCTGAGCGCGTGGCTGCAGGCAGTCGAGGCGCTTCGCATGCGTGAGGCGAAGCCACGCCGCAGACGCTCGCTCTACGTACCGAATCCGTTGAGACGCTGAAGGAAAGGAACCGAACCATGTCCACACGCCGCATCCCGATCATCAGACCTGCCACCGAGCGCGAGAAATTCGTCGCTCGCGTCAACCGACACGCCGAGGTGCTCGAGCGCGAGCGCGCCAAGACGCGCGAGGCTCAGGAGGCGACCGTGCGCGCGCAAGACGAGCGCGACGCTGCTCGCATCGCTGCCATCGTCGCAAAGCGCACCGCCGGACGCACCGACGCGGTCGCGAAGCAGATCGAAGACTTCGTCGAGCGACGGCGACGCGAGTGGTCGCCTCGCCCCGACCAGCGGACGTTTCCCCTGTACGATGTGATCAGCGAGGCCGAAAGTAAGTTCGTAGCAGGCGTGTTGCCGCCACCTCGGAGGCCGGCAATGCCTGCGCCACTCCCGCCGCCGCGCAACCGCGCTGAAGCGGAGAGAATGCGCGCCGAAGCCGTGGCCCGCGGCGATGCGCTCATGCTCCAGCGGCAGCAGGAGAGGGAAGCGTTTGAGCGTCATTTGAAGGCTCGGGGGCTCGCGCATCCGAGCTGGCCAATCCCGGGCATGGTGACGCCCGGAAAGCTGACGCGATGAACGCGCTCGGTCCGGCGTGCGCGTCCCCAACGGTCACCCTCGCGAGTGACGGCGATCCTCGGAAGGAGCACGAGCGCTGATGGCGTCACAGCGCGTACTCGACTGGACTGTCACACGCTTCACCGGCGTCACTGGCAGCGCCTCGATCCAATTCGTGCCCTTCGATTTCAGCACGCACGGGCTCAGCAACACGTGCCGATGCGTGATCGACGTCGACTGTCTCGCGCTCGCGAGCACGGACCATGGCGCTACCTACAGCAATCAATTCATCGCCCGAGTCGTGTTCACGTGGGATCCGACGACGCACGGCACGATCGTCAAACAGGTTGTCGATGCGAACGACAACACGGACATCCAGTGGAACTTGTCAGCCTCCGGCACGGCTGGTTCGTTCCAGGTGCAGGCAGTGGGTCGAGGGACCACCAGCACGTTCAGCCTCTGCTGCGCGGCACGGATCGTCAGCTATGTGGAGTATTGAGAAATGACCGAGATCGCGGTCGTCGCGGCAGTGTCGCGCCCCGAGCGTGTGGGTGCGGTGCTCCAAAGCTTCGAGCGGCAGACGCATTCCGATCGCGTACTCGTGCTCGTGCTCAACGCGGCCGCACGCGATTTGCCCGTGACAGAGCGTGACGACGTGGTGGCCGTTCGCACGGAGGGCGGCTCGCCGGCGCGCGCTCGCAACGCCGGGCTGGCGCTCGTCCGCGCGCTCGCATCGCTCGTCGCGTTCTGGGATGACGACGACACCTACCTGCCGGGCTACCTCTCGGAGACCGTCGAGACGCTGATCGCGGGGGGCCCGCGCCGTGTCGTCGGAAAGCACGTCCGGTACGTCCGCTTCGACGACGGGCTCTACTGCTTCCACGCCGAGCAGGATTCATGGCTGGGCGGTACGCTCGGCGGGTGGACGGAGACCATCCCCGAGTTTCCCGATCAGCACGGCGAGGACCGCGCGTGGTTCTTCGAGTGCGAGCGCCTTGGTTTCGAGCGCGTGACCCTCTCGCCGTTGCACTTCATCTACGATCGTCGGAGCGGCTCGCACGTCTGGCGGGCTAGCCGCGTCGTCACGCTCGCAGCGTTCGGGCCGGCGCACGGCCTCGGCGATGTACCCGACGGGGTCGCGAGCGCGATGCCCGTCGGCGGTGAGCTCGTCTCGCGGCCGACGATTGACGATGTGGAGCGCGACCTCGTCGAGCAGCAAGCGCGGCGCTTGGGGATCGTCGCGTGACCACGTTGCTCGGGATCGACTTGGGTACCCGCGCCTGCGCGACGGTTGCGGTCCCGACGGACTGGGATGGTGAGTGGTCGCGCGTGAGATCGCTCGTCGTCGGCGAGCCGCTGCGACGTGACGCGAGTGACTTGGAGCGTGCTCGACGCACGGAAACGATCGCGACTCGGCTTGTTGGCTTCGCTCGAGAGGTCGGCGCTTCGTTCGCGTTCGTCGAGTCGTACGCGTTCGGCAAGAGCACGGCCGCGCATACCCTCGGGGAGCTCGGCGGCGTGGTCCGCCTCGAGCTCGTGCGGGCGGGCCTCGACGTGCGCACCGTGAACATCGGCAGCGCTCGCAAGTTGCTCCTCGGCAAGGTTCCCCGCTCGGACGCCGGCGTTGCCTGCTACGCGGCGCTCCGGGCCGCGGGAGCTCCGTTCGGCACCGCGGACGAGGCGGCGGCGTTCACGGTGCTCAACGTCGCCCTGAGCGAGCTCGGCGGCTTCTGCTTCGCCTCACCCCCGGAGGCGGCATGACCCCCGAGGAGGTGAGGGCTGGGCTCCTCGAGGCGCGCCGGGCGATCGACGTGCTCATCGAGGGCGTTGCCGGCATGGAAACAGGCGCCCCCGACGCGCGCTTTCGGGAGTCGGACGGACCGTCGGCGCCCCGTGCGGGTGGCGACGCGTCTGGCGGGCGCGTAGGAGCCCCCGCTGGCTGGACGCTCCCAGCGGCCGTCGGCCGCGCCGTCGAGCAGCTGGCGGCCGACCTCGGGTGGGAACCCGCGGCCGTGCTGGTGCTCGGTGTCTCCCTCGTGCTCGCGCAGCGGACGGCGGCGGCCGGGCGACGCGTTCTACTCGCCGAGCGGATGCCAGGGCGATGAGATTCCGGAACCGCGTTGCCCATCGATGTGCGCACGCCTTCGCAGCACCCGGCCTATGTCGAGTCCCTGGCTGTCCGTACGAGGAGCTCCCCGCGCGCTCACCCGCTGCAGCGGAGCGCAGTGCCCGTCACGTGATCAACAGGCTCGAGGCAGAGGCGCGCCGTGGGAACGCCGAGCGTGCTCGAGCCGCTCGAGACAACGAGGACGACCCGTGACGCGGTCAGCGCTCGTAGACGGGGCTCGGGACCGGCTCTCCGGGCATGCCGTCGCCAGCGAAGCCCGGTGTCGGCTGTCGGGGCGGAACCGGAGCCTTCGGCTTCGGCGGGAGGGGGTCCCACGTGCGCACCTCGCGAACCGGCGGCGGCGGGACGTGCGGACTGATGGTCCACTGTTTCATGGCTCAGGACAGGCTCTTTCGCGCACTGGAACGATAGCAAGGCCCAGCGAGATATCACGTGCTACCATAGACATAGGCCGGTGGGCCAACCATGGCGAGTCCAATCGAACCTACACCACCGTTGGGGCCGGAAGAGTCAGAGCGACTCCGCCGGGAGTTGGCACAGGTGTGCTCGCCAGAGGAAGCGGACCGGCGCGTCCGAATCGCGCAGAAGCGCCTTGCGGAGCTGCTCGTGACGTTGGGGAGCGCCGTTGCCGAGCCGCCCGCCCGCTGAACGATCACTGTACAAGTTCCGCCCCCTGGCGGAGGGAGATCGGACCGAGCTCGAGGCCTTCGCTTGTGGCGACGAGGACCTCGACGACTTCATCCGAACGGATGCACTCCGCTACCAGGCGCACCGGACTGCGCAGACTTACCTGGCACATCACGACGCCAGGCTCGTTGGTTACGTCGCGCTTATGGCGGACGCAGTCATCCTCACATCGGGTGAGCGTCGCAAGCTCAAGGCGCCTTCCGTCGAAGGGCTCGGACACCAGGACCCGGAGTACGTCCCCGCGGTCAAGGTGGCACGTCTCGCGGTCTGCGCGACATTTCGCGAGAGCAACTCCGGGACGGGCACGGAGCTTGTTCGGATTGCGTGCCTCCTCGCGCTGCAGGCGTCGCGCTCAATTGGGTGCCGATTGCTTACGGTGGACGCGTACGCTGAAGCAGTGGGGTTCTACGAGGGTCTTGGCTTCGTTCACAATTCCGCGAAGCAGTACAGGGAGCGCGATCGTCCGAGCATGCGCTTGGACCTATTCGCCAACGAGGTTCAAAGCTGGATTTTCGAGTGAGTCGCGCCCGAACAGGCGGCGAAGAAGTCGAGCAAGAGGGGTTGACACGGCTGTCATGCTACTGTACATACAGAGTTAGACATGCCCGAACCGCTTCTGAGTTTCCGTTTCGACGCCGAGGATCGCGCGCTGCTCGACGCGTGCTCTGCCCATGAGAAGCTGACCAAGAGCGACATCATGCGCCGGGCACTTCGCGAGTACGCGACGAAGCTCGGCGTAACAGCGGAAGAGCCCAAACGGCAACGGCCCAAACCCAAACGCAAGTAGGTTGGGGCCCGCGGTGCCTGAGAACACCCGGACCCCTGGCCATCGAAGGAGCACTCCGATGACGAAGCAACAAGTAGCACAGCAGAGAAAACACCTCGAAAAAGCCGGCGCCGCGCTCGACGCCCTCAGCCGCGACCTCGAGGACTCGACGGGCCCGGATTGTCCGCCGGTGCGAGCCGCGTGGGACGCGCTCATCGCGCTGGACCGCGTGCTCGATGCAATCGAAGGCGGTGCCCGGTGAGTACGCTCCCGATCGAGGACACGCTCGCGGGCGCTCGCGGGGCCGCAGCGAGTCTGGCGAGCATCGCGACCCTGCTCGCCGAGACGACGAGCGAAGCGGCACCGACGCCCGAAGCCTTGCGGCACGTCGCGCAGACCCTCCAAGCGCAGGCGCAGCGAGCGAGCCTCGGAGTTCAATCGCTCGCAGCGCACGCGGGTCGGCTCGAAGCGTTCGCCGTTGCCCAAAGCATCGACGCCGAGCGACACACGCGCGTGCTCGCCGCGGCCCGTGCCGAGGTCGAGCACGAAGCGGCGAAAGACGCACGGCTCTACCTCGACGACACCGCTCCGGGGCGTGAACCGCTCGCCGCGTGGATGGCGGAGGCGTTCGTGGGGCAGTGGGAAGACTTCTGGCAAGCAACGCTCGGCGTCGAGCGCGAGCTTGCGGAGCGTTGGTACCGGGAAGCGTTCACGCGCGTGGTGGAAGACGACGCGACGAAGGGATCACCATGACGGACACGAAGAAGCGTGGCGGCCGCCCTCGTACCGGCTCGCTTGCTTGGACGAGAGACGGCCGCGGCCAACCTCGCGTCACTTGCGGCGACGGCAAGCGCCGACGCTTGAAGCCTTTGCCGCGCGGAATGTCGGACGCGATGATGCGCGACAAGGTGCGCGTCCGGGCTGAAGAATGGCGCGACAGAGCGCCCGCTCTACCGGAGGGCAGCCCGCCGGAAGCCGGCACCGTCGCCGATTGGTTCGGGATGTTTGCGAAGGACCGAGAGGCCCGCGGCCTCACGTCAGTGCGCGACGATCGCGGCCGCTTCGCGAAACACATCGAGCCCGCGATCGGCGCGCTTCCGATGGCAACGGTTTCGCGGGCCGACATCGAGGGCCTCGTGCGCTCGCTCGACGCGAAGATTCACGCCGAGGAGCTCTCGTGGCGGACTGCACAAAACGTCTGGGTGCTCGTCTCCAAGATGTTCCGCGAGGCTGTGCGCTCGAAGGTGCCAGCGCTCCGCGTCCGTGACGACAATCCTTGCACCGATGTTGCGGCGCCGGACCGCGGCGTTCGCAAAGCAAAGGTGTACCTGTACCCGAGCGAGCTCACCGCCTTCCTCGAGTTCGAGCGCGTTCCAATGCGCTGGCGCCGCATGGTCGCCGTGAGCGTCTACCTCGGCGTCCGCGCTGGTGAGCTCGATGCGCTCGAATGGGACGATCTCGACCTCGCTCACGGCGTCGTTCACGTGCACCGAGCGCTCGATCGGTCGCGACCAGGCAAGGCCAAGGCGACGAAGACGGGGACCGCGCGGCGCTTTCGCATCGAGCCGGCGTTGCTGCCGTTGCTCGTGGCGATGCGCGGTGAGTCTGGCGGCAAGGGCGCTCTCTTCCCTCCCCTCAAGCTCACCGGCCGCTCGGAGAAGCTCCGCGCCTTCTTGCAGCGCGCGAACGTGGATCGCGCCGAGCTTCACGCGAGCGACGCGACGCGGAAGCCGCTTGGCTGGCATGATCTCCGCGCAACGTGCGCGACGTGGGCAGCGGTCAGAGGTGACGAGCCGCTGAAGATCATGCAGCGTCTCGGCCACCGGAACTTCAACACGACGATGCTCTACGTGCGTGAAGCGGAGCAGCTCCGTGAGGGCTTCGGCGCACCGTTCGCGCCGCTGCCCGATGTGCTCTTGAGCGACCACGATCCGAGCACCGTCGAGGTGAGTTCTGGCCGCAGTTTTGGCCGCGCGCAGCCTATGTCTTCGGAATCACAGAGCGGGACACGGGACTCGAACCCGTGACCCCGAGCTTGGGAAGCTCGTGCTCTACCAACTGAGCTAGTCCCGCTTGAAGTCGAAGGAGCTTACTCCGCGGGTGCGAGCACGCCAAGGCTTGACCTCGGCCGGGCGCTTCCGCTACCAAGCGTGCTCCGAGGAGCCATGAAAACGGCCATCGTTCAATCCGTCTGCGAGTGCCAAGCCCACCTGGGTGCGGAGCTCGACGAGCAGCGGCGCTCGGTGCGCGGTTGGGCCCGGCTGCGCACGCGGGAGCTCGCGGCGCCGGCCAACACCATGGGCGTCGGCAAAGAGACGTTTCAGGTCGGCTGGTCGTGCCCCTTCTGCACGCGCAACACGCTGCGTTCGTTCGACGCAGGCGCGCTCACGTACCAAGACAAGCCGGCGGCGCCGAGCATTCCGCCCGTCTCGCGGCCGGCACCCCGCTCGACCGCGCCCGGGAGCTGAGCCGCCGTCAGTCGGGCGAGAAGACTTCTCGCGCGCACAGGCCGAACCCGCCGATCAGGAGCGCCGCCGCCACCCAGCTCGTGCGGAGCGGACCGAGCGAGAACACCTCGCCGCTCAACGACGCGTACAGGCGATCGAGCAGCGTGAGCACGATGCTCGTGCCCGCGAGCGCGAGGCCCGGCGCGAGTCGCCGCGCGAGCGAGCGTTCGGCGGGCACCGGCGTGGAGACGAACACGGCGTCGGCCCGGCGTGGCGCGCCCGAATCCGAGCGGCGCCCCGAAGGCGGATTCGAGCCCGCACGCGGCGGCTCCGGCGCGGGCGACTCGATGCGCGGGCGCGGCTGCGAGCTCACCGGCGCGAGCGAGGGCATGGCCTGGACCGGCGGCAACGAACCGCGTGCGTTCGGCGGCGGCGCGGCGAGTTGCGTGTCGCCGAGCGGCACGGCCGGGAGACTCGGGTGCAGACTGGGTGGCGTGAGCGAGCGGCGCGGGATCGGCTCGTCCAGAGGCAGATCGAGATCGAGCTTCGCGCCCGGCGCCTCCTCGCCCTCCTCGAAGTCGAAACTCACCGGGCCCTGCACGGCGGGGAGCTCGGGCCGGCTCGGCTTGCGAGCGAGCGGCACCAGATCGGGGATGAGCTGGCCGCTCGGCGCCGCCGCGCTGGCGCGTTCGCTTGCCTCGACGAGCGCACGCCAGAAGGCGCCCGCGTCCCGATAACGGTCGCGAGGATCGACGGCGAGCGCGCGATGAAACGCGGCCTCGACGCCGTCGCCCACGACGAGGCCCTGCGCGCGCGGAGTCGGACGGCGCGCGCGATCGAGCACCTGGGCTCTGACGGCGGCGTGACCCCCGACGATCACCGGCTTGCCGGCGAGCGTTTCGACGAGCGTGAGCGCGAGACCCCACACGTCCGTCCACGGCCCCGTCTCTCCGAGCTCTTTGGGGTTCCACTGCTCGGGCGCGCCGTACGCGGGCGTGAAGAGCGTCACCTCGTCGCCGGCTTTCGAGCCGCGGCTCGCCGCGCCGCGCACCTGGGCCACGCCGAAGTCGAGGATCTTCGGGACGCGCTCGCCCCCGACGTTCGCGATGAAAATGTTCTCCGGCTTGAGATCGCAGTGCGCGATGCTCTCCGCGCCCGCCGGGCCCTCGAAATGATGAGCGCGTTCGAGCGCCTTCGCGACGGGCTCGAAGAGCGGCAACACCTCCGCCAGCGTGAGCGGGCGTTTGCCCGCCGCGACACGCGAACGAATCAGCGCGTCGAGCGTGTCGCCGTCGAGCCACTCGAGCACCATGAACGGCACGAAGCTGCCGTTCGGCGCCGTCATCACGTCGACGTGAAGCGGCCGCGTCACGGTCGCCGTGCTCGCCGACAGGCGAAACATCACCTCCGCCTCGGCGCGAAACTGTTCGAGGAAGCGCGCCTGGTACTCGGCGCCGAGGTGCTGCGGCACCTTGAGGCACTTGAGCGCCACCGGCGCGCGAAACCCGCCGTGGCGGGCGCGGTAGACGATGCCGAAACCGCCCTCCGCCACGACGCTTTCGACGTGATACGCGGACGCGATGACCGTCCCGACGATTCCGAACAGATCCTCGGCCATCGGGACGCGCCGCTCAGGCGAGCGCGATGCCGAGCTGGCGCCGGAGCTTGAAGTAGCGCTCACTCGTCGCGAAGGCGAAGAGATCCTTCGCGAGCTCGCCCTGGCCGCGCTCTTCGGCTTCGAGCAATTTGAGGGCGGTGCCGAGATCGTTCGCCAGCAAGAAGCCCGCGCGGCACGCGGTCTTCTCCGTGGCGAGGCTCCAGCGCTGGAGGTTCGTGCGCGCGCCCTCCTCCACGAAGCGCAAGAAGCAGCCGCGCAGCGTGTCGAGCTGCCCGGGCTCGAGCAGCGGTTGAATGGCTTTGGCGATGGGCGCCACGCGCCGCTTCACGTCGTCCGCGATCGGTAGCCCCGGGTTGCCGATGACGAGGGCGGCCAAAAACAGCTCCTCGAGATCGGGCACGCTCGAAAACAGCGTCTTCACGTAGTGCTCGGTGCGGTACCAGGAGAGGTGCCGGCCGACGAGGAACGCGTGCTCGAGTTGGCTCCGGCCGCTCAGCACGCTCTTCCCGACGACCGTGAGCGGCGGCACCGACGGCACGTGCTCGAACCCGGACTCGCGCTCGCGCTCCACGAAGACGGGCGGCGCCGGCAACCCGAGGATCGCCGCGGCCCACGGGATCGCGCGTACGGCCGTGACCGTCGCCTTGGTCACGTCCTGGCGCGTCTCGGGCTTCGGCTGGTGGAGCTTGCCGTCGCGCCGGAGGGCCGTCACGCGGCCGAGCAACGCCGCCGGGGCGATCACGCCGAAGATCTGCCCCGTGAGCACTTCTTCCTCGGGGTGAAAGAGTTGATCGTACCAGCTCGACTGCGAGAGCCCGGCGCGCGGCGCGATCAAGGTCTGCGTGCGAGCCGCTTCGAATTCGGCCTTTTCTTCGGGCGTGGCGGCGCCGAGCGCGACGAGCGCCTGGGCCACGCACCACGCGCGATCGGTTTCACCGCGCGCCTTGTAGATGCGGTGGAGCTGCCGGTGCGCGTCGGCTTCGGTCGGATTGCGCCGGATGCGCCGCCACGCGTCGTCGGGATCCTCGGTCGCGAGCGCCGCTTCGTTTTCGAGCTCGGTGAGATCGATCTCGACGTTGATCGCCGCCTGCGCGCGGCGGAGCTCTTCTTCGAGCTCGCGCACGCGGGCTTCGAGCTGCGAGACGCGCTTGAGCAAGAGCGCGCGCCCCGCGTCGCCGTCCGCCTCCACCCGGATCGGCGCGAGCGACGCCGCCGGCTCCTCGTAGTGTTCGACGATCTGCACGCGGTGGCGTGTTTGGTACGCGGCGACCATCGCCTGCTCGAGCCGCAGCAACCGATCGCGATCGATGCCGAGGTTCGCCGCCGCTTTCTCGAGACGCGCCCGCTCCTCGGCCGTGATGATGCCGTCCTCGAGCACCTCGGCGAAGAGCTCCTCGTATTGCGCTTCGAGCGGGCCGAGCCCGAAACCGCCGGAGACCTCGGCCGCGGCGAACCCCGCGGCATGTTCGAACGCCGTCGCCCCCACCTCCTCCGCGGCGCGCGAGCGACCGCTCGGCGCCGAGCCCTCTGCCCCCTGCATCAGCCGCCCTGACCGCCTGCCCCGGCCTCTTTGCTCGAGGTGCCGCCCTTGCCGCCGCTCGTCTGCCCCGCCTCGCCGCCGTTGCTGCTCGTGCCGCCGGTGCCGCCGCTGGTGCCGGCGGGGCACTTGCTGAACGTGTCGGCCACCGTTTCGGTCGCCTGGAGCGGCCTGCAGTAGCCGGGCCGTCCCCAGATCGAATTCACCTGGCCCATCGACTCGTCAACGCAGTACTCGTCCTTCAACGTGCACTGGGCGTTGCAATCGCACAGCGTGCCGCAGATGCCCACGTCGCCCTGCGCCGCGTCGCTGCCCGACAGAATCGTCGCGAAGAGGCACGCGTTGTCCGCCGCGCCCTTGCCGTCCCAACCGCAGCCGGTGAGGTTCGAGTTCAGCGTGCAGAGCGCCGAGCAAGTCCCCTTCGTCGGATCTTCCCCGGCGAGGCAGAAGCCGTCGCAAGCGTCGGTGGCGGTGCCCGTCGGCGGCGTGCACGGCGAGCCGAGCGGAAGGCCCGTGGGCTTTTGCGCGACGCAGAAGCCGCTCGAGAAATCGCAGTACTGACCGTCGCCGCAGTCGTAGTCGCCGCCGCACGTCGGCAAGCAGCCGGTGACGAAGGTGCCGCACTGGCTCGTCGTCGAATCGCAGAGCTCGTCCGAGTTGCAATCGCTCGTCGCGGTGCAGTTGACTCCGGTCGGGATCAAACCGACCAGGCTGCACGCGACCTCCTCGCGCTCGTGGCACTTCGGAACGCCGTTCGTTCCCTCCGTGCAACCCTCGACGCAGTACATGTCCCCGCTCGCCGAGAACGGCACGCAGTAGGAGTTGTCCGCGACGTCGAGGCAGTCGCTCGTGGACGTGCAGGAGGCCGTGCAGATGCCCTTCGCCGGCCCGTCGCCGTTCAGCCCGTCGTTCGTGAGGCACGTGAGCATCGAGTCGGCGCAGTCCGTGTCCTTCACGCAGGCGCGGCCTAGATTCGAGCCCGTGGTCGTCGCGCCGGTGCCCGCGGTGCCGAACGTCCCGCCGGTGCCGCCCGCGCCGGCGCTGCTGCGCCCGCCCTTGCCGCCGCTGCCGATGATGCCGCCGCCCGCGGAGCCGCCCGATCCGAGGCTCGCGCCGAGGTTCGTGTAGCAGTTGCCGGTGCCGTCCGGGTTCTCGCAGCAAGACGTGTCGGTGGCCGCCACGCAGACGCCGATCGAGCCCTGCACGACCTTGCAGACGTTCGGCGACTTGCAATCGCTCGAGGCGTGACACTCGTTGCAATAGGCAATCGTTCCAGGCGTCGTGCCGGACTTGGTGTTCGTCGTCTCGTCCGTGCAGCCGCCCGAAGTGAAGAGCACCCACCCGATCCCGACGGTCAGTAGGCTAAGTCCGTGTCGCATCACCGATTGCCTCCGCGGGGGAAAGCCCGCGGAGTGAGTGTAGCGCGCGGAGCGACGACTGGCGCAAGCGATTTCACGGCCACTTTCGTTCGGTCGCAAAGCGCCCCGAGCTCCTCACCCGCGCGCACTCGTGCCGTTTTTTTTCTTCGTGGGTCGACTGGGACTCGAACCCAGGACCAACGGATTAAAAATCCGCTGCTCTAACCGACTGAGCTATCGACCCGAAAAAGCGCCGCGCAGGGTGACACAAGTGACGCGCTCGTCCAAGGCGCGGTTACTAGCCGCGCCCCGCGAGGCGAATCCAGGCCGCGCGCGCAGTCAACCCTGCGGCCGGAGCGTGCTCAGGTTCGGGCCCACGCGCTCGGCGATGGCCGCTTCGGCGTCGGAGCCGAGCGCCGCGCCGGCGCTGAAGAGCGCGAAGCTCACGTATTCGTGGAGCAGCTGTTTCAGAATGTTTTGGGGATCGGCGCCGCCCGCGACGATGACCGCGTTTTGCGCCACGCGTTCCGGATCGAGCGCTCCGGAGGCGTCCGGCCCGGCGCCGCGAAAGAGGATGTCGTACACGCCGGCGCCCACCGCGAACGACGCGAGGCTGTCGCGGACCTCGCCCGCTTTGCCCGCCTCGCTCGCCGCCGCGAAGATGTCGAGCAGGGCGCCGTTCGCCGAGCCGACGAGCGCGGTCGGTCCGCCCGAAACACGCGGCGGATGCATCACGACGTGGTGCGATTGGACGAGCGCGTAGAGGGCCCGCGTCGTCGCGAACTCGCCCTGCCCCGTGGAACGCCCGAGCTCCTCCACGCTCTGTCTGCCGTCGATCGCCTCGTAGACGGCGAGGTGATCGTCGGGCGGCGCGCGGCCGGGGCTCCGCACCGGCACGTGCGCGGCGGACGGGATCTTGAGCTTGAAGAAGCGGATCTCGTCCATGCGCGTCACGCCGTCCATCAAGAGCGCGTTCGCGCCGAGCGTGTGATGCGAGACGAGGCGCGACGCCTCGAAGCCGTCGAGGAAGAAGAACGTGCCGTCCGACACCGTCAGCGTCGCGAACACGATTTCCTCGATCTGCTTCGAGATGTGCGCGTAGAGCACCTCGTGCGTGACCAGGCCGAGCTCGAGCGCCGCTTCTCCGAAACGGCGCCCGGCCGCGGTTTGAGCGAGGATTTGGTCGCGCTCGGCGGCACCGAGCGCGCCGTAGCGGTAGAGCACGGAGCCGAGGCGCTCGTCCTCGACGTTCGTGTGCGCGCCGACGACGTTGCCGTTCTCGAAGAAGATGCTGCGCACGCGGTCGTCGTTTTCGACGACGAGCTCGCCGCGCCAGCCCGTCTGCCCGAGCAGCGCGAGCACGTCGCAGATGGCGCCGGGCGCCGTCACTTCGCCCGCGATGCGCACGATCGCGCCGTCATCCGCGTCACGCCGGCCGTCCTCGCCGGTGTAGCGCATGAACACGACGTGCTTCGGCGAAGGCAGCACGCGGAACGCGCCCGTGCGCGCGCGCATGCGTTGCCCGGCGACGGCCCCGATGGGATGCGCTTCGCCGCGGCCGTCGATGCGAACGAGCTCGTCGCGACCTTCCTTCATGAGCGAAACGCGATTTTACAACGGGACGAACGCGCAGCGCGATTGATTCGCGCTAGCGCAGCTCGGCCACGCTGCCGCCGAAGATGCGTTCGAGGCCACCGAGCAGCGCGTCCGTCGGCGTGATGCGCGTCCCGTCCAGGTCGAGCACCGCCTGGGCGCCGTCGCTGAGCTCGATGACGAGCTCGACCGGGCACGATCCGGGCGAATTTCGCAGGAGATCGCGCAGTGTTTCGAGGTCCTTCTTCGCGGTGCGCTCGGCTTCGACCTTGATCGAGACGGCGCGCGTGCTCTTGAGCGCCGAGTCCGACAAGAGCTCGACGGCGTCGACGAGCAGCGTGGGTTCCCTGCCCTCCGCGTCTTCGGGTTCGTCGGTGATGGGGTAACTCACCTTTCCCGACACGACCACCGGCTCGCCGCCCGTGAGAATGTGCGCGTAGGTTTCGATGCGATCGCCGCGGAGCTTCGCCTTCACGCGCCCGACCAAATCCTCGATCTCGAAGAACGCGGCGCGGCCGCCGGAGCCGCCTTTGAAGAGTCGCTCCTGATAGCCCTCCACCATGCCGGCGACGCTCACGGGGCTCCAGGCTTCGGCACGCGCGACGTCGGTCGTCGGCGTGATGCCCATGCGCTGGTACTTCGTGCCGTAACGAAAGAGCGGGTGGCCGGACACGTAGCAGCCGAGCGCTTCCTTCTCGCGCTTCAAGAGCTCCATGCGATCCCATTCGGCGGCTTCGGGGTACTCGCCGAGGCCGTGGGCGGACGCGCCGTTCTTCGCGACCGCGGCGAAGCTCCCGAAGAGGCTCGCCTGCCCGCTCTCGCGGTCGCGGCTCGCGGAGCGCGAACGCTCGAGGGCGCGGTCGACCGCCGCGTACGCCCGCGCGCGACTCACGCCCATCGGCTCGAGCAACGAGTCGAAGGCTCCGCATTGCACGAGCGACTCGAGCACGCCCTTGTTCAACCGCTTCGCGTCGACGCGCGTCGCGAAGTCGAAGAGATCGCGGAAAGGCCCGCCGGCGCGGCGCGCTTCGAACATCGTCTCGAGCGCGGCCTCGCCGACGCCCCGCACCGCGCCCAGGCCGAAACGGAGCCGCGGCCCGAAGCGGTCACGCACCTTGCCCGAGCCGCGCAGCGGTCCCTCGCCGTTCGGGTGCGCGTACACGACCGAAAAATCCGTCTCGCTCGCGTTCACGTCGGGCGGGAGCACGATGCAACCCCAGGCGCGCGCCTCCGCGACCAGGCGCACGACCTTGTCCACCTTGTCTTTGTCGGTGGTGAGCGCGGCGGCGAAAAACTCGGTCGGGTAGTGCGCCTTGAGCCACGCCGTCTGGTACGTGATGAGCGCGTAGGCGGCGGAGTGACTCTTGTTGAAGCCGTAGGACGCGAAGCCTTCGAGCTCGGCGAAGATGGCCTTCGACTTTTCCTCGGGCACGCCGTTCTTGAGCGCGCCGCCGATGAAGCTCGCCTGCTGCTTCATCATCTCCTCGGCCTTCTTCTTGCCCATCGCGCGCCGCAACAGGTCGGCCTCGCCGAGCGAGTAGCCGGCGAGCCGTTGCGCGATTTGCATCACCTGCTCCTGGTAGACGGGCACGCCGTAGGTCGGCGCGAGCACTTCGTCCACGAGCGGGTGGAGCTTGCGCACGGGTTTGCGCCCGTGCTTGCTGCCGATGAAGTCCTCGATCATGCCCGTGCCGAGCGGGCCGGGCCGGTAGAGCGCGACGGCGGCGACGATGTCTTCGAAACAGTCGGGCTTGAGCGGCCGGAGAATGCGCTCCTGCATGCCGCTCGACTCGAGCTGGAAGACGCCGTTCGTCGCGCCGCTCGCGAGGAGCGCGTACGTCTCGTGATCGTCGAGCGGCAGGTTCATGAGATCGACCGGCTTCTGCTTGCGGTCGGGGCGGGCGTTCACGATGCGCTCGGCGATGTTCGTGAGCGTGAGCGTCTTCAGGCCCAAGAAGTCGAACTTGACGAGCCCGACCGCCTCGATGTCGTCCTTGTCGTACTGGGTGACGATGCTCGCGTCGCTCTTGAAGCACGGCACGCGCTCGGCGAGCGCGCCCTCGCTGATCACGATGCCGGCGGCGTGCATGCCGGCGTGGCGCGTGAGGCCCTCGAGGCGCCGGCTCTCCTGAATCAGCTCGGCGACGCGCGGGTCCGACTCGACGAGCTGCTTCAGCTTCGGCTCGACCTCGAGCGCCTCGTCGATCGTGCACATCTTGCCCTGACCCTTCGGGGGCACGAGGCTCGCGATGCGCTGCGCTTCGGGCGCGGCGATGCCCATCGCGCGCGCGACGTCCTTGATCACGCTGCGCGCCTTCAGGTTCTGGAACGTGCCGATCTGGCCGACGCACTCGAGCCCGTATTTGTCGGCGACGTAGCTGATGACCTCGTCGCGCCGCTCCATGCAGAAGTCGATGTCGAAATCCGGCATGCTGACGCGCTCCGGATTCAAGAAGCGCTCGAACAGGAGCTCGTAGCGCAGCGGATCGAGCTCCGTGATGCCGAGCGAATAGGCGACGAGCGACCCGGCGCCCGAGCCGCGGCCTGGACCGACCGGGATGCCGCGCTCCTTCGCCGCGCGGATGAAGTCCCAGACGATCAAGAAGTAGCCCGGGTATTTCATCTTCGCGATCACGTCGAGCTCGCGCTCGAGACGTTCGCGGTACTTCGACTCGTTCAGCTTGGGATCTTGAGAACGCAGAAGCCCGAGGCGCTGCTCGAACCCCTCGTGCGACACGTGCCGGAAGTAGCTCTCCGTGTCGTAGCCCGGCGGCACGGGGAAGGTCGGCAGCTCCGACTCACCGAGCTTGAGCTTCACCCCAGAGCACATCTCCGCGACGCGCAGCGTGTTCGAGAGCGCCTGCGGCGTCGCGCGGAAGAGCTCCGCCATCTGCTCCGGGCTCTTCAGGAACATTTCGGCGCTGCCGTGGTGCAGCGGCTGGGCTTCGGTGAGCGTGCGCCCGAGCCGCACGCACTCGAGGTAGAGGTGCGCGGCGCCGTCGTCACGCTCGACGAAATGGACGTCGTTGGTCGCGACGAGCGGCAAATCAAGCGCGCGGGCGGCGTCGACGAGGATCGGATTCAACACCTCTTGCTCGGGAAAGCCGTGGTCCTGCAGCTCGACGAAGAGCTGCCCCTGCTCGAACACGTCCGAGAGCTCGCCGAGCGCGGTGCGCGCCCGGTCGGGACCGAGCTCGAGCACGCTTTGCGGCGCGAACCCGCCGAGACACCCGCTCAACGCGACGAGTCCCTCCCGCCGTTCGGCGATGGCTTCGAGGGTGACGCTCGGCGCGAGCTCGCTCGCCGGCGCGAGGTGACTCCTCGACACGAGCGAAACCAAATTGCGATAGCCCGCGTCGTTCGCCGCGAGCACGACCAGGTGACACAGGCCGTTGCCGCCGCGCACGACGTTGAGCTCGGAGCCGAGAATCGGCTGAATTCCCGCCGCGCGACACGCGTTGTAATGCCGGAGCGCTCCGTACATGTTCGCGTGATCGGTGAGCGCCACGGCGCGCATGCCGTGCGCCTTCACCCGGCCCGGCAACGCGCCGAGCTTCACCGCGCCCGTGAGAAACGAATATTGGGAGTGGAGATGCAGGTGAACGAACTCAGCCATTCGAGCGCACGGACGGTGTACCAGGGCTTGGGCAAGCGTGCATGACCGACCGGCCGGTTCCGCCGCGAGCACTGAAGAAACCGGAAGGACATCCGTCGAACGGGGCAAATCCGGGCACGAGCCGTCTTGCAGGCTCCCGGGCAGTTGGGCTACCGCTTGACCTCGGTGGCGCCCGTTCCGGGTCGCCCCGCAGGAGAATTGGGCGTCATGTTGCGGACGAAGACTTTTGCGCTGTTGTTGGTCGGTTCCGTCGCGATCGTCCCCGTACTTACGGGTTGCGCGGCCAAGGCTTCCTTCCAGGCGGGCGGTGAGGCTCAGCCGCCGCCGCCCCCGCCGCCGCCCCCGCCGCCGCCGGCCCCCGAGTCCGCGGCGCCGCCGCCGCCGCCGGCGCCCGAGCCGCCGAAGAAGGTGAAGAGCGAAGCGAAGGTTCAAGGCGACAAGGTCAGCATCCCCGGCGAGATCGAGTTCGACTTCGGCAAGGCGACGATCAAAAAGACCGAGCAGACGACCAAGACTCTCGAGCAGGTGAAGGCCTTCCTCGACGAGAATCCGCGCGTCACGCAACTCCGTATCGAGGGCCATACCGACAACATCGGCACGGCGCCGGAAAATCTCGAGCTCTCGGGCCAGCGCGCGCTCGCCGTGAAGAGCTACGTGGTCGGCGAGGGCGTCGAGAAGAAGCGCGTCATCGCCGTCGGTTGCGGCCAGGACAAGCCCATCGCCGACAACAAGACCGAAGAGGGTCGCGCCAAGAACCGCCGGACCGAGTTCCGCATCGCCGAAGTCGGCGGCAAGAAGTACATGGGGAAAGATCCGACGGGCGGCTGCAAGCCGTTCGAATGACGCGCATGCTATGAACGGCCGGTGCGCCGCACGCCCTGGTCAAGCTTCGTAGTCTCGCTCGTTCTTCTCGTTGCTCCGGCGGCGTGCGACCAGGCGCCGCCGGATTTGCGCGAGTGGAAACCGACCGATCACGATCACACGACCAATCCCGGCCAGGATCAGGTCGAAGGCGGCCCCGACGCGGGCATCGAGCCGGAGCTCGCGGCGCACGGGCTCACCGAAGTCGCGATGGTCGCCTGGCAGCAAAATTGCGTGCGTTGCCACGGCAACTTCGGCCACGGCGACGGCCCGCAAGGTCCGATGGTGCACGCGCCGGATCTCTCGGACGCGCGTTTTCAGGCGCGCGTCACCGAAGACGACATCGCGAAGACGATTCGTGACGGGCGCGGCCTCATGCCGGCGTTTCCGCTGCCCGACGCGACGCTGAAGACGCTCGCGCACCTCGTGCGGCTGCTCGGGCAAACCGCGGCCGCCGCGGCGAGCGACGCGCCCGCAGCGAGCGGCTCGGCGGCGCCCGGCGCGAGCGCGGGACACGGCGCGCACCCCGCGCCCGCGGCGCCGCACCCGTCCGCGCACGCGCCGGGCGCGGAGCTCAAGTCGCCGCACGCCGCCGCCGCGACGAGCGGCGCGTCCGCCCCCGCCCCGCCGGCGGCTCCGTCACGATGAATCTACCGGGCACCGCGGCGTGGCGGCGCCGGGTGGCGTTCCTCTTTCTCGGCGTGGGCACGGTCGTCGCGAGCCGCGCGGTCTCACGCGACTTGCCGCACGACCAAACGTTCGTCTTCCGCCTCGACGAGAGCGAGCGCCACGAGCCGCTGAAACTCAGCGCGAGTTTCGTACGCGTCGGCGAAAGCGAACCACGCGCGGGCGTGAGCCTGTCGCGCGACGGATCCGAGAACGCCGATCCGCGCCAGACGCTGCACTTACCGAATGGAGACTATGTAGTTACGGTCGAGTGGGAGCATGTGGGCAAAGCGGCGCTCGACGACGCGCGTGACGGCAAAGAGAGCGAGACATCGCGCGTCGAGCGCGTTACCCTTTCGGGGGGCGAGACGATCGTCCTTTTGCCGAAGAGGGTTTCCGAGTGAGCCAGCCGTCGTCGCCGATCGAGATCAGCACGCGCGCTCAAACCCCCGATCTCAGGCTGCCCGACGACATCGTCGTGATCGTGTTGAACGGCGCCCAGCGCGGCCAGCGCGTGCGCCTCGTCGATCGGCTGCGCGTGGGCAAAGCGCCCGAAAACGACCTCGTCCTGAGCGACGACACCGTCTCGCGCCAGCACTGCGAGTTCGAGCGGCGCTCCCAGGGCGTGCTCGTGCGGGACCTCGGTTCGACCAATCACACGCGGGTCGGCCGCACGGCTGTGCACGAAGCCGTCGTCGAGTCGGGCGCGACGATCAGCGTCGGCGGCGTCGACCTCAGTCTGCGCGTCGAGCCGCGTCAGGCCGTCGTCTTGCCGAGTGAATCGCACAAGTTCGGCGAAGCACTCGGTTACAGCATCGCGATGCGCACGATCTTCGGCGTGCTCGAACGCATCGCGCCGACCGACGCGAGCGTCTTGCTCGAAGGCGAGACCGGCACGGGCAAAGACGTGCTCGCCCGCTCGATCCATCAGACGAGCCAGCGGCGCGAAAAGCCCTTCGTCGTCGTCGATTGCGGCGCCGTGAGCTACAGCCTGATCGAGAGCGAGCTCTTCGGACACGAGCGCGGCGCGTTCACGGGCGCGGTGTCGATGCGCCAGGGCGCCTTTGAGCTCGCCGGCCGCGGCACCGTGTTCCTCGACGAGGTCGGCGAGCTGCCGCTCGACGTGCAACCGAAGCTCTTGCGCGTGCTCGAGTCGGGCGAGTTTCGCCGCGTCGGCGGCAACAAGACGCTCCGCGCGGAGGCGCGGGTCGTCGCCGCGACCAAGCGCGACCTGAAGACCGAGGTCGAGCGCGGCAAATTTCGCGAGGATCTCTACTTTCGGCTCGCGGTCGTGCCCGTCACGGTGCCGCCCCTGCGCTCGCGCCGCGAGGACATTCCGCCGCTCGTCGACCGCTTTCTGGATCTCGCGCGCAAACGCGACAGCGCGTCCGCCTCGATCACGCTGAGTCAAGCCACCGTCGCCGCGCTCACGGCGCACGATTGGCCCGGCAACGTGCGCGAGCTCAGGAACGTCCTCGATCGCGCCATCTACATCGCGACGGCGGGCGGCGAACGGGAAGCGCGCATCGTCGATTTACCCGTGGTCGCCACGGCGAGCCATGCGGAGGCGACGAGCTTCGAGGCGGGCAAGAGCTATCGCGAAGTGCGCGAGGAGTTCGAATCCGATTTCGAGCGCCGCTACGTCTCCTGGCTCCTCGATCGCCACGCCGGCAACATCAGCGCCGCCGCGCGCGAAGCACGCATGGACCGCAAGCACCTCTACGATCTCGCGCGCCGGCACGGCTTGCGCGAAGGCCGCGGCTGAGGCGCGCTCAGAACTCGCCGCGCAGACCGAGCGACAAGAGCCCGGCCAAGGTGTCGTCAGGCTTCCTCCCGCTCCAGGTGAAATCACGGAGGTTCGTCTTCAGCACGTCGAACGCGACCGTGCCCTGAAAACGCAGGAGCGCGGACAGGATGCGGTGCTCGGGGGTGCCCTGCATGCCCGCGAGCAGGCGGAAGCCGAGCATGTAGTTCGAGAGCGGCGAGAGCTCGCGATCGCCGCTCCAATATTGACCGCGCGGTCCGGTGACCGGCTCGCCGCCCGTGTAGTCGTCGCTCCAGAAGAGCGCGCCGTTCTGATGGTAGTAGCGCCCGTGGAGCAGGAGCCGGATCGACTGCGTGACGTACTTCTCGAATTCGAGCTCGTACGTCTCGCCGACGATGTCCCACGTGTCGCGGTAAATGCGAAAGCTCGCCGTCGCCGCGGCGGCGAGCGGCTTGATGAAGTACTTGCCGCGGAGCGAGAGCGCGCCGCGTGCGCGGTTCTCGGGGTGATTCTCGAGCGCGTCTTCGCCCGTCGGCGCGATGACGACGCTGCGATACGGGTTGCCCAAAAAGCCGTGCTGCAGGCCGCCCGTGAGCAGGAATTGCGTCTCGAAGAGCGGCGTCCACGCCTGCGTCCACGCCGCCTGGAACGTATCGAGATCGATGGCACGGCTCGCGCGATCGGGCGCCTTCGTGAAGCAGCCCTTCGAGCTGTCGAGTCGCGTGCGCCCCGAAGGCGCGGTGCTCGGGGCGTAGTTGGTGGTGCAGACGTGATCGAAGCCGCGCGCGTATTGGATCTCGAGCTGCGTATTTTTCTGGAGAAAATCGGTGCCCGCGGTGACCGCGAGACCTTGCGAGTGATAGTCGGACTCCGTCCCGTACGAATAGTCGACGGCGAGGTGCGTGTCGCGCCGCGTGATCTGGGTGCCGCCGCGGAATTCGTTGCGCACGTCCGAGAAGCGGGTCGCCGCCGTCACCACGTCGGCGACCGGGCCGGCCTTGATCGCTTCGGTGGCGCCCGAGACGATGTCGGCTTCGTACGCGACGTGCACGTCGAGCCAGTCCGCCGGCTGCGCGGCGACCGTGGCGGCCGGCGTGAGCACGGTGAGCTTGCTCGTCTTCGACGGCTCGACGAACGCAGTACCGCGCGTGTCGACCTCGACGACCTGGGCGCGCGCCGGACTCGTCGCGAGCGCCGCGAAGGTCGTCGCGGCGAGCCCGAGCGCTCGCACGCGTCGAAGTCGCCCGCTCAGTTGCACCCGCAACCGCCTCCGCGCACCGAGCCGCCTCCGAACGACGCCTCGCGGTTCTCGAGCATGTGTTCTTCCGCGGCGTTCTCGCCCGGTTCGCCTTCGAAGCGCATGGTCGGGTCGGCGAGCACGGCGCGCTGTTCGGGTCGCACGGTGGCGCAGGCGCCCGACGCGAACCCGAGCGAGCAAACGAAGAAAATCGAGAGCGTCTTAGCCATGGCTACCCTCAGAAGTACGAACCCAAGCCGCCGACGTAACTCTGCACGTTCTTGTAGCGGTCCTCGGTGTAGAGCACGAAGTCCGAGACCTCGAGCCGCAAGAGCAAGCGGAAGCGCAGCGAAACGAGGAGGCCGCCGCCGACGCGGGCGTTGAACCAATTGCGGGTCTCGCGCAGGGTCTCGTCCTTGGGCGTCTCGTGCATGCCGCCCGCGCCCAGCACGAAAAAGGGCGCGATCGCCCAGTCGGGCGCGAGGTTCAGCGCGAACGCGCCGCCGTAGATGACGCGGCGGCTGTCCGACTGGAGCGCGAGACCGACGTACGGCTCGAAGGCGATCGCCGGGGCAATCACGAGCGCAGGCCGCGCCTCCGCGTAACCGGCGCCGTTCCACGCTCCGCCCATGAGCGCGAGACCGCCGTGCGCGTCCTCGAGCGCGGGCGGCGCGAACAGGCCCGGCTTGCTCGGCGCGTTCGGCGTGCCCTCGTCGACGGCCATGGCCTCGACGGTGTCGCCGAGCACGTACGCGGTGCGCCCGTCCGGCAGGAGCACCTCGAGCCAGTAGCCGGACGTCTCGCGCGTCTGGATCAAGAACGTGTCCCCGCGGTGCCCGCGGTGAATCACGCGATAGGAAACCCCCGGCCCGGCGCGCATCTCCGTCTCGGCCACGGTGACGCGGGCGAACACGTCCGTGTCTTCGGCGCGCGCGCGCCGGGGCGCCGCGACGAGTGCGCAAGCGAGCCCGCAGGCGATGAGTAAACGCCTCATTGAGTGGTCACGTGGCTCGCCCACTCGCGGATCGCAGCGGCGGCGTCGCTGTTGTCGTCGAAAATCTGGCGCGGATGCTCGAGCTGCTGGAGCGGCCGCAAGAGCAGCGGCGACGAATCCGGATCGCGGCGCATGCGCGCTTGCGCCGCGGTGTAGTTGCCGCGGGCCTCTTGCGGGATCGGCGTCGTTGGCACGTTGTTGTCGCACGTGATGGGGTCGTGCGTGCGCAGGCGAAACGACGTGATCGTGTCGTGGCAACCGCTGTCGCCGAGCGAAGGATCACCGGGGCCACACTTGCTCGGAATGATCGCGCGCGGTTCGACTTGGCAGTAGAAAAAATTCTCGTCGAACAAGAGATCCGCGATGCTGAAGTCGGGCCCGGGATCGACGGTCGTCGGAAACAGACCTTGGTCCCCGCAACCGACCGCATAGAGCGCGAACCCCAGCGCACACACCACGACGACGGCGCGAGCCATCCAACTTGTCACGGCCCTTCACGCTAACAAAACACGCGCGATAGTTCGCTCTCAAACCGTCAATCGGCCGCGCGGCTGGGTCGATCGTTCGCTCCGTAGGAAGGATTCGACGAGTGCGCGAGCGTGGTGCACCGTCGGGAGACGCGCGTTCCGGTGCGCCGAGGTCGCACCTAAATAATCAGATCGCGAACTAGTGCTTGAACTCCATCCACGG
>DATJXW010000037.1:0-6124 GCA_035499895.1 Polyangiaceae bacterium | reverse complement strand
CAATCGAGGCGTGGTTGAGCTGGTCGGACAGGATGACGCCGCCCGTGACGCCCAATGCCGAAAGGAGGCCGACGTTTGCGGCATACCCCGAGCTGAAGAGCAGGGCCGTCTCGGAGCCGACCCATTCGGAGAGCGCGGCTTCGAGAGCGACGTGCGGTTCGCGAGTGCCGTGGATCAGCCGGGACGCTCCTGCACCCACCTGAACGCGTGTTTCACGTGAAACATCGAGCCCGGCCAAGCCCAGGTAGTCATTGGAGGATGCATCGACAAAGTCGACGCCCAGCTCCTCGGCCGCGGCCATCGCTCCCCGGCGCCGAGCGCCGTCATCGGATTCTCGAAGGCGCCCCGCGGTCTGGAGCTCCTCGAGTTGCATCGAGGCGAACTCATCCAAAGCGGATCTCACGCGCCTGGTGTAGCAAACCTCAGGAGCCGTGCGTCGCGGTTCCACAGCGTCCGCGTGGGCGCTCCTCCCGGGGCTATCGACAGTGTTGGGCGACATCCTCGGCGACGAGGATGCAGTCGTTACCGAGGCCAACTAAGAATTTGAGGTGGTCCTGCGATGCGCGCCGCTTGAGCCGAACCGGTGTGAACCGGCCCCGATCACGCACCGCGAGGAGGGCACGGGAGTTTGCCCAAAAGCCGCAGCCGTCCCACTGCTCCCGCCAAGCTCGATCACAATGGCAGCCTACGAGCACCCGAACGACGCATCGACGAGCTGTGCTCGGGGCGTTCCTTCGTGTGCTTCCTCGGCGTGACCTCACCGCTGCTCGGAGCGCGACGACTGAGTCCCGCTCCGGGTGTCGCCACGGAGTGGGAGAGTATGGGGCATCACCGCCGCCAGCGGGCGCACTTCGGCACGTGTCGACCCAATGAAGCCGAGCGTGGTGATGTTTCGGTTGCGGTTCGTCCGCGACCGGCGGAAAAACGCGGTCCTCGCGTCTGCGACGGTTGGTAAGGCGGGCCATCCACTCCAGTTGCTGGCGAAATTGCAGCCCGTTCCGGTTCGCTGGCGAATTACAGCCGTACCCGGCATCGTCCGATCAATCGTCGTCGAGGCCAAGTCGTCGCGCGTTTACTTCCCAGGGGCCCGTCGAAGCGGACGGGAGTGCGCCCCCATGCGAGGCGTGCGCTAGCGCGCGGAGCGCCGAGCGACAAAGGTGGCGAACGCCGTTCGCCTCCGCCATTCAATAAGAATATTAATGTACTCTATGAGTCGGCGTTTCTTGAGCCGCAATGACCCATCCCGGTTGCTGGTCATCCGGCACTTGGAAGACGGGTTCAGCATATTAGATACATTATTATATTTTATAGAGTCTCGAATAGATTGACGCTCCGGACACGATGCATAAGGCCGGCCAGAATAAGATATGATGACATAGCCAATGAGCGCTGAAGACCCCGTTACCGCGCCCGGGCGGGGACGCTACGACCGAACGCGTTCCCGCGAGGACCGGATGTCCGAGCAGCGGGCGCGTCTGACTTCGGCGACGGCGATCGCGTTCGCCCGGAACGCAGCGCCCACGGTGGCCACCGTGGCGAGCGTGGCGCGGGTCTCGCGCAATACCTTTTACGAGTACTTCGACGACCTCGAGCACGCGCGCGGAGCCGGCGAGGCGCGGGCAAGGCGGCGGCTCGAGGTGGCACTGCGAGAGGCCGAGCAGCGAGCGCGCACGCCGGTCGAGCGCTGGCGTGAGCTCGTCCAGGCGTGGGTCGCTTGGGTGCTCGAGTTCCCGGAAGAGTCACGGCTCGTCCTCGCCGGCCGTGACAGCGGACTCAGCGTTGCGGGCGGTGAGCTGGCGGGCGCCTTCACGCGTTCGCTCGCGCTGGCTCGCGCCGCGGGGCTCAATGCGGCAACTCAGGACGCGATTCGCGTCACGGCCGTGGCCGCCGCCGCCGAGGTCACGGCGCGGGCGCTCAGCGTGGAACAAATGACCACGGAGGCGGGTGCCATGAGCGCGCCCGCACGCGAGCGGCTCGAGCGAGCGCTCGTCGACATCGCGGTGCGACTTCTGCGGTGACGGCGTCGTGGAGCGCGGAGTCCGTCCTCAAGATACCCCCAAGGAGCGAGCTCTTTTCGGAACGCATGGCCATTTCCATCCCGGTTCCTCGGTGATAGCTTACGCGCCGGATGCACGCTGATCCTGTCGAGCTTCGCGTGGGGGGTCAGACGTACCGCGTGGTTGCGTCCGCGAGCGAAGAGGAGTTGCGTCGTTTGGCGGCCGTCGTCGATGCGCGCCTCCGCGCCATCACGCCGCCGGGGCGACCGGTGCCGCCTCAAGCGTTGCTCCTCGCGGCCATCGCCCTCGCGCATGATCTCGAAGAGGAGAAATCGCGGAATCAGAAGCTTGCGACGCGCTCGCGAGAGATGCTCGGCTCGATCTTGACGCGGATTGACGCCGCCATGGGCTCCGTCGCTGAACCCCCAGCCGACGTCGACGAGCCCGCACCCGGCCCGTGACCTCCGGGGCGCGGGCGCTCTTGCGTCAGCGCAGCGCGCTCACGCCGAACAAGAACGGCGCGATCACGAAGAAGCCGTCGATTTCGAGGCCCAGCGTGACCAGCGAGTCGTGCGGGTCGGAAAAATCGCGCGTCACGCCGGCGAACACGCCGAGCGACCAGTTGTAAACGCCGTCGAAGTTGTAGCTTCGCGCGCCGAAAAAGGCGCTCGCCGCGAAGGCGGGACTCCTGAGGGCGTGCTCGGAGAGCCCGAGCGACAGCGTTACCGGGAAGTTCTCGGTGACCGGTAGCAGCACGGTCGCGCCCCCGCCCCAGCGGAAGTCCCAGAATCCAGCCGTCGTCACGTCGACGTACGGTCCAAACCCAAAATCGCGATTTTTTCGCCGAAAGAAGAGGACATCGCCGGTGAGCCCGTTGCAGAAGCGCGTCTTCTCCCAAGCGCCCTCGTCGCTGCCGACTCCGCACAACGAGGGGCGCCAGGCGACGTGCGTTTGCGGGTCGGCTCGAGCAGCCGGCGCGAAGAACACGCAAAAGGCGAGGCTGCCGGCGAGTGCAAACCTGCGCGACACCGGGCGCCGTTACGGCGTGGTGCTCGACGAGGACCCGTTGAGGAACGGGTTCTGCTTCGGGTCCGAGCACACGACGTCGTACGCCGCGCAGTACGTGCACGGGAACGTGGAGTCCTGGCCGAGGAAGCAGATGGTCGAGGTCGACATCGTCTCGGACGCCGCGTCGCAGGTGAACGTCGTCGGATCGAGCGCGCTCGAGGGATACGTCACGAGGCAACCGGTGCAGAGCGTGATGGGGTAGTCGAAATCGCCGGAATCGATGTCCTGGCCGCCGAGCGTGGTGCCGTGGATTTTGACGCGCGCGATGATTTGCCCGTCCGGTCCGAGGTTCGCCATGTCCTCGGCGCGCACCATGCGCACGAACACGGCGGCGAGCCCGGGATCGGTGCCGTCCGACGGGTTGATGAGGCCGGTGGCGGGCGATTGGAAGCTCACCTGCTGGCCGTTCGTGCCGTAGAGCGTCATGTCCGCGCGCGTGATTTCGAGCCGCGATGTCTCGGTGCGGAGCTGCTGGCGGCTGCCGCGTTGGGTGAGGTGGCTGCCGACGAGCAGCGCGGCTTGGTAGCCGTCCGCGAACTCACGATCGAGCGTGCCCGCGGGCAGGAGCACGGCCGTGGAGTCCGGTTGCGCCAGGCATTGAGTGGAGTCGATGTCCATCACCCCGTAGATGAAGACGGAGCTCTGGTTGTCGACGCAGCTCGAACCCAAAAGGCCGGCGCCGAGCAAAAGGAGCCCTGCGGCCATCGTCTTCGGGAAGCTGTGCATGCGTCGCCTCGTGCGCGGAACAGGCTGGTTTTGCCGCCGCCCCTTCGAGTCTAGCGGTCGCGTGCGCGAGCGCCAAAAATTGGGGGGATTTTGGCGGCGCTGTCGCGGAGTCCGTTCGACTTATCGAAGCGACTGCGCGAGCGTTTTGAGCTTGCCGAGCTCGAGATCGAGCGTTTCGACGCGCCCGAGCTCGCGCGCGACGACGAAGCGCACCTGGCTGCCCGCTCGCTTCTTGTCGAGCGTCACGAGCTCGGCCGCTTCGGCGAGCGGCTCGCGCGTGAGATCCGTCGGGAGCCCGAGGGCGCCGAGCAACGCTTGAACGCGCTCGCGCAAGTAGGGCGGCGTTTGGCCGAGTGCCTCGCCGACCCGCAGCGCCGCGACGAGGCCGAGACTCACCGCTTCCCCGTGGGTCAGCCGCTCGAAGCCGGCGCGCGCCTCGAGCGCGTGACCGAGGGTGTGCCCGAGATTCAAGAGCGCACGGAGCCCGCTTTCACGCTCGTCGAGTCCGACGATGCGCGCCTTCACCCGCACCGAGCGCCGCACGAGCTCCGAGACGAGCTCGGGCCGGCGCGCGCGCACGCCCGCCTGCTCCGCTTCGAGCAGGGTGAAGAGCTCGGGGTCGCCGATGATCGCCGTCTTCACGACCTCGGCGAGCGCGCTCGTGTAGCCGCGCGCCGGTTCCGTGGCTTCGAGGTTCGTGTCGCAGAGGACGCGCTTCGGTTGCCAAAACGCGCCCACGGCATTTTTGGCCTGTTCGAGGTCGACGCCGGTTTTGCCGCCGACGGACGCGTCGACCATCGCGAGGAGCGTCGTCGGCACTCCGACCCACGCGACGCCGCGCATGTACGTCGCCGCGGCAAAGCCGGTCATGTCCGTGACGACGCCGCCGCCGAGTCCGACGAAGGTGCTCTTGCGGTCGGCTCCGGCCGCGAGCGCCGCACGCCAAATCGCTTCGACGCTGCCGACGTGCTTCTCACGCTCGCCCGGCGTGAGGACGAGCTCCGCCAGGCGTCGCGCCGGAGCGCCGAGCGCCGTCCGCGTCGCGCTGCCGTGAAGCGGTTCGACGTTGCGATCGCTCACGAGCACCGGCAACGACGCGCCCGCCGTCACTTCCGCGAGGCGCGGCAGGAGGCCTTCTCCGACTTCGACGACGTACGAGTGCTCGGCGGCCGCCACGGCGATGGCGTCACGCCGCCATTCGGCGATCGCGGCGTCGGCGACTTGGCTCGCGCGTCGCCCGTCGGTCGGCAGCGTCGCGTGCGCCTCGGCGTAGACCGTCGCGCGCTGGGCGAGCAATTCGAGCGCCCGTTGCACCGGGTCCGGCGCATCGAGCAGCGGCCGCCCACTGCTCGAGCCGGCGCGCTTCGCGATTTCGGCGGGCGACGCCTGGAGCGTCAGCACCACCGCGGAGTCGAGGGCGCGCAACCGAAGATCGCGTGCGAGCAGGGCACCGCCCCCGAGCGCCACCACCGGAGCGCCTTCCGAGCCCGTGGTCGCCAAGATGCGCTCGAGCTCCGCCCGCTCCTCGGCGCGAAAGGCTGCCTCACCGCGCGCCGCAAAAAAGGCCGGGATGCTCGTGCCGAAGCGCGCCTCGAGCCGCGCATCCAGATCGACGCAGGGGCGCCCGGTCCGTTCGGCCACCAGGCGCGCGACCGTGGACTTGCCGGTCGCCATGAAGCCGCTGAGGAGGAGTGGGCGCCGCATGGGGTCGCTCGAACCTCGCACGTCGGGGGCTCGTCAGTCGAGGCCGCCGAGGCGCCGGACGGCCGTGATTCGCCGCCCGTGCGGATAGAGCTTCACGTATTCGAGCGCTCGGGCCTGCGCCCGCTCGGCGTCGCCCGCGCCCGCCCAGCTCTCGACCTCGCGCGCGAGGGCGTCTTGCGTGAGCGCGCCGCCGCGATCGAGCCGGCGCGCGGTCGCGAACGCCTGCGCCGCGTCGCGCGGTCGGCCGAGCTGCTCGAGCAGGGTGCGTCCGAGCGTGAAGGCGGCGAGCGGCGCCCGCGTGTCGAACGGATGATCGGCGATGACGCGCTGGAGCGGCGCCACGGCGCGATCGGGGCGCCCGCCGAGTCGCGCCACGTCGGCCGCGAGCAGCAGATCGTCGGGCGTGTCGCGCACGGCGCTCGGACCTTCGGCGCTCAGACGCGCGAACGCCGCGCCGTAGTTTTGCTCCTTCGCGAGCGTGCGCCAGGACGGCAGCGGCGCCGTGGGACGGGCCGGTGCTTCTTCCGCGGGCGGCAGCGCGTCCACGTTGGTCGGCGGCGGGTCGACGGGCACCTCGGCGTCCGCGTGCGACGGAGTGCTCGTGAACCTGCCCGTTTCACCCACGCCGA
>DATJXW010000036.1:0-6563 GCA_035499895.1 Polyangiaceae bacterium | reverse complement strand
GTTTCCGCGCCGAGCTCAATCCGGAAGCGTCGTTCCGCGAGCTCGTCCGCTCGGTGAGCGACGCCCTCGCGCGGGCCGAACGTTCGCCGCCGGCGCTCGACGCCTTCGTGTCGGGCCTCGCGGCCGCGAGCCGGATTCCGGTGCTTTTCGAGACGCGGACCGGCGCGCCCGGACCGGCGCCGTCGGCCTTCGACCCCCTGCGCGAGCGCGTCGCTCTGCACGTGCGCGTCGCGGCGGACGGCGGCTCGGCGGCGGTCGAGTACGACGCGGCCGAGTTCGAGCCGGTCGTGGTCGAGCGCATCGCCGACTACCTCATGATCGCGCTCGACGGCGTGACCGCGGATCCGAACGTGACGCTCTCGCGCGTGCCGCTCTTGTCCGTCGGCGCGCGCGACGGGCTGCTCCGCTCGTTGCACGCGACGTTCGTCACGCCGCCGCCGGCGCTGTCCGTCGTCGAGCTCTTCAAACAACAGGCCAGAGAGACACCCGGCGCGCTCGCCGTGGCGGACGAGACGGGCGAGCTCGATTATGCGGAGCTCGACGCCGCGGCGAACGCGCTCGCCGTCCGCCTGCGCAACGCGGGCGTCACGACGGGCGCACGCGTGGCGGTCGGCGTCAGCCGCTCGCGCGCCATGGTCGTGGCGGTGCTCGCCGTGCTCAAGGCGCGCGCCGCGTATTTGCCGCTCGACCCGCGTTACCCCCTCGAGCGTCTCTCCTACTTGCTCGAAGACGGCGATCCCGCGGTGCTCCTGCTCGACCAGAAGAGCCGAGCCTGCATGCCGCTCACGCTGCGGATCCCGATCGTCGAGATCGAGCTCGCGCCGCGCCCGACGCTCGGCGCGCCGGCGGTCGAGGGCGAGCCGGTCGATCCCGACTCGGTCGCGTACGTGCTCTACACCTCGGGCTCGACGGGGCGGCCGAAGGGCGTGCAGATCCCGCATCGCGCCCTCACCAATTTCCTGATCTCGATGCGGCGCTGCCCGGGTCTCGCGGCGAGCGATCGCGTGCTCGCCCTGACCACGCTGTCCTTCGACATCGCCGGGCTCGAGCTGTTCCTCCCGCTCGTGACGGGGGCGAGCATTCACGTCGCGGGAGCCGACGTCGTCGCCGACGGCGCGCGCCTGCGCGAGTTCGCGGAGCGCTCGGCCGTGACGCTGATGCAGGCGACGCCCTCGACGTATCGCATGCTCATCGACGCCGGCTGGCGCGGCAACGCGACGCTGAAGCTCCTCTGCGGCGGTGAGGCGATGCCGCGCGAGCTCGCCGATCAGCTGCTCGCGCGCTCGGGCAGCTTGTGGAACATGTACGGCCCGACCGAGACGACTATCTGGTCGACGGTGCACGAGGTCAAGGCCGGCACGGGCTCGGTTTCCATCGGCTCACCCATCGACAACACGGCCGTCTACGTCCTCGACGCGCGCGGCGAGCTCATGCCGCACGGCGCGCCGGGCGAGCTCTACATCGGCGGCGCGGGCGTCGCGCGCGGTTACTTCAAGCGGCCCGAGCTCGACGCCCAACGCTTTTCGAGCGACCCGTTCCTCGGTGGCGGGGCGCGCATGTATCGAACGGGCGACGCCGGGCGATTGCTCCACGACGGCACGTTCGAGTACCGCGGCCGCCTCGACGATCAGGTGAAGATCCGCGGCCACCGCATCGAGCTCGGCGAGATCGAGTCGGTCGTGCGCGAGCACCCGGGCGTCGCCGCCGCGGTCGTGGCGGTGCGCGAGCCGTTCCCCGGCGACGTGCGGCTCTTCGGCTACTACGTGCCGCGCGGTCCGGAAGTCGAGCCGCGCGACCTGCGCGAGCTCTGCCAGCGCCGTCTGCCGCCGGCGATGGTGCCCTCCGCCTGGGTCGCCATTGACAGCGTCCCGCTCACGCCGAACGGCAAGACCGATCGCAAGAAGCTGCCGATGCCGGACGAGACGGCGCCCGAGTCGCGCACCGAGCGTGTGCCCGCGCGTGACGAGCTCGAACGCGAGCTCCTGAAGATTTGGGAGAGCGTCCTCGGCGCGCCCGTCCGCAGCATCAAGGAGAGCTTCTTCGATCTCGGCGGGCATTCGCTCCTGGTCGCGCGCGTGCTCTCGCGCGTCGAAAAGTCGCTCGGCGTGAGCCTGCCGCTCGCGGTCATGCTCGAGTCCCCGACGATCGAGCATCTGGCGGAGCGCATCCGCGAGCTCCGGCAAGCGCGCCGCCCGGTCGGCGAAACGAGTCGCCATTTCTCGTACCTCGTGCCCATCCGCGGACACGGCTCGCGCCCGGCGCTCTTCTGCGTTCACGGCGCGGGCGGCAACGTGCTCAACCTCTACGACATCGCGCGAAATCTCCCCGCCGATCAACCCTTCTACGGAATCCAGGCCGCCGGCGTCGACGGGCTCACCCGACCGAAGACCTCGATCGAGCAGATGGCGACCGACTACCTCGAGGAAGTGCGGATCATCCAGCCGAAAGGGCCGTATTTCCTGAGCGGCTATTGTGGTGGCGGCATCATCGCTTACGAGATGGCTCAGCGCCTGCAAGAACAGGGTGAGAGGGTCGCGCTCCTCATTCTGATCGACGCCTATCGGCCCGGCGCGTACGTGCCGAGCCGCGTGGACGGGTGGAAGCGAGCGCTCAAGCGCGAGGACCTCCCCGCGCTGCTACGGCGCGCGCGAGCGAAGATGGACCGCGACTTCAGCTTCTATCGGCAGGCGCTCGCCATCCAATACCACCTCATGCGCGGCACCGTGGTCCCGCACGAGCTCCGCGAATTCTGGCTCACCTTCACGTTCCTGCGGACGGTCGAGAGCTACGCGCTCAAGCCCTATGCCGGGCGCTTGACGGTGCTCCGCGCGCGCGAAACGAACCCCGAGTTCGCCGATCAAAATCCCGATCTCGGCTGGGCGCCGCTCGCGCTCGCCGGACTCGCGGCTCACGAGGTCTCGGGCGACCACCACACGCTCACGCGCGAGCCGCACGTGAAGCGCCTGACGGCCTTGCTCGAGAATTGTCTCTCGGACGCCCTCGACGAATCCTCGGCCGGCCCCTCCGGCACACCGGACGGCGGCACGGCGTGACTCGCGTACCCATCGCCGTGGTCGGCATCGGTTTGCGCCTACCGGGCGGCGTCGTCGACGTCGCGAGCTTTTGGCGCTTGCTCTCGAACGGTGAGAACGCGGTCGGCGAAATCCCTCAGAGCCGCATCGATAGCGAGTACTTCTTCGATCCGAAGCCCGCGCAGCCCGGCAAGATCATGACGCGCTGGGGCGGCTTTCTCGATCGCATCGAGGAGTTCGACGCCGCCTTCTTCGGCATTTCGCCGCGCGAAGCCGAGCGCCTCGACCCGCAACAACGGCTCGTCTGCGAAGCCGCGTGGGAAGCGCTCGAAGACGCGGGAGAAGACGCCGAGCGCCTGCGCGGAACACGCACGGGCGTCTTCATCGGCCAGTGGCTCACCGATTTCGAAGCGCGCCTCTTCGCCGAACCCGCGGGCGTCGATTTCTACATGACGCTCGGCAGCGGCCGCTACGCCACGTCCGGCCGGCTCTCGTACGTGCTCGACCTCCGCGGGCCGAGCGTGACGCTCGACACGGCGTGCTCGTCGTCGCTCGCGGCCGTGCACTGGGCGGTGAAGAGTCTCGAGTCGGGCGAGAGCGATCGCGCGTTCGCGGGCGGCGTCAACGTGATCCTCGAGCCGCAGATCACGATCGCCTACTCGCAGAGCCGCATGATGGCCCCCGACGGCCGCTGCAAGTTCGGCGACGCCCGCGCGAACGGCTACGTGCGGAGCGAAGGCGCCGGCATCGTGCTCTTGAAGACGCTCGAGCGCGCGCTCGCGGACGGCAATCGCGTGTACGCCGTCATTCGCGGCAGCGCCGTCGGCAACGACGGCCACAGCAGCGGTTCGATGGGCACCGTGAGTCGCCCCGGTCAAGAAGAGCTCCTGCGCACGGCATACCGCGCCGCCGGCGTTTCGCCGGGCCGCGTCGGCTACGTGGAAGCGCACGGCACCGGAACCCAAGGCGGCGACCCCGTCGAGCTCGGCGCTCTCGGGACGATCCTTTCCGAGGGGCGAGCGCCGAACGCGCGCGCCTACGTCGGCTCCGTGAAGACGAACGTCGGGCACACCGAAGGCGCCGCGGGCGTCGTCGGCTTCATCAAGGCGACGCTCGCGCTCCATCACGGCAAAGTCCCGGCGAGCCTCCACTTCGAAACGCCGAACCCGGCGGTGCCCTGGTCGGAGCTGCCGTTCACCATCCCCCGCGAGCTCTCTCCTTGGCCGGCGGGCGACGGGCCGCGCGTCGCCGGCGTGAGCGCCTTCGGCATCGCCGGCAGCAACGCCCACGTCGTCCTCGAGCAAGCGCCCGCGAACGAGGGCGAGACCGCGGCGCATGCGGCCCGAGCGAGCTCGACGCCGCCAGTCCCGGTGCTGCTCCCGCTCTCGGCGAAGAGCGGCGAGGCGCTCGGCGCGCTCGCGACGCGCTACGCGGATCTGCTCGCGGGCCCGGAGGCCCCGGCGCTTTTGGACGTCGCCGCGAGCGCCGCCACCCGCCGCACGGCGCTCGAGCACCGCGCGGTGTTCGTCGCTCGCGACGCGGCGAGCATGCTCGAACGGCTGCGTGGTTTCGCCGCGGGCGGCCCGGCCGCAGCGGCGGGCGTCGTCGCGCTCGACGCGACGCCGAAGCTCGTCTTCGTTTGCCCCGGGCAAGGCGCGCAGTGGGTCGGCATGGGCCGCGAGCTCGCGCGGCGAGAGCCCGTGTTTCATGCCGCGCTCGAGCGCTGCGACGCCGCGGCGCGGCCTTTCGCCGATTTCGGGCTGCTCGAGCAGCTCGGCCTCGATCCGTCGGCGCCCGGCTACCGGCTCGCGGACATCGGCGTGATTCAGCCGACCTTGGTCGCGCTCGCCATCGCCTACGCCGAGCTCTGGAAGTCGCGCGGGGTCGAGCCGGACGCCGTCGTCGGTCACAGCATGGGCGAAGTCGCCGCAGCGACCATCGCCGGCGTCCTCGAGCTCGACGCCGCGATGCAGATCATCTGCCGGCGGAGCGCGCTCATGCGCCGCGCGTCGGGGCGCGGCGCCATGGCGCTGGTCGACCTGACGGTCGAGGCGACCCGGGCGCGCATCGCGCGCTTCGGCGATCGCCTGGCGCTCGCGGGCAACAACAGCCCGACCGCGAGCGTGATCTCGGGCGAGCCCGCGGCCGTGCAGGAGGTGTTGGCCGAGCTCGAACGCGAAGCGATCTTCTGCCGTCAGGTCAAGGTCGACGTCGCCTCGCACAGCCCGCAGATGGAACCGTTGGCCGCGCTCTTGCGCGAGGAGCTCGCTTCGCTCCGCCCCGCTGCGGCACGTATCCCGATTTACTCGACCGTGCTCGGCCGGCGCGTCGAAGGCACGGAGCTCGGCGCCGACTATTGGGCCAAAAATCTGCGCCAGACGGTGCTCTTCGGCACCACCGTGCAGGCGTTGCTCGAAGACGGCGCGAACGTCTTTCTCGAGCTCGGCCCGCACCCGGTGCTCTTACCGTCCATCGAACAGACCGCGCGCGCGGCCAAGCGCAGCGTGACGGTGCTCGCGTGCGGCCGGCGCGAGGAGCCGGAGCTCGACACCTTCCTCGCGGCGTTCGGCGGCTTGTGGACGGCGGGTCGCCTCATCGACTGGCAGCGCGCGAACCCGCGACCGGCTCGTCGCGTCGACTTGCCGTCTTATCCTTGGCAGCGCGAGCGGCACTGGGTCGAGGCCGCGGAGCTCGTCCGCGGAGCCGCCGGAGCGCGCGTCGATCGCGTGCGCCCGAGCGCCGAAGCCCAGAGTTGGCTCTACCGCTTCGAGTGGGAAGAGGCGCCGCTCGGCGACGCCGACGGAGCGCGCTCGACCGACGCGTGGCTCGTCGTCGCCGCCGAGAACGAACGCGCCGAGGCGCTCGCTCGCGCTCTCGGAGCGCGGGGCGCGAAGGCGGTCACCGCGCGCGTTCAGGACCTGCAAACGGCCATTGCCGAGCACGGCGCGCGCTTCGGGGGGATCGTGCTGCTCGTGCCCGAGCGCGAGGACGCCGCCTATTTGCCGCTTCGGATCCTGCAAGCCGTGGTCGCGGCGCGCGGCTCCGCGAGACCGAAGCTCTGGTTCGCGACGCGAGGCGCTCATGCCGTCGGCGCGAGCGCGCAGATTTCGATCGATCAGGCGGCCGTGTGGGGCGCCGGGCGCGTGATCGCCGAGGAGCATCCGGATCTGTGGGGCGGCCTCGTGGACCTCGACCCCGCGGCTCCCGTGTCCCATGAAGCGGAGCTCTTGGCGCGGCAACTCCTCGCGCCCGGAGGAGAAGAGCAAGTCGCGTTGCGCGACGAGCGACGCTTCGCGCTCCGCTTGGTGAAGTACACGCCCGAGCGCGCCATGCCCGGGTTCACGTGGCGCGGCGGCGGTGCCGTGTTGATCACGGGCGGCCTCGGCGACATCGGGCTCAGGGTGGCGCGCGCGCTCGTCACGCAAGGTGTCCGGCGCTTGATTCTGATGGCGCGCACGCCGCTCCCGCCGCGCAACGCATGGCGCGCGCTCGACGGCAGCACGAGTGTCGGGCGCTCCGTCGCGGCCGTGC
>DATJXW010000035.1:0-21115 GCA_035499895.1 Polyangiaceae bacterium | reverse complement strand
AAGGCAAGCTGCGCGCTCGCCGCGCGGAGCAGGGCATTCAGTCGCTCACCGAGCACGTGGACACGCTCATCACGATCCCGAACGAGAAGCTCATGAGCATCGCCGACGACGAGCTCACCTTCGTCGAGGCGTTCCGCAAGGCGGACGAGGTGCTCTTCCAAGCCGTCAAAGGCATCAGCGACCTCATCACGCTCGACGGCATCGTCAACGTCGACTTCGCCGACGTGCGCACGGTCATGTCCGGCAACGGCCGCGCTCTCATGGGCACCGGTTGCGCCAAGGGCGAGGGTCGCGCGCGGCTCGCCGCCGAGCAGGCGATTCATTCGCCGCTGCTCGACGACATTTCGGTGCAAGGGGCCACGGGCGTGCTCATCAACGTCGTCGGCGGCCACGACATGAAGATGAAGGAGATTCAGGAGGCGGCTTCGCTCGTGCAGGAGCAAGCGCACGACGAGGCCAACATCATCTTCGGCGCGAGCATCGACGAGAGCATGGGCGAAGCGCTCAAGGTCACCGTCATCGCGACCGGCTTCAACGCCGCTCAGGAAGAGATCCCCGTGGAGGTGGTGCGCGAAACGCGCCGCCCCGCCGTTTCCCTGCGCGAGAGTCTCGCGCCTCGCTCGGCCGCGCCGTCGTCGCGCGAGCCCGTCCCGGCGCTGTCGACGCGCCGCCCCGCCGCTCCCGCCTTCGCCGCGGGTGCGCGCGACGGCCAGATGGGCCTGCCGGTCCTGCGCGATCGCATCACCTTCCCGTCGGCGCTCGACGCGGACGCCGAGTGGGACGTCCCGGCGTTTCAGCGCCGTCAGGGCGGCTGAGCGCGCACGGCGTGCCGCGGCGGACGGCTTAGGGCGTAGCGCCCGCGCTGCCGCCGCTGCCCGCGGTGACCACGAGATCGCCCGCGAAGCCGCCGAGCGGCGTGCCGGCTCCGCCGCTGAAACCACCGCCGCCCGCGCTCGTCCCGGCGGCGCCGCCGAAGCCCGCCGTGGCCGCGCCGCCGTTGCCGCCGAGGCCGCCCGTCGTCGCGCCCGCCATGCCGGCGAGTCCGGCCGTGCCACCGAGGCCGCCCCCGCCGCCGCTCGGCGGGGGCGTCGGCGAGACCACGCAGTGTCCGGTGGAATCGCAGTAGTGATACGAGCTCAACGCGAGGCAGGGCGGGCAGTTCATGGCCTGAATCGGCGCGCAATCGAGGCCACTCCATTGCATTTGCAGGGTCTCGAGCTTCGACGCGTCGTGAACGGTCGTCTCGCACGCGCAGCCGATCGGCGTCACGAAGTCGTCGCACGAGTCGGTGTTGGGCGGACACGTGAGCGAGGCCTCGAGCTCGTCGGCGTACGTTTGCGCTAGCGAGGTGCACACGTCCGCGGCGCCGCACTGGTACATCGTGCACACGAGGCCTTGCGCCGTGCACGTGCATTCATTGCAGCCGTCCGCCGCAAAGAACTGATCCCCGACGCCGTAAGCCGTGCCCTCGTAGCTGCAGGCCGGCGGGTGACACGTCTTGCTGCCGCAGTCGGAGCCCGCGGGTGTGCACGTGCAGGAGTTGCAGTCGTCGCCCGCGGGGTACGTCGAGCCGAGCGCGTAGTACGCGCCGCCGTAGAAGCATCCGTTCGCGCTGGTCCCGCCGGAGCCGTCGTCGCCCGTTCCGGCCGTTCCGCCCGCGATCACGCTGCCGCCGACGCCGGTCCCGCCCGCGTTCGTCGTGCCGCCGAACCCCGCGCTCGTCGCGTTACCGACGCCCGTCGCGCCGCCGACCTCGTTCACGTTCGTCGACCCGCCGTGCGAGTCCGCCCCGGTTCCGTCGCCGTCGACGCGCGTCGAGCGCCCGCCACAACTCGCCGCGAAGAGCGCGATCACCGCGACACGACGAGCACGGACCGACACCACTCGACCCACGCGCTAAGCATGCGTTGCGCGTTCAGCCCGAGCAAGGCCGGGCCGCACGTCGAGAGCGCCGCGGGATGCGTCACTCAATACGGGCAGAGCCCGTCGCCGCCGCAGGCTTGAGGCGCCGCCGGAGGCGCGGCACACGGCGTCGGCGGAGGCATCGTGCAGCCGTCCGCGTCCCAGGCGGCTTGGATCGAGTCGAGCTCGGTGGTGTCGGCCACGAGCCCCGAATAACAGAAGGAGTTTGGCGGGTGCGACAAGTGCGTGCAGTCTTCCGTGCCGACGGTGCACTTGCGTGCTCGCGCGAGGGCCTGCACGTAGTCGAGCGCGAGCTCTCGACATACTTCGCCGCCGCAATAGTCCGTGCACGTCACCGGCACGGCGGTACAGTCGCAGCTCGTGCAGTTCGCGTCGGTCCAAACGACGTTGCCCGTAGCCGTCGCGCAAGCTTCCACGCCTTCACCTGCGGCACCCGCATCCGACGTGCCGCTGTTGCCGCTTCCGCCCGTGCTGCTCGCACCGCCGCCGCCCGTACCGCCCGTGGCTGCGACCGCATCGCGATTGGCGCACATGCCGGTCGCGTCACAATACGCGGTGCCGAGCGGGAGACACACGGGGCACTTGATCGGGTATTTTTCCGCGCACCCTTCGCTCGCCCATTCATTGAAGAGCTCGTCGAGCCTCGTCGGGTCGCTGACCGACATCGGGCAACTACAGCCGAGGGTCCGCACCGTTCGTGAGCAATCGGTGTCCGTCGTGCACGCAAGCGCGGCCGGGATCGCGGCGCTGTATTCGTCCGAAATGGTGGCGCAGTCGTCCGTCGTCTGGCCGGCGGCGCCGCCTTGGCTCGTGGTCCCGCCTTGGTTCGTCGTCCCGCCTCCGTCGACCGTCGCGCCCGTGCCGCCGCCGCTCATCGCTCCGGTGCCGCCGGCGTTTCCGCTCGCGGCGCCCGTGCCGCCGAGGCTCGTCGCGCCCGTGCCGCCACTCGTCGTCCCCGTGCCGCCCGTGGTCGAACCGTCGCCGTCGCCCGTGCTTTCGCGCGCCGAGCGCCCGCCGCAGGCGGCGAGCCCGAGGATCAAGAGCCACGCCGTGCCGCTGCGACCCGCACCGAACAATCCCACGCCCCAAGCGTGCCCGCCCCGAGCGCGGCGCGCAACCGCGCGTGGCGCTACTTCGTCGGTAGCAGTAGCCCGGCGTAGCTCGCTTGGCCGGCGCCGACCTGCACGCAATAGCCGCCCGCACGCGGATCACCGAGCGCGACGCCGTCGCCCGTGAGGCACGCGACCGACATGCCGTTCACCTTCAGCGAGCGGCCGTTCTGGAAATTCCAGCACACGATGCGGCGGTTCGTCGCGGTCGGATCGTAACCCTGAACCTCGAGGCAGCGAGCGGCCGTGCCGAGCGGGTCGACACGGAAGCCGTCCGAACCGAGCGCCACTTCCTCGGGCGGGTTACACAGCTGATCGCAGGGCGAACGCAAGCACTGCCCGCCCGAGCAGACCTGATCGGCGGCGCACGCCTTGCCGCAGGTGTGACAGTTGTCGTGGTCGCTCGTGAGGTCCACGCAGGTGTCGCCGCAGAGCGAGAGCCCCGTGTCGCAAGCGCAGTTCTTGTTCGCGCAGATTTGGTTGCTCGGGCACGCCGTGTCGCAATCCCCGCAGTGCGCCTTGTCCGTCGACAGGTTCGCGCAGGTGCCGCCGCCGCAGTCGGCGGTGCCCGGCGAGCAGACGCAATTCGACGCGGTGCACACCTTGTCGCCCGCGCACGCGATGTCGCACGCGCCGCAGTGCGCCGCGTCGTTCGTGAGATCGGCGCAGACGCCGCTGCAGTCGGCGCGGTCGACCGGGCACACGCACTCGTGGGTTTCGCTCGGCGCGCCCGCGGCGCCGCCACCGCCGTCCGTTCCGCCCGTGCCTTGATCGGTCGTGCCGCAGATCTCGGCGTCACTGCACGCGACCTTGCAGCTGCCGCAGTGTGCCTTGTCCGTGTCGAGGTTCGCGCAGGTGCCGTCGCAGTTCGTCTCGCCCGAGGGGCAGACGCAGGTGCCGCCCGTGCACGTGCCGCCCACGCACGGCTTGCCGCACGCGCCGCAATTGTTCTGGTCCGTGTCCGTGTCCACGCACGTGTCGCTGCACAGGGTTTCATCGTTCGGACAGATGCACTTGCCGCCGTCGCAGGTGGCGGTATCGGGGCACGTTTTGCCGCAGCCGTTGCAGTTCGCCGCGTCCGTCAGCGTGTCGACGCACGTGTCCGTGCAGAGCGTTTGCTGGTCGGGACAGACGCACTCGCCGTTGTCGCAATCGGCGCGCGGCGGGCACACGTTGCCGCACCAGCCACAGTTCGAAAGGTTCGAGAGCGTGTCGACGCAGTGTCCGTCGCAAATCGACTGCCCGTCGTCGCACTGACATTGCCCGGCGGTGCAGGTGGAGCGAGCCGGGCATTTCGCCCCGCAGCTGCCGCAGTTCGCGTCGTTCGTCTGCGTGTCGACGCACGCGTCGTCGCAAACGAGGCCCGACAGGCAGCCGGAGCCGCCGCCGTTCGTCGCACCCGAGCTCGAGCCGGCCGTCCCGCCGTCCGCGCCCGAGCCGCTCGTCGCGCTCGAGCCGCCCGTGCTCGGCTCGTCGCCGCCGCTGCCGCTCATGGCGCCGAGCGTGCCGCCCGTGGCCTGCGCGGAGCCGCCCTTGCCGCCGGAAGCCGACGTGCCGCCGCTGCCGGCTCCGTTCATCGGGTTCTCGAAGTAGTTGTCGTGACTCGAGCCGCAGCCGATCGGCAATGCGACCACGAGACCCAAGAGCGCAAGCGACGAGTAGGTGAAGACTGACCCTCGAGCCACGTAAGAATTCCGTTTGAAGCGAGCGGGACACCTATCTTAGCCGGCTTCCGCGCCCGTCGAAGTCTCCCCCTAGACTTCGATATTCTGCCCGGAACGCAATCCAACAGGGAGCTCGAAACCGGCCGAGCTCCCTGGCTTCGTTCCGGGCGCGGCGGCCTACTTGTTCGGTTGCGGCGTCAGACGGAGGTACGGCTTGAGCGCCCGAAAGCCTTTCGGGAAGCGCTGCGCGATCTCCGCCGGGTCCTGAATCGACGGCACGATCACGACGTCGTCGCCGTCCTTCCAATCGGCGGGCGTGGCCACCTTGTAGTTGTCGGTGAGCTGCAGCGAGTCGATCACGCGGAGGATTTCGTTGAAGTTCCTACCGGTGCTCGCGGGGTAGGTGATGGTGGCGCGGATCTTCTTGTTGTTGTCGATGATGAAGACGGAGCGCACCGTGAGCGTGTCGTTCGCTTCGGCGTGGATCATGTCGTAGAGCTTCGCGACTTTGCGATCCGAGTCCGCGAGGATCGGATACTCGAGCTTCGCGTTCTGCGTCTCTTCGATGTCGCCGATCCACTTCTTGTGGTCCGCCACGGAGTCGACGCTGACCGCGAGCATCTTCACGCCGCGCTTCTCGAACTCGGACTTCAGGTTCGCGGCGCGGCCGAGCTCGGTCGTGCACACGGGCGTGAAATCCTTGGGGTGCGAGAAGAGAATCGCCCAGCTATTGCCGATGAATTCGTGAAAGTGGATCTTGCCTGCGGTGGAGTCCTGCTCGAAGTCCGGTGCAATGCTGCCGAGGTGCAAGGCCATGGTGTTCTCCTTCGCGCCGAAATGGCGAGCGCGGGTACGCTAGTCTAGCCGCCAGCGCTCCACTAGAGGGACTAGGGCTCCGAGCGGTCCGGGGCAAGCCCTTCGGCGCGCCAGCGCAGGATCGCGTCGGCGAAGTGCCGGAACGCCCCGTGTCCGCCCGGGGCGGCGCTCACGTGATGGACGACGTCGAGCACCTCGTCGATCGCGTCAGCGGGCGCGCCGGTGAGACCGACGCCGGAAAGCTCGCGGAGGAGCGGCAAGTCGTTCACGTCGTCCCCGATGAACGCGAGCGCCTCGGGGGCGAGCGCCGTGGCGTGCAAAATTTCGGGCAAGTGCGCGAGCTTGTCGCGCACGCCCAAAAACACGCGCTCGACGCGGAGCTTTTTCGCGCGTGCGCGCACGATGCCCGAATCCTCGCGCGACAGAAACGCCGTCTCGATGCCGGCGTCACGCAAGAGCTCGACGCCCATGCCGTCGCGCAGGGAAAAACGACGCAGCTCTTCGCCGCGCTCGGAATAGTAGACGCCCGCGTCGGTGAGCACGCCGTCGATGTCCGTCACGACGAGCCGGATGCGCCCGGCGCGCGCGCGAAGCTCCGCGGGCGTGAGCTCGTTCACCATATCGTGAAGCCGCCGTCGACCACGAGATTCGCGCCGGTCATGTACGCGGACGCGTCGCTCGCCAGGTAGACGATCGCGCCGTGATAGTCCGTGCGTTTCGCCATGCGCCCGAGCGGCGTGCGGCGCGCGTACTCGTCCTGGAACCACGCGTCTTGCCCGGCTTCGACGCCGCCCGGCGAGAGCGCGTTCACGCGTACGCCGCGGGGCCCGAAATACGCGGCGAGAAAGCGGGTGAGGCCGAGCACGGCGCTCTTCGTCGTCGGGTACGCGGCGGACTTGAAGAAGGCCTGCGTGCCGTCCGGACGCACGTAAAGCGACTGATTCGGCGCGACGACGCCGTACGTCGACGCGACGTTGACGATGCTGCCGCGCCCGCGTTCCGCCATGCGCGCGCCGATCTTCTGGCAACAGAGGAAGGTGCCGGTCACGTTCACGTCGAGCGAGCGCCGAAAGCGCTCGAGCGCGTAGTTCTCGAAGCGCGACTGCTCGAGCGCGTCGGTCGCCGCGAACTTGTCGTCGATGGCGGCGTTGTTCACGAGCACGTCCACGTCGCCGAGCTCGCGCCGCACGCGCTCGTGCAGGGCGTCGACCGACTCGGGGCTCGTGATGTCGACCGCGACGCCGAGCGCCCGCACGCCGTATTCGGCGGCCACGGCTTGTGCCACGCGCTCGCACGCCGCCGCCTCGAGATCCGCGGCCACGACGCGCGCTCCGGCGCGCGCGAGCGCCGCGCAGTGCTCGCGTCCGAGCAGTCCGGCGGCGCCCGTGACGATCGCGACCTTGCCGTCGAGGTTCGACTCGCTCATCGGCCCTTCTCGAACGGGACCGGCTTGGTGTTGAACTGGCTCGTCTTGCGGAACACGGGCTCCACCGGCTTGCCGCGCAGGCTTTCGAGCACGCGGCCGCTCTCGACCGCGGCCTTCAGCACCGGCAAGGCTTCGCGGTAAGCGGCGAGCACCGCCTCCACGTCGGCGTCCGTGTGCGAAAACGAGACGTTGTGGAAGCCGCCCCAGAGCACGCCGCGCCGGACGAGCTCTTGCTGCAAGAGCGATTTGAGCTCGAGGGGGCTTCCGGCGCTCGCGTCGAACGTGACGATGCTGCGGCATTCGAAGCCGCTGCACGTCGTGTATTTCATGCCGAGCTCGGCGGCGAGCGCGTTGTAGCCGTCACGCAAGCGGAGGCCCTGCCGCGCGAGGTGACCGATCACGTCCTTGTCGCGCATTTCTTGGATGGTGGCGCGCGCCGCGGCGAGCGAGAGCGCCTCACCGCCGAACGTGGTGAAGAAGAAGACGTCCTTTTCGAGCAGGCGCATCACGTCGCGGCGCCCGGTGAGGAGCGAGAGCGGCATGCCGTTCGCGCACGCCTTCGAAAAGCACGCGAGATCCGCGCGCACGCCGAACTTTTCCTGCGCCCCGCCGAGCGAGAGGCGAAAGCCCGTCCACATTTCGTCGAACACGAGGAGCGCGCCGCGCGCGTCGCAGAGCTTGCGCACCTCGTGCAAAAAGTCGTTCTTCGGCGCGGCGAAGACGACCGGTTCGAGGATCACGCACGCCGTGTCGGCGTCGAGCGAGCGTTCGAGCCCTTCGAGATCGTTGTAGTCGAAAGTGTAGCTGAGCTCGCGCACCGCCTCCGGAACGCCGAGGTTTCGATCGGTGACCGCGACGTACCAGTCGTGCCAGCCGTGGTAGCCGCAGGCGAGCACCTTGTTGCGGCGGGTGTGAGCGCGCGCGAGGCGGACGGCGGCGCTCGTCACGTCGCAGCCGGTCTTGCTGTAGCGCACCATCTCGGCGTTCGGTACGACGCTCCGCACGAGCTCCGCCACCTCGACCTCGAGCGGGTGCACGAGCGAGAAGGTGATGCCGAGCGCGAGCTGCTCGCGGATGGCGCGGTCGACCGGTTCGTAGCAGTAGCCGAGCGAGATCGGTCCGATCCCCATCTGCAGGTCGACGTACTCGTTGCCGTCGACGTCCCACATGTGCGCGCCGGCGCCGCGCGCCGCGAACTTCGGCGCGACGCCGTTCACGTATTGCCCGGCGCCTTTCGCGAGTGTCTGCGTGCCGGCGGGCACGAGCCCGAGCGCGCGCTCGTACCAGCGGTTCGATTCGGTGATGTTCGGAAACTCGCTCATGGTCCGTTCCTCGGGCGCTCGTCAGCGGCGCGACAGCTCTTCGAGCGCCCAGTGCACGCGGGCCGCGAGCTTTTCACCCGTGAAGCCTTCGTGCTCGAGCACGCGCGGCAGCGTTGCGGGCTTGAACCAACGCTCTTCCAGCGCGATCGGCAGCGTGCGCGCCGTGGTGCGTTCGCGGAGCAGCGTCTCGGCGAGGATCGAATGCAGGCCGCCCGTGCGGAAGTGATCCTCCACCGTCACGACGAGCCGCGCTTCGCGTGCCGCCTTGACGAGCACGCGCTCGTCGATGGGCTTGAGCGACCGCAGGTTCACGACCCGCACGCCGACGCCGCGGGCGCGCAGGAGCTCGGCGGCTTGCGCCACGTGCTCGAGCAAGAAGCCGAACGTGAGGAACGCCACGTCCGAGCCGTCGCCGAACACCTCCGCGCGACCGATTTCGAACGGCTCGTGCGTGACGGCCGGCTTCGACGCGTTGTAGCGGACGTACGCGGGCTCCGGGCTCGCCATCAACGCCGGCAGCATCGCGACGAGCTCCGCCTGATCCGCCGGGCAAAACACCTGCATGTTCGGGATGCCGCGCATGAGCGCGATGTCTTCGACCGCTTGATGCGTCGGCCCGTTGCCGTCGGAAAGAAACCCGGGAACGCCGCCGACGAGCTTCACCGGCAAACGGCCGATGCCCACGTCCGTGCGCACGAACTCGAAGGCGCGCAGCGTGAGGAACGTGGCTAGGCTGTGACAGATCGGAAGGCGACCCGCGAGCGCGAGCCCCGCCGCGGCGCCGACCATCGTTTGCTCGGCGATGCCGACGTCGATGAAGCGGTCGCCGAGCTTGGCGGGCAGCCCGCGGATGGCGGCGCGGTTTTCGGCCGTCATCACGACGATGCGCTCGTCGGCAAGCGCGAGCTCGAGCAGCGTCTCTTCGTAGGTTTTCATCGCACCACCAGCGTTTCCGAGTGCAGCGTCGCGCGCGCTTGGCCGTGGAGCTCGGCGAGCAGCGCCGTCACCTCCTCGGCCGAGAAATTCGCGAACCAGCGATCGGCGCGCCGCTCGATGCTCGGCAAGCCGCGGCCGCGCACCGTGTCGGCGACGACGACCGTCGGTTGACCCGCCGCGAGCGGCAGCGTCGCGAACGCCGCGTCGAGCGCCGAGAACGAGTGGCCGTCGACGCGCACCGCCTTGGCGCCGAACGCCTCGAACTTCGGGACGAGCGGCTCGAGCGGGATCAGCTCTTCGGTGCGGATGTTCGCCTGGAATTCGTTTCTGTCGACGATGCACACGAGGTTGTCGAGCTTCTTCGCGGAGGCGACGAGCAAGCCTTCCCAGATCGTGCCTTCGTCGAGCTCACCGTCGCCGAGCAGCACGAACACGCGGTTATTCGCCCTGCGGAGCTTGGCGTCGAGAGCGAGCCCGATGCCGACGCTCAAGAGATGCCCGAGCGAACCCGAGTGGAACTCGATGCCGGGCACGGAGCGGTTCGGGTGCCAGTAAATCGAGTCCTCGGTCGTCAGGTGCTGGGTCAGGCGCTCGCGCGCCATGAAGCCGAGCTCGACGAGCGTGCCGTAGAGCGCGGGCACGTCGTGACCCTTCGAGAGCAGGAGGTAGTCGCGCTCGGGGTCGCGCACCGTGGCGGGCGTGATGCGGAGGACGCGCGAATAGAGGTGAACGACGAGGTCGGTGCACGAGAGCGAGGCGCCGATGAAGCAGCCGCCGCCGGTGGAGAGGCGGATCACGTGCTCGCGGACGCGGAGGGCCAAGGCTTCGAGGTCGGTGTGATCGGTCATGGGGTGACTCCGGGCTCCATGCCGAGCGTGCTCGCGGTCTTGAGCTCGGACCAGTGTTGCTGAAACCAACTCTTGCCGTGGTGGCGGGCGTTGAGCTCGAGGAGCTCGGGGCGCGCCGCGAGGAGCTCGAGGATGTCGGCGAGCGAGAACACGGGTCGCTCGCTCGTCCAGAGCGCGTCGTAGACGGCGGCGATGAAGGCGTAGTCTTCGGGGTAATCGATGGTGAACCGGTGGCTCGTCGCGTAGTCGAGCCCCGTTTCCCACGTGACGTTCGCGCTGCGGAAGCGTTCGGGTTGGTCCCACACGAACGGCGTCGTGTGCTCGCGTTCGTAGGGTTTTTGCGCTTCGCGCCACGCCGCTTCGAGCGCGCTCCCGCGCACGACCTCGACGTCGTTGCCGTCGGGGTAGGTCGCGGGGTGCAGGTTGCTCACGAAATCGAGCCGCTCCGTCTCCGCGCGCGCGTGCCAGACGCCGAGCACGCGTTCGACGACTTCGGGCGCGATGAGCGGGCAATCGGACGGGATCTTCACGACCACGTCCGCGCCGGCCGCGCGCGCCGCCTGCACGTGCCGGTCGAGCAGATCCGTCGGGTGACCGCGATGCACGCGCGTGCCGGTGCTCGCGGCGAGCGCCGCGACGGGGTCGTCGCTCGCGTCCGTCGTCGTCGCGACGACGAGCTCGAAGGGCGAACGCACCGCGCGGAGCCGCTCGAGCATGCGCGCGAGCAGCGGCTTTCCGGCGAGCGGCAAGAGCACCTTGCCCGGCAAGCGTGTCGAACCCGTGCGGGCCTGCACGACGACGAGCACGCTCACGACGCCCGCGCCTCGCGCCCGCTCGGCAGCGCGCGCAACCGGACCCTCCGCCCCGACATGATCCGCGCGGCTTCGCTCGCGAGGAGCTCGCGGCAAACGCGCGCGATGCGTGCGGCGGCGGTCCCGCCGTTCTGCCACGGCATGAGCCGCTCGAGCTCGGGCAAGGGGAAATTCGAGTACACGGTCTTCCCGAGCGCCATGCCCACGAATACCGTGCTCGACCACTGCGTGACGAGGACGTCGCAGTTGGCGATCATGTGCTCCGTGTTGCCGTCGTCGTACACCTTGGCCTGCGGCGCGTAGCGCAAAATCTCGCGCCGGCCCCGCTCCGCATTTTCGTTCGGGTGCAGCTTGAACACGAGCGGGCGGCCGTCCGCGATGCGGACCGCGCGCTCGACGAGCTTCTGCCGGTTGTCGAACTTGAACGTCTCGCGCGTGTCGGAGGTACACACGAGGACGTAGCCGCGCAGCGGGAAATCGTTCTCGAGGTAGCGCTTGCAGTCGTCGAAGCCGGGGATGCCGGTGACGACGACCTCTTGGGGCTCGGCGCCGTGGGCGAGCAGACGTTCCCGATAGCCTTCGCTCGCGACGCAGAAGCGATCGTAGAGAAAGCTCTCGCCCGTGAGCGCGGTGCCGGCGAACCAGCGCGGCAAGAAGGGCACGGCGCGGCACGCCGCCGCCACCCAACCGTCGGGATCGAGGATGCCCTCTTGCACGACGACGAGCGGCTGGTCGCGCACGTTCTTCGGCACCACCATGTCGGTGCAGGTGACGACGAGATCGTACGGGCCGTTCTTCCCGTTTACGTCGACGTCGAGGCCTTCGCGTCGCAAATAATCGAAACACCAGCCGCGCCGCTTGTTCCCGCCGATCGTGAGCTCGATCAGGTGGAGGCGGCGCATGAGCTCGACCGTGTTGTCGCCGTAGTACGGCGTGAAAAACGCACGCACCTCGCGCAGCTCGCGCGCGACGGCATGGAGCTGGCGCGTCTGGTTCAAGGATCCGCAGATGAAGAGCGCTCGTTTCACGCGTGGGCTCCGCTCCGAAGCAGTCACTCCGTGAGCGCCGGCTTCGCCGCGAGCGGCGAGCTTTCGAGGGGCGCCATCGGACGAAACGCGTGGAGGTGTTGCGCGAAGAAGCCCTTCGGGAACGGCGGATCACCCCAGAGGCCGTAACGCTTCGCCGTGCGGCCCGGACGATACGCGGTGCCGAAAATCCAATCCCAGAGCGCGATCTTGGTCGCGAAGTTGTATTCGCGCTCGTCCTCGCACGCGTGGTGCCAGCGGTGCATCTCCGGTCCGTTCAGCACGTATTGGAGCACGCCCATCCGCACGCCGATGTTCGAGTGGATGAACATGCCCCACGTCGCGTCGAGCATGCCCTTCATCACGGCGACGTCCGGATGCGCGCCGAGCAGCGTGATGGGCGCGTACTCGATCGTCTGATTGATCAGGATTTCGAGCGAGTGCGAGCGCGAGCCGCTCAGCCAGTCCACGTCTTTGCCGGAGTGGTGAGCCTCGTGCGTGCGCCAGAAGTAGCGGTTTTTATGCTGAAAGCGATGGAACCAATAGATGTAGAGATCGTGCGTGACCCAGAAGAACGCGAGCTGGAGCCACACCGGCCAGCCGGACACGAGGTGCAGCCGCGACCAGCCCGTCGCTCCGTCGATGTGCGTGATCAGCATCCCGATCACGAACCCGAGCACGGCGCCCTCGAAGATCGTGTACCAAAAAAAGTCGAGGACGAAGCCTTCTCGGAAGAGCTTCTGTCCGCGATCGGCGGGGAAGAAGTGCTCGAGCACGACCATCAACACGGCCCAGGCCGCCGAGACGGCGAGCGGGTGGTACCAGGCGAAGTGCGCCACGATGCTGCCTAGACGCTCGAATCGGCGGGCCCGGTCGACCCTGATGCTTGCGACGCGCCCATCTAGATTCTTTCGTCGGCTTGCGCCCGTCGCGCGTCCTCACGCTCGGGGCGCGCGAGGCGGAGCTTGTTTCGTGCGGGAACCTCACCGGGTTGCAGGCGCTTCACGCCGTCGCCGAGCGCAATCTCGACCTCACGGATGTTCTGGACGAGCTCCTTGAAGCCGTTCACGTCGACCGAGGCGGCCTGATCGGAGCCCCACATCGAACGATCGAGCGTGATGTGCCGTTCCACGAAGGTCGCGCCCATCGCCACGGCCGACCAGGTCGGGATCAACCCGGGTTCGTGCCCGGAATACCCGATCGGACAATGGGGGAAGCGGCGCTTGAGCGTGTGAATCATGCGCAGATTCAGCTCCTCGGCCGGGCAAGGGTACGTCGACGTCGAGTGAGCGACGAGCAGATCACGCTGTCCGACCGTTTGCACCGCGCGCTCGATCTCTTCGAACGTCGACATGCCGGTCGAGAGAATGATCGGCCGCTTCGTCGCCTTCAAGCGGCGGAGCAACGGAAGATCGGTGATGCAGGCCGAAGCGACCTTGTGGCACGGCGGCTCGAACTGCTCGATGAACGCGACGGCTTCGACGTCCCAGCAAGAAGCGAACCACGGGATATTTCGCGCCGCGCAGTGCCGCGCAATTTCCGCGTACTCGGCCTGACCGAATTCGGTCCTTCGCCGATAGTCCATGTACGAAAGGACACCCCACGGCGTTTCACGCAGGATCCCCCATTGCTCGCGGGGGACGCAGAGCTCCGGAGTGCGCTTCTGAAATTTGACCGCGTTGCAACCGGCCTCGACGGCCCCGTCGATGAGCTTCTTTGCTAAGTCAACGGAACCATTGTGGTTAATGCCGATTTCTGCGATGACGTAGGTCGGGCATCCGTCGCCGACCAGATCATTGCCTATTCTCACACTGGCAGGGTTCATATCGTTACTCTTGCCGGGTGGTGGACTTGGTCTGTCGCGAATTGACCCTCTGTTGAATTCGCTCGTCGCCTGCTCTGGGGCCGCGTCGCGACTCCGTCAAGCAACTAGCGCGCCGCGGGTCATCGAAAGTAGCTGTCCGAACTCGAGACTCGTCGCGCGCGGAGCACAGGGGAAGGCTCGTCCGCTTCCACCGCGGGCACGAGACCGTAGACTACTTCTTCTGGCCGGGCGGTGACGCTCCGGCGGCGTTTCCGTGTACGACGGGCGCGAGGTGGGATCAACCCGGACCGGTTCCGACGAGGTCGATTCTTCGCCAGCGACCCGAACCGAAGCGGGCGCCGAACGTCAGCGCGAGGAGCACGATGTACCCAGTGAGGCAAAACATCATGGTCCTTGCGCCCGCGATGGGCGAGCGGGCGAGGAAGAACGCGGCGGGTGCGAACGCGCCCCACGCGAGAACGATGCGGGCGATCATGCAAAAGAAAGTATCCCCCGCCGCGCGCAGCGCTTCGCTCAGCGTGAGACCCGCCGCGTCGAAGAGCTGCCACGCCACGGAAACGGCGAGCATGCTCGCGCCGGTCTGCAAGAGCTGCTCGTTCGGCGCGCCGCGCGGCTGAAACATCCCGACTATTGCGCTTGGTGCTACGAGGTACCACACACTCACGAAAGCCATCCACGTTGCCGCGACGAGCCCGGTGGTGCGCACCGTCGGCCAGACGGTGGCGTGCGCTCGGCGTCCGATGCTCTCGCCGACCAAGATTGCGCCGGCGGACGCGACGCCGAACGCAGGCATGAAGGACATCGTGTTCACTTGCAGGACGACGTTGAACGCCGCAAGCTCGGTCGTCCCGAGATGGCCGACGCCGGCGTTCACGAAGAGAGTGAACGCGGAGAACTCGAGCAGCCAATTGACTCCGTTCGGAAAGCCGAAGCGGAGCATGCGGCGGAACTCCGGCCACGCGAGGCCACGAGGTGAGCCGCCGCCGTCTTTCAGAAACAATGCGCCGATGCTGGCAAAGCCAATCCACGTCGCGATGACGCTCGCGGTGGCCGAGCCGACCACGCCGTAGCCCGGCAGCCCGAGGTGCGGCTCGATGAGCAGCCAATTCAAGCCGACGTTCGTCACCATCGCGGTGAGCCCGGCGACCATGGCCGGGCGGGTGCGGCCGAGTCCGCCGTAATAGTTGCCGAGCGCTTCGGTCCCTACGGCGCCCCCGACCGAGAGGAGCCGAATTGACGCATTCTGAGACATGAGCGCATGCACGCGGGGCGCATACCCGAAGTGTGAGAGGAGCTCGGGCACGAAAGGAACGGCGACGGCCGCGACGAGAGCGGCGGCGACGGCCACGAACAGGCCGTAATAAGCGTAGCGGTGGGCGGCGACGAGTTCTCCCTGGCCCCGGAGCTGCGCCGTGAAGCTCTGCACGATGAGCACCGTGCCCATCGGCAAGATGATGAATGCGAAGGCGTTGAGCCCGCCCGTGGTGGTCGCGGCCAAGGATTCTTGGCCGAGCGGAGCGACCATGAGCGCGTCCGTGAAACCGATGACGGCTTGCGTCGCGCGGGCGAGCACGATGGGCCACGCGAGCCGGAGCACAGCCTCGAGGGTGTGCCGTCCCGTGCTAGAGTCGAGCTCACTGGCAACGTCATCGTTCACGCGGAAGCATCTTGACGTGCGAAGGCGTGCCGTGCGAGAGGCTATGGCTCGAATGGACAGCTTCGAGACGGAACGCCGTCGTTTGATTGACGGCCTCGTGCGCGAGATCGTCGCGCTCTACGCCGAAGTGGCTCGTGAAGCGATCGCGACGGCGCGCGCCGAACGCCGCGCAGCCGAGCGCGCCGCGCCGCGCGTGAGTCCGCGTCTCGCTCGCGCGCTCGAGCGCGCGGAAGAACGGCGACGGCTCGCCGCCGAACGCCGCGCCCAATCGGCGTTGCGTCCGAACAGCCGGCGCTCCAAAGCGTCGAAGGGCGCGTCCGTCTCGGAAGCTCACGGCAAGGCGGAGGAGGCGGCGCCCGCCGTTCCGCCGCCGCTCTTCGTCCACAAGCGCAGTCGGGACGGCAGCATTCAGCAGCTCGAGCGTTCCGCGGCCGAGAGCGCGCCGCCGCCCAGTTGAGCGCGTTTTCACGCTGAAGACCCGAGTGCCGGTGCACGAGCCGTTCGAGCTTCCGCCGGGCGAATTTTCCGGCTTCATCTTCGACTGCGACGGCACGCTGGCCGACAGCATGCCGCTCTATCACCGCTCGTGGCAACGCGCGCTCACGGCGCACGGAGCGCACTTCGAGTTCACGTGGGACCTCTTCATGAGCCGCGCCGGCATGAGCACGGCGCTCACCATCGAGGGGCTCAATCGCGAGTTCGGCACGGCGCTCGAAGCGGACAGCGTCGAGCGCTTTCATCACGCCGAGTACCTGAAGCTCATCGAGACGGTGCAGCCGGTCACGGCCATCGTCGAGGTGGCGCGGCGCTACTACGGTAAGCTGCCGATGAGCGTCGCCTCGGGCGGGTCGCGACCGCTCGTCGAGCGCACGCTCGAGCTCATCGGCGTGAAGGAGCTTTTCCCGGTCGTGGTGGTTGCCGCGGACGTGGCGCGCGGCAAGCCGGAGCCGGACATTTTTCTTCTGGCCGCCGAGCGCATGGGTGTAAGCCCCGAGGGTTGTCTCGTCTTCGAGGACGGGAAGCCGGGGCTCGTCGCCGCGGAACGCGCGGGCATGCGCGCGGTCTTCGTGGACCGCGGCTCGCGTAACTGAGGGCGCGGCGGGCCGAACCGCGCCTGGGTTACGGGGCGTTCGTGGGCGGTCGCGCGGCGAGGGCGAGCCCGGGCCCTTCACGCGGGTCGGCGTACCCGGCGGCGCTCCGCGACCCCACGGGGAGCGCGATGACGCTCGCGTCACCCTGGGACGCGCGCGAACGCACGAACCGGTGCCCTTTCGCCGCGAGCGCGTCGAGGAGCGGCTTCGCCAGCGGACGCGCCGCTTCGTAACGCACGGCGTCCGGCACGAAGCCGTGGTGCACCCGCGGCGCGTCCACGGCGTCGTCGAGCGGCATGCGCTCGTCCACGAGGCGCACGACGAGCAGGCCGAGCGTGCTCGGGATGGTGTCGCCGCCGGGCGTCCCGAGCACGAACAGGGGCGTGCCGCCCGAGAGGACGAGCGTCGGCGCCATCGAGCTCGTCGTGCGCCGGCCGGGGACGGGAAGGTTATCGCCCATGCTCGAGAAGGAGGCGACGGCGTTGCCGAGCAGCACGCCGGTCGCCGGCACCATGATTTTCGCCCCGAAAGACGCCGACAGCGTGGTCGTGAGCGAGACGACCATGCCGTCCCGGTCGGCGACCGAAAGATGCGTCGTGTGCTCGAGCTCGCGCAGCGCGTCGGCGTAGAGCGGATGAATCTTCGCCGACGGGGTCGCGTGCTCGGGATCGACGGGCACCGCGAGCAGCGAGTCCGGCTCGAGAAACCGCGCGGTGAGAGCGGCGCGCCCGGCCTCGTCGAGGGCGTCGGGGTCGACGACGTCGAAGCGGCGAAGCGCTTGCGCCCGGCGCGAGATCTCGAGAAAGGCGTGTAGGGTGTCCGCGTTTTCCGTGGGCTTTGCGCTCGGTTCGAGGCGTTCGAGCGCGCGCAGCGTACCCGCGAGGACGAGCCCACCCGCGGACGGAGGCGGCATCGTCTCGATGTCGAGCCCGCGATACCGCACGCGGACAGGTTCGCGCAGGATCGCGCGGTAACCGGCCAAGTCGGCGAGCGAGATCTTGCCGTGCGTGGCGCCGACGAGGCTTGCGCCGGCCGGCCCCGCGTAAAACGCCGCTTCACCCCGAGCGACGATGTCCGCGAGCAGCGCCGCGAGCTGCGGCTGTTTCAAGCGCGCCCCGGCGCGGAGCGGCGCGCCGCGCCCGTCGCCGAACACGCGACGGGCGGCGGGGTCGAGGGAAAGCGTCGTCCAGTGCGCGGCGAGGAGCTCCGCCTCGTCGCGGCTCACGATCACGCCGTCCCGCGCGAGCGCGAGAGCGGGCAGGACCACGCGCTCGAGCGGCAAGCGCCCGAACTTTCGCTCGGTGAGCAACAGGCCCGCCACGCTGCCGGGAACGCCGGGGGCGACCGGGCCGCTGCCTTTGGCCGCGATCATGGCATCGAAGCTCGGACGGGTGAGGGAGCTCGGCGCGGTCTCACGAAAATCGACGGCGACCGTCGGCCCGCCACGCGGTCGCACGAGCGCGAAGCCGCCGCCGCCGAGGTTGCCGGCGCTCGGGTGCGTCACGGCGAGCGCGAACGCGGTCGCGACGGCTGCGTCCACCGCGTTCCCGCCGGTTTCGAGCACGCTCACGCCCGCTCGCGTCGCGAACGGCTCGGCCGAAACCACGACTCCGTTTTCGCCCGTCACCGAGCGCGTTCCGGGACCGCCGAGTGCCGGCGGAGGCGGCGCCGCGGTGCCGTCCGCGAGCAAGCCGGCCGATGCGCTCGCGCTCGACGCAGGCGCGGCGGGTGTGTTCGCGTGCGCGGTGACGGCGAGCGCGTTCGGACTCGGAGCAGCGCTTGCCGGCGCTCGCGCGGGTGCCGGCGCGTCGATCGTCGCCGGCCGGCCGCCGCAACTCGCGAGCAAGCCGGCCGCGAAGAGCGCGTGCCGAACGTTCACGGGCGCGCCTCGAGCACGCAGAGGCCCGCGTCACGCTTGCCCCACGCCGCGAGGTCGCCCGCTTCGACGGCGACGACTCGGGTTCCGAGCGCGCGCGCTTCGCGCACGACGGACGGCGCCCCTTCGAGCGCGGACGCGGAAAGGAGGACGTCGGCGGCCGCGAGCCAGGCGAGCGCGCGGCTGCGCGGCACCTGCCCGACGAAGCGCGCGAACGGAAAGCGCCGTTCGAGCTCGCCTCGCTCGGGTCCGTCTCCGACGACGACGACGCGCGCCCCGGGGACGAGCTCTGCCGCGCGGAGCGCGAGGTCGACGCGCTTGCCGGCGACCAGCCGTCCGACGACGACGATGAGGCGAGCGCGCGCGTCGACGCCGAGCTCGGCGCGCGCTTCGTCGCGCTGCCACGGCCGAGTGAGCTCGAGCACCGGCGCTGCGACCAGGAGCTTCGTGTGTGGCAAGGGCCCGAGCGCGCGCAGGAGCTCGTGCCGGAGCTCTTCGGAGGCGCAGCGCACTTCCGCACCCGCGAGACGGCGCGCGACACGACGCCGGAGCGGCGCAGGCAGCCGCCCGATGAGCCGCACGTCCGAGCCGTGCGCGACGACCTCGAGCGGGAGGCGTGCGCGCGCCGCGATCGGCCACGCGGAGGGCACGATGAAGTGAGCCACGACGCGCTCGGCGTCGTCGATGCAGGCGAGCGCCCGCCGCGCGGCGAGCACGAAACGCATCGCGCCGAAGGCGCGCCAGGGTCGTTCGCGCAGTCGCGCGAGCGCGCCGGGCCAGCCGAAGGCGCCGTACGCCGGCAACCAACGCACGTCGGGTTCGGGGCTCGGGCTCGAGCCCGCGACGCGCGGCGCGAGCACCGTGACGTGCTCGCCTCGGGCCCGCCGTGCCCGGACCTCGGCGGCGACGAAGTGACCGGACGCGTCGTCGGGCGACGACGGATACGAGGTGGTGACGAGCACCGAGCGGCAATGGCGCGGACCGCCGTCGCCGGGCGGCGTCATACCCGCGGCAGCTCCCCCATCGCCTTCACGCCTTCGGCTCCTTGCGCTTCGAGGAGCTCGCCGAGCGCTCGCAGGTAACGGAACGAGTAGATCCCGGAATTGTGGTTATCGGCCCAGGTGAGGCCGAGCGCGTAGTTGCCCACCTGCTCGAGGTCCTTCAAGTCGAGGTCCCCGCCGGTCACGAAGCGGATCGTGCCGGAGTGACCCTGGCAGGTGGCACACGGACAAAAACCCCTCAAAATTTCATGAGGATAGACGATGCGCTTGCCGTCCCCCCACGCGATTTCGAGGTTTCGCGCGCCGTGGGGGGCTTTGACGTGGGTCGGGCGCTCGCGGTCGTTGAGATCCACGCTTCTAGTTGCTCCGCGTGCCGGGGCGTGTCAATAAGGCCGTCCCTTGGCGAATCCTACCGATCCCGTCCAGTGTAAGCCGCTCGAAGTCCAGGTTGGCGACAAAGGCATCGAGCGCGCCATCAAGCACCTCAAGCGCAAAATGGCTGCGGAAGGCATCCTGCGGGAGCTCAAGCGTCGTCGTCATTACATGAAGCCGTCGATCAAGCGCCGGAAGAAGATGAGTGAAGCCGCGCGTCGACGCCGCAAGCGCCTGCGCACGGACGACATGCCGCCGCGCGGCGGCATGCTCTGAGTCGCGCTCGGTCGTGACCGAGAGCTTCCGCCGGCGAAGCCACTCGGCTTTTTTGGCCGCGGCGGCTCGCGCTCCTTAGATTCGGGCGGATGCGGACTTCGCTCGATCGGGTGCGCTCGACTCGACCCTCGGCCCCCCCGGTCGAACGGGCGCCCACGTTGCCGGCGCCGCCGATCCGGCTCAGATTCGTGCTCCTTTTCACGCTCGCCGCGGGCGCCGTCGCGTGGCTCTACCCGCGGCTCGACGCAGCGTGGAAGGTCCACACCCTGGCGACCGCGCTCGCCGACTACGGTGCGTGCATGGTCGGGCCGACCGGGCCGGCGCTCTTGCGCGATCGAGAGCTCGCCGATTTTCGCGTGCTCGTGCGGCGACGGCTCGTCACGTCGCCGGCGGCCGACGCTCCGTTCGACCGCTGCGCGCCGTTCGCGCGTGCCATCACCGAAGACGCCGCCGTCGAGGCCGCCCATCGCGCTTCGGCGTTCACGTTCGCGGAGTACGGCGGGAACGCGCGGCCGACCCACGCGCTCGCGGAGCTCGCCGTAACGCCCGAGCCGCTCATCCGGCAAGCTCGGCGCGCGTGGCCCTTCGTACGCGGTTATGCGGCGCTCGTGAAGCCGTCGCTCGGCGTGAAGGAAGCGCCGCACCCGGTGGCGCCCGCGACGCCCGCGCTCGGTCGCGGACTCACGCCGGCGCGCGCGTACTACCGGGTCGCGCGCGTGACGCCCGACGGCATCGTGTTCGCGCGCGGCGCGGGCGCGAATCTCGAAGTGTGGAAGAGCAACGACGGCGGCGCGAGCTTCAAGCCGGCCCCGGACGCACTGGCACGCGATTTTGCCGAGCGCTGCCCGACGGGCGGCGACGGCCGCTCGTTCGTGTTACGCGGCGACGGCGAAGCGACGAGCGTCGTCTCCGTCGGGCCGAACGGCGACGTGAGCGCCGCGTCGCTCGCGAGGTCGGGCGAGAACGTGCTCGCCGTGGCGTGCGACGAGCGTGCGCTCGTGGCCGCGCTCAGACCCGAGCATGCCGCGCGCGCGACGCTCGCGCAGTGTAGCTTCGCCGGCCCCTGCGCGGCGCTCCCGGCGCCGAACGTCGGCCGCGCCGATCTCGGGCTCGATTACCCGCTCGATCTGGCGCGC
>DATJXW010000034.1:0-15975 GCA_035499895.1 Polyangiaceae bacterium | reverse complement strand
TCCCACCGGCCCAGCGCCGCTTCTCGATTCCACGCCGACCGCGCCGCGCACCACCGCCCAGCCGACCCGGCCGTTCCAGACGATGATGAACGCGGGCGCGGGAGCCGTCGTCTCGGGCGCCGAGGCGGCCGTCACCAAGCTACCCGGTGGTGCGGTGCTCGCCGCCGCCATTCGCCCGACGAACCCGACGCTCTCGTTTCCGGGTGCGTCGCCGGGCGGTGCCGCGTCGCCCGCGCCGCAAACGCCCGAAGGCTACCCCGCGAGCACGAGCGCCACGCCCGGAGCGCCGACAGGGACGGCCGATCCGTCGATGGAGAGTCTGCTCAGTCAGGACGCGAACCAGAACCTTTATTACATCGCGCTTCAGGAGCGGATGAGCGCCGAGAATCGCTTTTACACCGCCTACTCGAACGTGCTCCGCGTGCGGCACGACTCGATGAAGAACGCGATTGGCAATCTGAGGTAAGCTCGAAGGAACGCCATGGGCATCGACGGCATCGGCAAACCGCCGCCAATCGGCCCGGCCGGCGCTCCGCTCGGGCCGACGGCGACGGGTCCCACGACGACTCAGTTCGAGGTCGGCGGCGCGACCGAAGTGAAGCCTGCGGGCGACCTTGCGCGGCTCGAACGCGGTGAAATCGGGCTCGACGCCTACCTCGACAACAAGGTGAGCGAGGCGACGCAGCACCTCGCCGGTAAGCTTTCGCCCGACCAGCTCGCCTTCGTGCGACAGACGTTGCGCAGCGAGCTCGCGAGCGATCCCGTGCTCGTCGAGCTCGTGCGCCGAACGACCGGCAAAGTCCTCGAGCCCGCGTCGGAGTGAGCCGCCCGCTCGTACGCTGGGTGGTGCCGGACGCCGGCGAGACGCTGGCCGAGCTCGCTCTGCGACTCGGCGCGCGTGACGCCGTGGCGGAGGGTCGCTTGTTCGTCGACGGGCGGCGCGCGGGCGATCCCGACCTCCGCGTCGCGGCGGGCAGCGTCGTGGAGGTGCACGCCGCGCGTGACGGCGCGGCGCCCATCACGATCCTCGGCGAGCACGGCGGCCTCGTCTTCGTCAGCAAGCCGGCCGGCGTCGCGACGGAGCCGGATCACGCCGGGGTCGCCGCGAGTCTCGTCGCTCGCGTCGAGACGGAGCTCGGGCTCGCGCGCGGCGCGCTGCACGCGGTTTCGCGCCTCGACGTGGGCGTGAGCGGCGTCGTCACCCTCGCTCGTGACGAACACGGGCGGGAGCTCGCGGCGCGGTTACGCGCGCGCGGTGGTTTTCGGCGCCGCTATGTCGCGCTCGCCCCGCGCGCGCCCGAGCCGCCGAGCGGCTCGTGGACGTGGGCGCTGCCGCGCAAGCTGCGTGGTGCGAGCGGCCGCGGCGCGGCGCACGGTGCCGGCGAAAGCGAGCGCGCCGCCGAGACGGCGTACGCCACCGTCGCGGAAGCAGGCTCGGTGTACTTGCCCGAGCGCTCGCGCACGCGCGTTCCGGTGCGGCCCGCGCTGCTCGCGCTGTCGCCGGTGACGGGGCGGACGCACCAGCTCCGCTTGCACGCCGAGCGCGCGGGCACGCCGCTCTTCGGCGACGCCGAGCACGGAGGCGCTCTTCGCGTGATTCTCGCCGACGGCAGCGTTCATGCCCTCGAACGGGTGCTGCTCCACGCGGCTTGGGTCGAGCTCGCGGGCGAGCGCGAGCGATTTCACGTCGAAGCGCCGCCGCCCGCGGACTTTCGGGCGCTCTGGACGAAGCTCGGGGGCGCGGCCGAAGCGTGGACGCGCGCCGTGGAAATTGCGCTCCCCGACGTCCGGAGCTAACGAAGCGCCCGTGTTCGCCCGCCCCGTCGCCTGGTCGCTCTTCGGAGTCGTCGCTTGTTCGGCGGCGCGTCCCGCCTTGCCGAACGAAGGCGCTCCGGGCGTCGTCGTGCCGATGCACCTCGCCGAAGGCCACGGCGACGGCGCGCCCGCGGAGCTGCCGTCGGCGTCCGGCTCGTCCGCGCCGGGTGCCGCGCCGGCCACGGCTCAAGCGGCGGCCCCGCGCGCTTTTTCGGACGATCAGCCCGACCCGACGCCGCTCCGGCAAGCCGAGCAATACGAGTACACCTTCCACTACGAGAACGGCACGGTGACGCTCGCGAACGTGCGCGCCGTCCGCTACCGCCAGCCCATCGTGACGGCGCGGCGCATGGGGCGCTTCGCCGTGGAGCTCTGGATCGGGCACGAGCTCATCGATCGAGTGCGCTTCGATTTCCCGCTGCTCGCCGACGCGGAGCCGGCGCCGAGCCGGCACCCGCTCTACGATCGGCCCACGAAAATGGCGGGGCCGTTCGACGTCGTGGTCGTCGTTCCGAACGCGGAGCGCGCTCGCCAGGCGCGTCTCGTCGATCGCGCTTCGCGCACGGACGCCGAGCTCTCGTGGCCTCCGGCGCCGAACGGCATGGGTCCGATGAAGCCGCTGCCGAAGCCGAGCGCCACGGCGCCGAACGCGAGCGGGTCAGCTTCGCCCGCGGCGGCACCGGCGCCGTCGGGCGCCGTGCCCACCCCAACCAGCAAACCCTGAAGCTCAGCCCAGCGTCGTTTTGCGCGCGCGCCGCCGCGCGCTGCGGGCGACGGCGTCGTCGACGAGCTTCGTGACGAGCGTGCGCGCGTCGACGCCGCTCGCCGCCATGAGCTTCGGGAACATCGAGATCGACGTGAAGCCGGGCAGCGTGTTGATTTCGTTGACCCAGAAACGCCGCTCGCGATCGAAGAAGAGGTCGACGCGTCCGAGCCCTTCGGCTTCGAGCGCCTCGAACGTCGCGAGCGCGAGCCGGCGCGCTTCGTCGGCTTCGGCGGGCGCGAGCTCGGCCGGAATTTTGGCGACGGTGCCGTGGTCGTCGAGGTACTTCGCGGCGTACGAGTAGAAGCCGTCGGCGTGGTCGACCACGATTTCGCCGGGAATCGACGCGAACGGCGGGTCGCCGCCGAGCACGGCGAGCTCGATCTCGCGCGGGTGGTCGAGGCCGGCTTCGATCACGAGCTTGTCGTCGAACTCGAACGCCGCGCGCACGGCCGCGGCGAGCGCGGCGTGCTCCTTCACGCGCGAGATGCCGACGGACGAGCCGAGGTTCGCCGGCTTGACGAAGAGCGGCAGCCCGAGCGCGGCGAGCTCGGCGAGCACGGCGTCGGGCTCGCGGTCCCAGCGCGCGCGCTTGAGCGCGCGATACGGCAACACCGGGAATCCCGCCGCGACGAGCAAGCGCTTCATCACGTCCTTGTCCATGCCCACCGCGGAACCGAGCACGCCCGAGCCGACGTACGGCACGCCCGCGAGCTCGAGCAGTCCTTGCACGGTGCCGTCCTCGCCGAGCGGGCCGTGCAAGACCGGAAACGCCACGTCGATGGGCAGCGCGCCCGGTTCGGCGCCGGTCGTGACGAGCGCGCCCGTCGGGTGCGCGGGCAGCAGCACCGGCAGCGTCGAGCCGTCGAGCGCCACGGCGCGCGGGTCACGCGCCTGGGCGAGCAGGCGCGCGCCGTCCTGCAAGAGCCAGCGGCCGCTCTTGTCGATGCCGACGAGCACCGGCTCGAAGCGTTCCGGATCGAGCGATTCGAGGACGAAGCGGGCCGAGAGCAGGGAAATCTCGTGTTCGGCGGAGCGACCGCCGAAGAGAATCGCGACGCGCAACCGGGAACCGGAGCGAGGTTTCGTGAAATCCGCCACGCGCGGAGCTTAGAGCGGTTTTCGCGTCACACACGCTTGAAACGCGGTCTCGCGGATCGGCGTCAGAACCTCCGGCCGCGAAACACGATGTCGCCCCGCTCCGAATGGGCGGGACCGGCGCTCGGCGGCGGCGGAGTTTCGGCCTTCGGCGCCGTTTCCGGCTCCGGACGCAGGTCGCTCCCTTGGGACGCCACGCGGCGCGCCACCAGGTTGATCGCCATGCGGAGCGCGGGGCCGTTCACTTTGGCGCTCGTCACGACGCCCAGCAAGAGCTCGCCGACGGTGCGCAGGTGGAGCTTGTGCTCGCTGAAGCGGAGCGTGAGCGCGCTCAAGTCGTCGCCGTCCGTCTCGAGCGTCTCGCGCAAGCGCACGAGCCGCGGTCCGATCTCGGAGAAGATCTCGGAGTGGAACATCGACGGCAGGTCGCGCGCGACGAGCCGCCCTTGCGCGCTCAAGAGGAAGCTGCCGCGCACGTCGTCCACGTCGCGCAGGCTCGCGAGCGTCTCCGTGACCTCCATCAGAAGCCCAGGCGCTCGCGCAGGGTGCTGAGATCGGCGTCGTTCGGCGCTTCGATGCCGATGAGATTGCCGTTGCGCTCGGCGTAGAAGAGGCGCCGGTGCTCGGCGGTCACGCATTCGACCGCGCGGAGCTCCTCCATCCCGAGACGTTCGCCGATGAGCAGGGCGAGGCGCATCGTGTAAGCGGTGATCGCCGCGAGTTCTTCGGCGTCGCCGCGGCTCGCGAGCAGCCTGCCGTCGGCCTCGAGACGCACCGCGCGCTCGATGCCCTGCGTGTCGAACGTCGTGCCGCTCTGCGGCGCTTCGGAGGTCTTCGGCGGCAACGGAGGCGGAGTGATCGGACTCGGCGGCTTCTGCATCGGCGTGCCTTGCGTGCGCTCGCGAGGAAAATCGACGACGGTACGCCGGCGCGCTTCGTCGCGTATCGTCGCGGCGTGCATCAGGAGCGCCTGCCACGGCCGGTTCACGGTGGGGCTCGTGGGCCAGCCCGCGTTGCACGGTTCGAACGAGCCGCGATCCCAACCGAGAATCTCGAGCGCGGCGCCGTCGCCGACCGCGTCGGAGCTCATCGCGTGCACGATCTGACCCGCCTGAAAATACAGGTACCCGACCTCGGCGCCCGACACGACCCGGACCGCGAGCGTCGAGTTCGCCAGACATTCGAGCTGGACGAGATCCGCCAGGCTCGCGCCCGTGATGTTGGCGCTGAAGCCGGACTCCCCGGTCGAGCCCGTGCGGGACGGATCCTTCGCGGCCGCAGGCATGGTGCGTGGCATCAGGCACGTGGGACCGCTTCCAGCGTGTTTCGCGCTTTTTGCGGCTAACAAACGGGGCGCTTCGATAAGAAGGCCGGGCGCCGTTTCGTCACCTATTCGACGCGAAACCAGTCCACGTCGGCGTAGCCGGACTCGCGGGCGTGCTCGTCGCCGCGCTCGGCGAAGAGGCCGATCTTCGCGCCCACCCAGCGGCCCGGTTGAGCTTGGAAGGGTTCGCCCAACGGCGCGAACGCTTCGCCGTCGTCGCTGAACGAGAATTCGGTGCGTCCGCCTTCGAGCACGCGCGCTCGCAAGAAGAGCGCGCTCTCCGGCGCGTGCACGAACGCGATCTCTTTCTCGCGCGCGCCGTTGCTCGCGCCCTTGCACACGCTCTGTTCGACGACGAGCTCCGCGCCGCGGCGCTCGAGCGCGAGCGTCGCGTAGTCGGTGCCGAACACGACGAGCCCCGCGCGCTCACCGTCCGAGAGCGCGGTGAAGTCGAGCTTGGCGGTCGCGGTGAAGGCGGGGCCGGGAAATTTCTGGAGCAGGAGATTCGGCGCGTCCCACAAGTTCCTGAGCGCGGTGCCCGGCGCGGCGCAGGTGAGCCGCAGCACGCCCGCGTTGGGCGCCGGGAGCGCCCAGCCCGACTCCGGATTCGCCTGCCATTGCCACTCTAGGCCGAGTCGCGGTCCGTCGAATTCGTCGGACTCGGCGGGCGTCACCGGGAGGCTCGGCTTCACGTCGGGCTTCTTGTGCGTCGCGACCGGTTCGCCGGCGTCACCGATCACGGGCCAATCGCCGACCCACTTCATCGGTTCGAGGTGGACGACGCGGCCGTACACCCCGCGATCTTGAAAGTGCAAAAACCAAAACTCGCCCTTCGGCGTATCGACCCAGCCGCCCTGGTGCGGTCCGTTGATCGCGGTCGAGCCTTGCGCGAGCACGATCTTGTCTTCGTACGGTCCGTAGATGTTCTTCGAGCGGAGCGCGACTTCCCAGCCTTGCGGCACGCCGCCCGCGGGCGCCGCGATGTAATAGTAGCCGGCGCGCTTGTAGAGCTTCGGGCCTTCGATCGTGGGATGCTTCTGGTGCCCGTCGAAGACGATCACGCCGTCGTCGAGCACGCGCTTGCCGTCGTCGCGCAGGCGGCTCAAAACGAGCGTGCTCTTGATCCCGGTGCGGCTCGGAGCGAACGCACTCACGAGGTACGCTTTGCCGTCGTCGTCCCAAAACGGACACGGATCGATCCAGCCTTTCGCCGCTTTCACGAGCTCCGGCTTCGACCACGGGCCGGCCGCGTCCTTCGCCGTGGCGACGAAGATCCCCGCGTCGACGTCCGCCCAGTAGACGTAGAAGAGCCCGCCATGCTTGCGGATCGACGGCGCCCACACGCCGCCGCCGTGCTGAGGCGTGGCGTAGGTGCTCCGCGGCTCGAGCACGTCGAGCACGTGCCCGACGAGCTGCCAATTCACGAGGTCCTTCGAGCGCAGCACCGGAATGCCCGGCACCGCGTTGAAGCTCGACGCGACGAGGTAAAAGTCGCTGCCCGACCGCATCACGTCCGGCTCCGAGTAGTCGGCGTAGAGGACCGGATTCTCGTACGTCCCGTCCCCGTTGTCGGGATTCCACGCCTTCGATAAGGGCGCGCTCGGCCGCGAACTTGCGCCGAGGAGCGCGGCTGCGGTCAGCAAAATAGCCCCCGAGTTCGCGAAGAGGGTGCCGCGCCGCATGCCGGCCGGCGTATCACGCGCGCCGGGGCCCGGAAAAATTTGTCGGCTTCGCGTGCTGTGGCGGATAAGACCCGATTCGTGTAACGCTTCCGGCACTTCGATGAAGTGCGAGGCCTGCGGTCACGAAAACGTCGATGGGGCGCGCTTCTGCGCGAAGTGCGGGTCGATTCTGGCGACGCCGAGCGAGGGGCCCGATCCGCTCGTCGGACAGCTCATCGGCGGTCGTTATCGGGTGACCGGCGTGCTCGGCGAAGGGGGCATGGGCAAGGTCTACGTCGGCGAGCAGCAGATGGGCTCGACCGTGCGCAAGGTCGCGATCAAGACGCTGCATTCGCACCTTTCCAAAGACCCGTCGGTGCTCCAGCGCTTCCATCGCGAATGCGGGACGGTCGCGCAACTCGAGCATCCGAACACCATCAAGTTCTTCGACTTCGGCGCGACGCAGGACGGCACGCTCTACATCGCGATGGAGTTCGTCGCCGGTAAATCGCTGAGCGACGTGATCGCCCAGCAGGGGCCGCTCGCGCCCGATCGCGTGAACAAGATCATGCGTCAGGTGTGCGGCGCGCTCGACGAAGCGCACCTGCAGGGCATCATCCATCGCGATCTCAAGCCCGACAACATCGTGCTCACCGATCGCGCGGGCGAGACCGACTTCGTGAAGGTGCTCGATTTCGGCATCGCCGCGCGCCGTGAGTCGGGCGACGCCCACAAGGAGCAAAAGCTCACGCAGCAGGGCATGGTGCTCGGCACGCCGCCCTACATGAGCCCCGAGCAGTTCACGGGCAAAGCGCTCGACGCGCGCAGCGACATCTATTCGCTCGGCGTGATGACGTACGAAATGCTGACGAGCACGCTGCCGTTCCACGCCGACACGCCGTGGCAGTGGGCGACCGCGCACATGACCGCGCAGCCCACGCCGTTCGAGGTCTCCGCGCCCGCGCGCGATCTCCCGGCCGGTATGAAGCAAGCGATTTTGCGCGCGCTCGCGAAGGACCGCGAGCAACGCCAGCCGTCCGCGCGTGAGTTCTTCTCCGAGCTCTCGGGCGGCGGGCGCATGACGGTGACGGGCGACGGCGCTGCGGGCCCGCAGCACACCGACACCGCGGCCATGCCGATGCCGCCCGACTTCAACCAGCCCGCGCCGAATTTCCCGCCGAGCCCCGCCGCGCCGATGATGGGCGCCGGGCCCTATGTGCCGGCGACCGCGCCGGCCGTCGTCGCGGCGGTGCCTCCCGCGCCGCCCATGCAGCGGAGCAGCGGCGGCAACAAGGGGCTCGTCGTCGGGCTCGGTGCCGCGGGCGTGCTGCTCCTCGCGGCGATGGGCGTCGTCGCCATGCGCGCGGGCAAATCGGGGTCGGATCAGCAGACGCTCACCATCCCGACGTCCACTCCCGCCGCGCCCGAAGCGACGACGGCGTTCGCCCCGCTCGCAACGCCGTCGGCGACCGCGCCGGCGACTGCGCAGCCGGCCCCGACCACGCCCGAGCCGCGCGGCGAGCACGAGCCCGGCAAAGCCGCCGCGACGGGTACGACAACCTCGCACCCCGCGACGACCGCCACGGCGAAGCCCGCTCCCGCGAGCAACGCGTGCGAGCAGTGCGACGCCGCGGCCAACAGCGGCAACATGGCCGCGGCTGCGAGTGCGCTCCAAAAGTGCACCGATCCGGCGAAGGCCGACGTGTGCCGCGCGCACATTCAAAATCGCGCAACCGGACTTGCGCAGGCGGCGGCCGCGGGCGGTGACTGCGGTCTCGCCAAGACGATCGAGGGCATCGTCAACAGCGCCGGCGCCGGGTCCCCGAAGCTGAAAAACATCGTTCGGAAGTGTCGCTGACGCGCTCCGGGCGGCTCCCGGGCGCTGCTCAGCGAATTCCAGCAGAGGGGCAATTCAAGAATCTATTGTGCTTTCGCGGGGTCGCACGAGACTCGCGGCCGATAGGCCGGACGAATATGCCGTTCGCTTGACGAATTCTGCCGACCGGAGCTACATCCGGGGGGTCACGCTTGGCGACTGCGGCAGAGACTCCCAGTTCGCTCTCCGGAAGAGGGAGTCGCAGCGGACGCGAAGGTAAAGCATGGCATCGATGATCTCCAGGATGACCTGGCGGGAGCTCTGTCGCTCCGGCGCCTACAAGGGACTTTGGGTTGCGATCGATAACTGCCGCTACGACGACACGCGGCAGCCGGTCGAAGGGGACGTGGTGGACTCGGATGCCGAATTTTCCGAGCTCTGCGCGCGCATGCGCGAGACGGGGCGGTCGTCCTGCACCATCGTTTTCTGCGAATCGGATGTCTTCGTCGAGGCCGAAGCGACCGCCAACGCGGCCGACGGCTTCACGGCGAACCGTTCGGCCTAACCACTCCTGACGGGGGCGGGCTCGGGCGGGTACCTCACCGGACGGTGGGTTTGACGATGGCTTTGCCGTCGCGGATCACGACCTCGAAGTCGATCTTCCGGTCCTTGTGCTGGGCGCGGAGCCGGGCTTCGGTCTCGCGCACCGTTTTCGCGAGGTTTTCGAGCGACACCTGACCGGCCTCGCGGTTCTCCTTCTTCAGCGCGGAGAGCCGTTGATGCAGATCTTTCACCCGTTCGTCGCTGACGCCCGCCGCGGTCGCGGGCTCTGCCGGAGCGCGCGCCGGTTTCGGGGGCGGCGCGGCGGGTCGCGGAGCGGGCGCGGCTTTCGGGGAGCTCTTCGGCTTGGCCGGCGCGGGTGCGGCCCGCGGCGAGCTCTTCGCCTTGACCGGTGCGGGTGCGGCCCGCGGCGAGCTCTTCGCTTTGGGCGGCCCCGCCGGCGGCACCCAACTGCCGAGAAACCCCATGTCGAGCTCGAGTGAGTCGTATTTGTCCGGCGGCGTCGGCGGACGACTCGACGCGGGCTTCAGCCGTTCGGGCTTGGGCGGTGGGCCCTTCTTCTGCACGAGATCGGACGAGGTGAGCGGCGGAGGTCGTCGCGTCGCGACGTCGTCGCTGTCCGGCGGGCGCGACTCCGGCACGCCCGGGCGCGACTCGCGGCGCGCGACCTCGGCCGTGCCCGCCTCTTCGGACGCGAACTCGGCGGGCGGCGCCGAGCTCGCGCGCGCGGTCCCTGCGTCGCCCGCTGCCGCGAGCTTGCCGAAGCGCCGCCGCGACGCGATCGTGAGCTGCGCGTCGGGCGCGAGCTGGCGCTCGGCGCGGAGCAGGTGGCGCTTGTACGTGCCGTTCTCGATCTCGCGGCAGATGCGCTGCCAATATTGTTGGAACGTGTTGTAGCGCTGGATGATCGTCTGCAGTTTGAAGCGCTTGCCGGTGTTCCGGATTTTCTCGCGCCGGAGAAGATAAATGCGCCGGTCGACGTCCTTGCGCGCGACGCTCGGTTCGATCTTCTCGAAGCCGAGAAAATATTGCTCGTAGAGCGCGCGCAGGCGTTCGAGGCGCACCTCGAGCTCCTCCAGCGCGATATCGAGCTCCTCGAGCGTCACGGTCTCGTCAATCCTCCAAAGGCGTCACGAGCAAGTCGTCGAAGCAAACGGGGACGTTCCAATCGTTGAACGCGAAGTGCTCGTGGTCGGGTCCGACGAGCGGCGATGGATCCTCGAACTCGTGAAAGAGCACGTCATCGACGGTGACGCGCACCGTGCGCCCATCGCCTCGCTCGATCTCGACGTGGTACGAGCGACCCTCGACGATCGGCGCCGTGCGCGGGTCCTCCGAGCCTGGCACCAGCCGGAGCTCCAAGCGATTCGTTCCGTGCTCATTCAGACGGGCGAGGACGTTCAGGCGATTCTTCCAACCACCGAGGATGACAATGTAACTCGTCGCGTCGTTGTAGGTAGTGCCGGCCGGAACGCTGTGCCCGTCGCCCCAGGCTTCGGCCTTCACGTCGCCGTCGGGGGAACCCGGCGTGGCGTCGAATTCGATGCGCGCATTTTTCGGGAGCCGCCGATTGAACCAAACGGGATGATTCTTCGCGCCCTTGACGCACAATTTGCCGTCGTCGAGGTGCCAGGCGTCCGAGGTCGGATTCCAGTCGGGGCCGAGGTCGGTGCGATTGAAGTCCTCGTTCAGGGCCTCGTCGATCAAGCGATGCGAGGCGTCTTCGACGGGCGCGGTCGTCGACGCTTCGGCCGTTGCGTCGTCGTGCTTGGCGGTCGTCTTGACCTTGGCCGTCGCGCGGCCGAGCACGCGGCCGGCGTCCCGATGGAAGCCGGGCGGGTCGGCGGGCAGGCACGCCGCGCACACGACCCCCACGCACAAGAGCTTTCGCAGCACGGCCCCCATGCTACGCGATTTTTCTCCGCGCGCTGCCGATGCACCCGCTCCTCTTCGAGCTCTCGTTCGGATCCTGGGGAGTGCTCCCGGTGGCGGCGTTCGGTGCGCTGCTCGCCGCGGCGTTCGGCTCCGGCTTCGTGCTCACATTGAGACTTGCCGCGCGCGCCGGCCAGCCGCGAACGGCCGTGCTCGGCGCGTGTCTCTTCGCGTCGTTCGCCGGGCTCCTGGCGGCGCGTTTCGGTTTCGTCGCGTTGCACCCTGCGGAGGTCGCGACCGTCGGCGAAGCCCTGTCGCTCGCGAACGGCGGCCTGTCGGGGAGTGTGGGTCTCGCGGTGGGCGCGGTCGCGCTCGTCGTCGGCGCGCGGCGCCACGGCCTCGCGCCCGCGTCGTTGCTCGACGCCGCGGCTCCGGGCGCCGCGCTCGGCGTGGCCCTCACGCGTCTCGGCTGCTTTCTCGAGGGCTGTGACTTCGGCAAGCCGCTCGGCGCGCACGCCCCCGTCTTCCTCGCGCGTCTCGGCGCGTTTCCGCACGGCTCGCCGGCGTGGTCGGAGCAAGTCGTCGCGCAGGCGCTCACGCCGAGCGCCGCGTTCGCGCTCCCGGTGCATCCGAGCGAGCTCTACGAGGCCGCGCTCGCGCTCGGGGTCGCGTGGCTCGCTCTGCGCGTGCTCGCGCGGCAGACCCGCGCCGGAACGACCGCGCTCTTCGTGCTCGTCGCCTACGCGGCCGTTCGCGTGCTCGTCGACTTCACGCGCGCGCCTTCGCCCGACGTGTGGTGCGCGCGTGGCGCCCTCGTCGTGGCGCTCGTCGTCACGGCATCGCTGCGGTCGCCACGGGTACGAGCTCCGAGCCCGTGATCTTCCCGTCGCCGTTCACGTCGTCGTAGACGGCGAAGGCCGAGCTCGTCGCGGCGTCGAACGCGGCGAGCACGTCGGGGTTGTCGTTCGCGTCGATGAGCACGCCGTCGTCCGACGCCTGAGCGTTCGTCAGGTCCGCGTTCGCGAACCACGCGTCGAAATCGACGCCCAGCACGAGGTGCATGGCGTCGAGCGTCACGTCGCTGTCGAAATTGAGCGTCGTCGCGAGCGTGCTCGTGAGCGTGAACTGCGTTCCGTCCGGGCGCGTGCCGTGAAGCAGCGCGGTCGCGCCCTCGAGCTCGGACAAATCCCCGCTCGCCTCGGGCCCCAAGTCCACCTCCAGGCCGCAATAGTCCGTGACCGCGCTCATGAAGCCCACGCTCGCCGGCGGCTGCTGGAAGAGATCGAACGAGAAGGGCAGCGTGCGGAGGAGCGCGGCGTCCGTCATGCACGGGTCGAGCGCGACGGCGCTCAACGACAGCTCGGCCTTGTCGATCATGAGTCCGCTCGCCATCGCGTCCTGCGCGAGCGGCTCGATGAGGAGCACGCCCCCGCCGTCGCCCTCGTCGTCGTCACCGCTGACGGTGCAGCCCGAGCAAGCGCCGAGCAGCGTCAAACCAAGCATCGTTTTGAAAAGCGTCGTGCGTCCGATCACGGGTCCTCGCAGTCTTCATCCGCGCGTGCGGAGAAAAGCCGAAATAAAGACTCTCATTGTCCGGCTGGTGTAACCTCGCGGCCGCGCGCGGCCGAGCCTCTGGCCGCCGAGGAGAACACCTGATGTCGTCACGGATTTCACTTCGCCTTCGAGCCCTTCGTGCCGCCGGCCTGGCCCTCGTTTTGGCCGCCGCGGGCACCGCCTGCAAGAAGAACGATGGTGAAACAGCTGCCGGCGGCTACGTGCAGGGGCAGGTCGGGGTGTCCGCGGCGGGCATGGGGCCGATGGCTCCGGCGGGCGTCGGCGGGGCACCGGCTTATCCGATGGCGGCCGGCGGAGCCGCGCCGATGCCCGCGCCGACTGCGGTCCCGACCGCCGGTCCCACCGCTCCTCCGACGCAAGCCGGCCCGATCGCGCAGCGCCTCGACGCCTCCGCGGCCGCCGCCGTGCAGCCCATCATCGCCGGGCTCGTGAAGGACAACGTGCAACCCGGCGCGAAGCCGGTCGGCGAGCTCCTCGTCGGCAACTTCACGCAAGGTCAGACGCTCGACGTGCCCATCCAGCTTCAACCGAACAAGTGTTACACCGTCGTCGCGACCGGGCTGCCGCCCGTGACCGAAGTGAACATTCAGTTGCAGCTCACGACCATCATCCCCGGCATGACTCCGATTCTCGCCGTGGATCAGGACACCGGCGCGACGGCCGTGCTCGGCAAGAAGACGGCTTGTTATCGCTGGATGTTCGGCGTGATCCCGGCGCCCGGCAAAGTCGTCGTGCAGGTGACGGGCGGAAGCGGCGTCGTCGCCGCGCAGGCTTACGAGAAGTAGACGCGCGCGGCTCAGCTGCCGCCCGCCTTGCCCGCGCTCGCGGAGCCGGCGCTCGGAGCACCTGCGCTCGGCGCGCCGCCGGCGCTCTTACCGCCGCTCGATTCGCCGCCGCTCGGCGCGCCTGCATTCGGAGCGCCGCCGCTCGACGCCCCGCCGCTCGACATCCCGCCGCTCGACATCCCGCCGCTCGAGGCGCCCGCGTTCGAAGAGCCCGCCGCAGGCGCACCCGCACCGCCCGCGCTGCTCGCGCCGGCGCCGCCCGCTTTGCCACCCGCGGCCGCGCCAGCCGCGGCGCCTGCCGTGCCGCCCGCGCCGCCCTTGCCCGCGCCGCCGACGCCGCCTGCTCCGGCGCCGCTCGAGCCGCCCGTGCTCGACGTTCCGGCTTTACCCGCCGCAGGCGGACTGCCTTGCGTGGCATCCGAGCTCGAGGAGCAGTGCGTCGTTCCGAGGGCGAGCAACCCGAGGAGAAGGAAGTAGCGCGCGTTGGGCTTCATGGTCAGCGTGACTCCGGGCGCGGGAGCCTAGCCGAGCATCCGGCGTGACGCACCTCATACGAAACCGATTCCAGGTTCGCGGGCATCACCGTGGCCGCGGCACGTGCCGCGCGAACCCGTCTGTTTCACGATCGGGCGATGAAACACCACTTCCGATCGGCCGCAGCGCGACGCAGGTAGAGCACGTTGTACTAGGCTAAGAAGCGGATGAGTTTCAGTCACGTTCGAGAGCGCCTCCTAGCCGGCCGGCCGCTCGTCGTTGCCGTGGATAGCAACGCGAGTCTCCGGGCACGCGGGGTCGCGCTGGACGTGCCGGGGGCGCTCGGGCAGCTCCTGCGCGAGCGGCCGAGCGAGGTGCGCGAGCATTATCGGGTCGAGGTGGGGTGTCGCGCCGACGTGCTCGCGGCGCTCACCGGCGACACGACGCCGCGCGCCCTCGCCGAGGTCGGCATGGAGCATCGCGCGGCGCAGCTCACGGCGCGCGCCGTGGAGCTCGCGCTCGACGCCGCCGAGGAGAGCGCGAAACCCGTCGCGGTCGCCGGGATGCTCGGGTCCGACATGGTGAGTCCGGTCGCCGCCACCCGCTTGCACGAGGAGCTCAGCGAGCACTCGGCGCGACTCCACGCCGCGGGGTGCGAGCTCTTGATCGCGCGCGGCCAGGGTTCGCGCTTGAACCTGATGGCGGCCGTGGTCGCGGCGACGCGCACGGAGCTGCCGACCTGGGCCGTCGTCGAACGCACGGGTGAACCCGCAACGGGCTCGGATCGCGAGCTCTTTCGCACGCTGCGCGACGCCGGTGCGAGCGCCGTGCTCTTCGAGGTATCGAGCGTGGCGCTCGGCGTGCGCGAGCTCGAGCTCACGAAGGACGCGCTCGAAGAAGCGGAGCTCCCGGTCGGGATCCTGCTCGCCGCGAGCGAAACCGCGCTGCCCGGCTTTCCGGACACCGCGGGCTCGGCCGAGCAATGGGCCGATCACGCGCTCGATCTCGACATCGCCGGCGCGCGCGTCATCGGCTGCGGCGCCGGCAGCACCGAAGATCACCTGCGCGCGCTCGCCCGCGCGCTCGGCTCGCTGCATCCGTCGATGCCCGCGCACATTTCCGACACGGTCGTCGACGACACTCTCAAACACCCCCAAGAATCCTGAGGACTCAGTGACAACTCCCGTCTCCGCGCCCGGCGACGCAGAGCGCCCGATCCGCGATCTCGACGAGCTCAGCGAGGTATTTCGCGCTGCCGAAAAGTCTCCGGCGCGTTTCCGTATCGGCGCCGAAGCCGAAAAATTCGCGGTCGTGGAGCGCACCGGTGCGCCGCTCGACTACGAGCACGGCGTCGCTCGCGTCTTTGCCTCGCTCGAGAAGCTCGGCTGGACGCCGGAGCGCGAAACGCACGACGGTCCGGTGATTTCCCTGCGCCGCGACGCGGCTTCCGTCACGCTCGAGCCGGGCTCGCAGCTCGAGCTGAGCGGCGCCGCGCTCGAAGACTTGCACGCCGTCGCGAGCGAGCTCGACGCGCACTACGCCGAGCTCGGCCCCGTTTCGCGCGAGCTCGGCCTCGTGTGGCTGAGCGTCGGTTTTCATCCGCTCGCGAGCCAAGCCGAGCTCGGCTGGGTGCCGAAGAAGCGTTACGGCGTCATGCGCGAGTACCTGCCGACCCGCGGCCGCGCGGCGCACGACATGATGCGCCGCACGGCGACGGTGCAGGCAAACTTCGACTTTTCGAGCGAAGAGGACGCGCTCAGGAAGCTGATGGTGTCGCTCAGGCTGAGCCCGCTCGTGCACGCGCTCACGGCGAACGCGCCGTTCAGCGAGCGGCGCGTCTCGCCGCTCAAGAGCTTGCGGGGCGAAGTCTGGCTCCACATGGATCCGTCGCGCTCGGGCCTCATCGCGCCGCTCTGGCGGCTCGAGCGTCCGACGTACCGCGATTACGTCGAATGGGCGCTCGACGCCGGCATGTTCCTTTTCAAGCGCGGCGAGCGGGTGCTGAAGAACACGGGGCAAACCTTCCGCGCGTTCTTGGCCGACGGCTTCGAAGGCGAACGCGCCACGCTCGAGGATTGGCGGCTCCACCTGAACACGCTGTTTCCCGAAGCGCGTCTCAAGAACACGCTCGAGGTACGCGCCTGCGACGCTCAATCGCGCGAGCTCACGCGCGCCGTGCCCGCGCTCTTCACGGGCATTCTCTACGACGAGCGAGCCCTCGCCGAAGCAGA
>DATJXW010000033.1:0-4387 GCA_035499895.1 Polyangiaceae bacterium | reverse complement strand
TCGGCTGGGGGCGCTTCCACGCGCCGTGCTCGTCGCGGTAGTCCGGAATGCCGGACTCGGTGCTCACCCCGGCCCCGGAAAGCACGAGCACGCCGCCCTCGCGGACCAGCGCGGCGGCCCGCTCGAGGGATCGCTCGCGCTCGGGAGCGCGGAGCTCGGCGTCGGGAAGCGCGGAGAACACGGCAACCCACCTTAGCGCACGGCCCTCCGCCGGACGAACGCGCCCCCACCCTGTCGTTGGACGGAGCTCCGGGCGCGCGCATTCACGCCGGCGACACGCGACGCGCGATCGCGGGCGGCCGCGCGAAAGACCAAATCTTTTGCCCCCGCCGCCCGTCGGAGAGGCATGTCGCGCTGCGCCGGAGTGCCCCGCAGGTTTTTTCTGCTGCTGATGCTCGCGGGCTCGTTGTTCATCGCGGCTGGAAGCCTCGCGTACTTCGACTTCGAGACGTTGCCGCCGTTCGTGGTCGAGAAGCTGCCTCTGCGCTTCGAGACGCTCTATTTGTTCGCGTTGCGCGTGCACGTCGCGAGCGCGGCCGTCGCTTTCCCGCTCTGCCTCGCGCTCGTGACCCGCACGCTCCAGCGCCGGCCGCGGTTGCATCGCTGGCTCGGCCGCGTCGCGGGCGTCGTAATCCTCGGGGCGCTCGTGCCGTCGGGCGCGGGGCTTGCGCTCGCCGCGAAGGGCGGCTCCGCCGGCACGCTCGGATTCTTGCTCTCGGGCGCCATCGTGGCCACGGCGGTGGTGCTCGGGGTTCGAGCGGCGCGGCGCGGCGATCTGATCGCGCATCGCCGGGCGATGCTGCACGTCGTGAGTCAAATGAGCGTCGCGGTGAGCTCGCGCGCGCTCATCGTCGCGTTCGACCGCGCCGGACTGGATCCGGACGTCGCCTACGTCGTGGCGCTCTGGGGTCCGGTGCTCGCGAGCGTCGCGGGCGCGGAGCTCGTCGCCGTTCGCTTCGGGCTCGCTCCCGTGCGCCGGGCGCTCGACACCGCGCGAGCGTTCTTCGCCGATCCGTCGCTGAAAGGAATACACCGTGAAATCTCGCCACTTCCTGCTCCCGTGCGCGCTCGTGCTGGTCGCCCCGTCGCTCGCGTCGGCCGCTGAGTCACTCGCCGATTGGGTCAAGCATCGAGTCGACGACGGACTCGTGAAGCCGCTCGCGCGCGCGGAGAGCAAGCGCAGCCGATTCTCGCGGGAGCGGCCGCCGCCCGCCGAGCGCCGCGTGCGGGTGCTCGAGGCGAGCGCGGCCACGGACAAGAACGGTCACACCTTCGTGCCCTTCGTCGTCGACGTGCGGTACGGCCTCGACTGGGACGAGAACCAGATCGTCGGCTGCGCGTACCGAGAGAGCGGCAACCTCTTCGTCAAGGCGGGCAACGAGTTTCGTCCGGCCGCGTACCTGCTCGGCAAGCGCGCCGAGGCCGTCCCGGGCGTGTGCGAGGCCGCGCCGCCGCCGTCGAGGAGCTGACGTTCGCTCGCGCTCGTAGCACTTACGCGAACGCGGCGCGTGGTCGTTAGCCAGGCTGACGGCGCTCGGCAGGGACGCACATCGACCCACACCGGCGCCGCGTGCCATGGAAAAAACTCCACGCGGTTGCCTTTCGAATGGCCGCGCGTTCGCGTTCTTCGCGGCGTGCGCGCTGACCGTGTTTTCGAGCCGCGCGGGAGCGACGCCGAAGCGCGGCGATTGGCTCGAGACGAACATCTTGAGCTCGACGCTCGTGTCGCGTGACTTCGACACCGACACGACGACCACCTGGCGCAAGCAGGTGAATCTCGCGGCCGCCGTCGGCCTCCATTACTACTTCGTCGACGCCGTTCGCTTCGGCGCGAGCGTCCAGTACACCGAGCGCCTCTGGCCGGAGCCGCCCCCGACTTCCAGTCGCTTCCAGCGCTTCGCGATCATGCCGCAGCTCGCGTGGAACATCTGCGACCCTTTGTTCGTCGCGACGCTCTTCAATTATGCGCCGCGCACGCGCGGCAAAGCCCTCACCGACATGTCCGTCTCGCTGATGTTCGGCGCGGGCGTGCCGCTCTCGAAGAGCGTTCGGCTCGGTGTCTCGCTCGAAGCGCCCTACGCCTTCTATTATCATCGCGCGTTGAGCCTGGTCGCTCTGACGGGCATCTCGGTGCTGCTCTGAGGCGCTTCGCGGCGCGCGCCGTGCCGTATACTCCCGCGCCGTGACCCTCGTTTACGCGCACCGCGGCGCCGCGGCGGAGCTGCCCGAGAACACGCTGCCGTCCTTCCGGCGCGCGCTCGAGCTCGGCGCCGACGCGCTCGAAACGGACGTCCACCTGACCGTGGACGGCGAAATCGTCGCGACCCACGACGAGGACGGCGCGCGCGTCGCGGGTGTGCCGCGCGCGCTCCGCGACGTGACGCTCGCGGAGGTGCGGCGCTGGGACGCCGGGCACGTCTTCGTCGACGAGCAGGGCGAGCGGCCGTTTCTCGGGCGCGGCTACCGCGTGCCGACGCTCGAGGAGCTCTTGCTCGAGCTCCCGCCCGTCAGGCTGAACGTCGATCTCAAGAGCGAGGATCCGCGGCTCGTCGCGCGCTTTCTCGAGATCGTGCGGCGGGCCGGAGCCGAAGGGCGCGTGGTGGCCGCGAGCTTCTTTCGCTCGACGCTCGTGCGGCTCCGGCGGAGCGGCTGGCAAGGCGAGAGCTCCTTCGCGCAGAGCGAATTTCTCGCGTGCTGGCTCTGGCCGCGGCGACTCCGGTGGCGCCGCCCGGCGGCGACCCGCGCGCAAATCCCGACCGGCGCGGGGCCCTTGCGTTTCGCGACCCCGCGGACGCTCGCGAAGCTCCACGCCTTGGGCGTCGCGGTCGACTTCTGGACCATCAACGATCCGGCCGAGGCACGCGCGCTCGTCGCGCTCGGCGCCGACGGCATCATGACGGACGATCCGGCGCGCATCGTCCCCGCCGTACGTGAAGCAGCCCTCGCGCGCGGGTGAGCGCACACGAGGGCTGCGGGGTCGAACCGAGCGCCAGCGCGACGTTACTGCAAGCAGCCGTCCGTCATCATCCCGGTGATCATGTCTTGCGTGCACGGATACTTGGCGCCCGAAGGCGGCGTGAACGACGTCGCCCACGCGTGCGAAGTGCCGCGGTACTCCGTGACGGCGATCGCCGGCAGCGTGTCGATGTAGGTGGCCATGTTCACCACGTAGTTACCCGTGGGCATCATGGTCGTCGGATCGAGAGTCGGAGCCGGCGGGTCGATGGTCTCGGTCGGGAGCGCGTAGAGCGTGAACGAGTAGATGTCGTTCGAGAGCATGCAGGTGAACATCGCGTTGTCGCGCGGGAACGGGTTCGGGCACGGCGGGAAGAAGCCGTACGCGAGATTCGACCATTGCAGCGCGCCGGGAACGGCCGACGAATGGTAGTCGGAGCCCGGGCCCGTCATCCCGCCGTCGATTTCGGTCGTGGTGGCGGGGATGTTCCACATCACCCAGTGGAAACCGTGCGGGTCCGTCGCGTTGTCCGCGAGGATCGCGATGTCCTTGAAGGTCAGCGCAAAGCTCTTCGTGCCCGCGGGGACGCCGGTCCACGTGAGCTTCGGAGACATGCCGGTGCCGAAGGCGTTGCCGTCGCACGTATCGGCCGTGGGGATCGGATCGCAGTTCGCGAAATCGGGGCTGCTGATCATGAAGCCCGAGTCGCCCTTGTTCACCGAGGGGAGCTCCGAACAGGTGTGATGATCGGTGATCGGCGGATCTCCGACGCACGCCATGCCTGCGGCTCCGCCCGAGGCCGGAGCACCGGCGCTGCTCGAACCGCCGGTGGCGCCGCTGCCGCCGGAGCCGCTCGAACCGCCGGAGCTACCGCTGTCGTCGTCGCTCGACGAACACGCAGCGAGCGTCGTCGCACCGAGCACCAGTATCCCCCAAGCGAGCCGAGAAGCCATTGTCGTCATTTGCTATTTGCCTCCAAAACCGAGACGGTTCGCGCCATATGACTCACAGCGCCACTCCTGGTCAATGGGCTCGGATGCAGGCAGCAAAAATTGCTCAACGACCACTCTGAACGTTTATGCAAAGAGCGTCTTTCTGATTCTCCCGTTTCCGGAAAGCTTCGCCAGGGCAGGAGTCACGTGCTGAACGAGTGCGTGAGTAGACTCCATAGCCAGATGTGGAAATCCACACCTGCGAACACCCGCGATAACAATTGCCTATTGATGATCGGCGGTGCGCGTGACGCCGACCGGCCCGTGCGGTCGCGCGCACACGCGGGCGCAGAACGGCAGGCCGCGGCTCAAGGGCGCAGCACGATTTTCCGCGGCGCGGTTCCGACCGCGAACTTCTTCGTCACGACCCGCGACTTCAAATCGACGGCGACGAGATCGTCATCGCCTTCGTTCGTGACGTAGGCGGTGTTGCCGTCCG
>DATJXW010000032.1:0-23787 GCA_035499895.1 Polyangiaceae bacterium | reverse complement strand
CGCCGTCATCCCCGGACGACACGTTCTTGGTCGATGGCTGGATTTTCAGACTAACGCACGAGATCGTCGTCATCGACCACATCGAGCTCTGGGAGGATCCGGATCTCGTGCCTGGCGATCAGTCACAGCACGGGGCAAACGTTGCGCACCTCGACGGACCTTGGGCCATCGACCTGCACCTCGGTGGCCCGCTCACCGGCGAAGGCGGCGATCCGGAGAAGGCACAACCCTTCGCGGTCATCAAGCGGAGAGACGACGGCTCGAAGTTCGATACGACTGTCCGCTATGCGTTCGGCTTTGATACCGTGCCGGCCACGGCGGATGCCAAGAACGTGAATCTCGACGACGACGGCATCGCCGAGTTCCAGAAAATGATCGACAACGGTTACTCGGTTCTGTACGTCGGCTCCGTCAGCCGCCCGAGCGACGACGCCTGCGCGGACGCCGGGGGGAAGGCCTACGATTTCTCTACGCTCCCCACCACGTTGAACTTCCAGCTCGGGTTCAGCACGCCGACGAGTTACACCAACTGCCAGAACGGCAGCGAATTTCCCGGTGTAGAAGGCATCAACGGAGAAGACTACCCGCGAGGGATTCAATTCAGCGCTGACTCGTCCGTCGTCGGTCAAGTGACGGTCCATGCCGATCACCCCTTCTGGGAGAGCTTCGCCGAAGACTCTGCGCTTCGCTTCGATCAGATCGCGGCCCAATATGTCGGGGTCAAGAAGCCCGTGGCCACCGTCGAAGACATGGCTGGCGTCGACTTCACCGCCTTCACCGACAACAACGGTAACGTGCTGCCGATGCGCAGCTGCGTCGATGGTTCGCTCTATTCTCCTCCCTATTCGCCGGGCGACCAGCTGCACTTCGATCCGCTGAAGGTTCCCGTGAACAGGAGGGCCGATCCTGCGAAGGCACTTCGCGACTATTTCGACTACATCCGCTACACCCAATCAACGCAGGGACACCTGAACTCACAGGGCCTCTGTTTCGTCGATCGACATTTCCCGTCGCCGCCCGGCGGGTCATGAACGTCGAACCTGCGAGGTTCGGGGTTGCACCTCACGGACGCAGCCTACGGATCGCGCGGCGACCAGACGTATGACGCGACCACGGGCGCACCGGCAACGCGCCGATCGCCCCGCGGATCGCGCGCATTTTCCGGCTCTCGCACGCCGCTATGGCGATTCGGCGCCCGTCGTGCAAAAAACTGCGCCCATGCCGAAGGTCTTGCGCGTCGTTTTCGCGCTGCTCGGAGTGTGCCTGTGCCTGACGAGCTTCCGGGCTTTGGCCGGCGACGACACGGCGCGCCCCGCGTCCGCCGACGGAGATTTGCTCTTCGGCAAGCAGCCGATCAAATCGGATGCGCACCGGCGCGTCGAGGCGCTCACCGACGGGCGGCGCGGACGCGAAGGCGACTCGTGGAAGAGTCTCGCGACGGTGCCGTTCGCCGGAAGGGACACCTACGTCACCTACGACCTCGGCCAGGTGACGCCGATCGCGGCGGCGTGGCTCCAGGGCGACAACAACGACACCTACGAGGTCGAGATCTCGTCGGACGGCGAGCACTTCTCGACGCTCTGGCTCGCGCCCACGTCGCACCAGCCCGGGCTGCGCACCCGCTCCACGACCGACCTCCACGCGAGCGGGCGCTACGTCCGCGTTCATCCGCGCTCGGGTGACGGCTTCTTCGGCCTCACCGAGCTCGAGCTTTTCAGCAGCGTGCCGGCCGAGTTTCCGGGCAAGGTGCCGGAGATCCGCTCCGGCTCCCTCGACGCTCATTTTCGCGACGCGACGGTGCTGTTCGGCCTCGCGCTGATGGCGCCGCTCTTGCTGTTTCGCGGCGTCAAACCGGGCTTCGTCGCGCTCGCCCTCGCCGTGGCGGCGTTCGGCATTTACGGCTTCGTGAGCGCGTACCTCGACGCGCTGCCCATCGATCCGCGCGAGGTGTCGCTCGTGCGCGGCACGGTGGGGCTCGCGGCCGGGCTCACCGTGGCACGCGAGCTCTTCTCGCCGAAGCGCTTCGCTCCGTTTCGAAGCGTCATCCTGGGGACGCTCGGCCTGACCGGCGTGCTCGGCGTGGTCTGCTTCTACAACCTCGCGCAGCCCCAGTTCTACAGCCGCGGCCACGACGAATGGACCTTCGCGCACTACCTCGACCTCCGGCAGTACTACACGACGGCGAAGTACTTCCGCGAGCTCGGGTACCGCGGCATTTACGAGGCCGACGTCGCGACCTACCTCGAGGATCACCCCGAGCGGCGTGAAGCGATCGAAGACATTCCGATGCGCGATCTGCATTCGCACCGGATGAGCACTCCGTCGCAACAATGGGATCGCATCGCCAAGATCAAGTCGCACTTCACGCCCGAGCGCTGGGCGGAGCTCAAGGACGACGAGCGCTGGTTCCGTGACGCCATGGGCACCTCGCACTGGCTCGAGATGCTGTGCGACTTCGGCGGCAACGCGACACCGGTCTGGATGACGATCGCGCATTTTCTCTTCTCCGCGGTGCCGCCCAGCAATCTCGGGTTCACGCTGCTCGGCTTGCTCGATCTCGCGCTCCTCTCCGGCATGTTCTTCGCCGTGTGGCGCTGTTACGGCCCGCGCACGGCGCTCATCGTGATGACGGTCTTCGGCGCGAACGACTTCATCATGTACGGCACGAACTGGGGCGGCGCGACGCTCCGCCACGATTGGCTCGCCTACATCGGTTACGGCTGCTGCGCGCTCAAGAAGGAGCGCTGGGCGCTCGGCGGGGCGTTCCTCGGCATGTCGATGATGATTCGCGTGTTCCCGGCGCTCTCGATCGCGGGCGCGGCGCTGCCCGCGACGCTGCGCGTGGTGCAAGCGGCCGTGAAGGAGCGGAGCCTGCCGCCGCTCCGCGAGCTCCTCGCGCGCGAGCGCGCCACCGTACGCATGCTGCTCGGAGCCGGCGTCACCGTGGCGGTCGCGTTCGCCGTCTCCGCCGCGGTGCTCTCGCCCGCCGCCTGGCCCGACTGCTTGAAGAAGATCTCGCAGCTTGCCGCCGACAGTCACCCGGCTTCCATCGCGCTCCGCTCGCTCATCGGCGGCTGGGAGGACAACCAGGCGAACGTGATCCGGAACCGCATGCCGCTCTTCGTCGCGGCGACGGCGCTCTACATCGGTCTCGTCGTGCTCGCCGCGCGCCGGCGTCGGATGGACCAGGGGGCGCTGCTCGGGATGATCCTCGTGCCCGTGCTCACCTACCCCGCCAACTACTATATCCACTTCATTTTCTTGTTACCGATGCTCGCGACCGAGACGCGACCGTCGACGCCCGCGGCGCCGCCGGTTTCGCTCACGGAAGGCGGCGTGTGGCTGACGCTGCTCTTCATGTGCGCCGGCCAATACTTCACGGTGATGATTTCGGACCTCGGCCTGCACTTCTACTTCGAGACCGTCGTGCTCTTCACGACGCTCACGATCCTGCTCGCCCTGCTCGTGAAGGACGACGTGGTGGCCTGGGCCACGGCGGATCCGGGAGCGCCGAGCGCGCCTGCGTGAACGCGCGGGCGGCAACGGCTTCACGGCGAACGACGGCTCAGCCCGTCTTGAGATCCGCCGGCAGCGTGAGCGGCCGCCGGATGAACGACGGTACCTCTTGCCGGCCGATCGATTCCCAGACTTCCGGATTGAAGTAGGCGCGCGCGCGGCCGTCGCCGAGCACGAGGTTCGCGACGTTCAGCGCCATCTCGAGCATGCGCGACTTGATGAGCATGTGAACGACGGCCGCGTCGTGCCGGCGAAACCAAGCCGTCATCACTTCGCGGAACTCGGTCGTGTGCATCTTCGTTTCGGCGCCGTCGACCATGAGCACGTAGCGGCCCGACGTGCGGATCTGGCGCTCGCCGTCGTCAATCACGTGGCGCGCGAAGTCGACCGTCATGATTCCGCGCCGCACGTGCAACGACACGCCGCGTCCGAAGTCGTGGATCTGCACGATCCCCTGTGAATCGAAATGAATGACGCTGCCGTCGTCGAGGTTGCGCGAATTCATGGGGAGCCCCCCGCGGGCGGATCACGAAGGATAGTCGAAGTTCGGCCCTTCTCCTACTACGACGCGGAGACCGCGCTCGAGCTCGCGTTCCCCGCACGCGCTCGCCACCTTCAAGGATGAATGTTCACGATCGTGCCGCCCTCGAAGGGCTCGCCCGCGTAAGCGCCGTGCCAATGGTCCGGCACCGAGGGCGTCGACCAGAGGAACGCGTAGCGCGCGTCGATGGGCGAGAGATTCACGCAGCCGTGTGAACGACCGCGACCGAAGTCGTCGTGCCAATACGCCGCGTGGAGCGCGTAGCCGCCCTTGAAGTACTGAACCCAAGGCACGTCGCGGAGCTCGAACTCGTGATCGGCGACGGACGAGTCCATCGTCGTCGTCACGTGCTTTTGATAGATGCGGAACATGCCCGTCGGCGTGCTGTGGGTCGTCGCCGGATCGCCGAGGCCGTCGCGACCGGTCGAGACGAGCGTCGCGTACACGGGCCGGTCGCCTTCCCAGAGCACGAGCGTTTGATTGAGGATCGAGATATCGACCCATTTGGTGCCCTTCCGCGCGTACGGCGGGAGGGTGCTCGTCTTCGCGATCGTCCGGAGCTCGCTGCTCTTCAGCCAGCGCCCGCCGCGCGCCTCCACCATGCGGCCGTCGCCCGAGCCGCGGACTTCGCCGGTGAGCGGAACGAGCGAGCGGTACCCGACCGGCTCGCCTTCGGTGACGCTCCCGCCGGCCACCGTCCAGTAGTGCGCCGATTCCGAATACACGAACGCGACGGGCAAGCCGATCGTCCGGATGTCGCTCCCGTGAAACGGCGAGCCGCTGTCGGGCTTGAGCTTGTCCGCGGGCAGCAGGCGCGCGTCCGTCGTGATCGCGAAACGGCGCCCCTGGGCCTCGGGCCCGGCCACGAAGGACCCGATGAGCGCGAAGCCCGCGTGCCGCCGGCTGCGATCCGCGATGACGGCGTAAGCCGGCGCTTTGAAGGTCGAGAGGTTCGGAATGCGGCGCCCCCCGGCGAGCCACCAGGGCAAACGGTCGTCGCCGTTGCCGCCGAAACGCGCGCTCTCGTCGAGCGGGATGGCCTTGTCGGGCGTCACGCCGCTCGCGAGCCCCTGGGCGTCGAGCGGCACGTCGTTCGCGCCGACATCGAGCCGATCCCACTCCGCGTGAAGCTTTTTCCAGCTGCGGAGGTGGCGTTCCAGGCGCGTTTCGTACGTCTCTTGTTCCTCGGCGCTCGGCACACGCAGGTAATTCGGCGCGATGGCGCGCAGAAAGGCGTACTTGTAGGGCATCGGCTTCTGCCGATCGGGCTCCACGTCGAGGGCGCGGGCGACGGGGTTGTCGAGCTTGATGCTCGCGTCGGGACCGACGCAGACGAAGCCGACCGGCCGGACCGCGTACCAACCGCCGGCACACTCCCGCAACGTGACGGGCTTGTCCGAGCGCGCCACGCGGGCGCCCGCGCGGAGATAGCCGATGACGTCGGCGTTCGGCACCGGTCGTTTCCGGACGGGGACGACCATCGCGAGCGGCGCGAGCTTCGGCCCGTCCTCGGGCGGTACCGGGACCTTCGCCCATTCGTCGGCCTCGAGCGAGGGACCGCCGTTGGCGGGCGCCACCTTCATGGCCGGCGGGTCGGCGGCGCTGGTTTCGCGACCGGCACAAGCCGTCGCCGCCATGAGGCCGAGGAGGGCCAGCGAAGCCGCGCGAGAACACGCTCGAGTACGCACACCCGTGGGATGCCAAAGGCGCCGCGGGCTGGCCCAATTTTCTGCCCGATTTCGCGGGTGGTCGAGCGCTTTTTAGCCGCCGGAGGTCGTTCCAACCTGGCGCGGCGCCCGCGGCGATGGTTCCATGCGCCCGTGACCGCAGGCACGCGGTCGGCAAAGGAAAAGACGGGCATCAGGATGGCCAAGGACACGCTCACCATCACGGACAACCGCACGGGCAAGACGTACGAGCTCGCGATCAGCGAGGACACGATCCGCGCGAACGATCTGCGCCAGATCCGCGTCAACGAGTCCGACTTCGGACTGATGACGTACGACCCCGGCTACTTGAACACCGCCTCGTGCCGTTCGTCGATCACGTACATCGACGGAGACAAGGGCATCCTCCGCTATCGCGGCTACCCCGTCGATCAGCTGGCGGAGAACGCGACGTACCTCGAGGTCGCGTACCTGCTCATCAACGGTGAGCTGCCGACCAAGTCCGAGCTCGAGACGTTCGTCTCGAACGTGACGCACCACACCTTCGTGCACGAAAACGTGCGGAGTTTCATCGACGGCTTCCGTTACGACGCGCACCCGATGGGGATGCTGGTCGCGACGGTCGGCGCGCTCAGCACGTTTTATCCCGAGGCGAAGCACGTGCTCGACGGCGACATTCGGCGCGCGCAGATGGTGCGGCTCATCGCCAAGATGCCCACGCTCGCGGCGTGGAGCTACCGGCACAGCATGGGGATGCCGTTCGTCTACCCGAACAACGAGATGAGCTACAGCGAGAACTTCCTCTACATGATGAAGCGCATCGCGGAGCCGAAGTTCGAGGTGCATCCCGAGATCGTGCGCGCGCTCGACGTGCTCTTCATTCTGCACGCGGACCACGAGCAGAACTGCTCGACCAGCGTGATGCGCGGCGTCGGCAGCTCGCGCGCCGATCCGTACGTGGCCGTGGCGGGCGCGGCGGCGGCGCTCTACGGGCCGCTCCACGGCGGCGCCAACGAGGCCGTGCTCCGCATGCTGCGCGAGATCGGCAGCGTCACGAACATCCCCGCGTTCGTGAAGGAAGTGAAGGGCGGCGGAGGCCGGCTCATGGGCTTCGGCCATCGCGTCTACAAGAACTACGACCCGCGCGCGAAGGTCATCAAGCGCCTCGCCGATCAGGTGATGGATCTCGTCGGCAAGAAGAGCCCGCTCCTGCCGGTCGCGCTCGAGCTCGAGAAGATCGCGCTCAGCGACGACTACTTCGTGCAGCGCAAGCTCTACCCGAACGTCGATTTCTACTCCGGGCTCATCTACGAGGCGCTCCAGATCCCGGTCGACATGTTCCCGGTGCTCTTCGCCATTCCGCGCACGTCGGGTTGGCTCGCACAGTGGGAAGAGATGCTGCTCGACAAGGACCAGAAGATCGCGCGCCCCCGTCAGATCTACACCGGGTCGGACGAGCGGAAATTCGTGCCGATTTCGGATCGGCGGGCGCCCGCCGGGCCCCCGTCGCAGAGCAAGCCGCGCGCCGAGACCGACTGACCCCGCCCGCCCGCACGGGCCTGCGGCTCGGAAACGCGCGCCGGGGCGCGATTGCTTCGACGCGCCGAGGGCACTAATCTCGCGGGCTCGTCCGGCCGCGGCTCGCCCGCGAGCACGCGCCGGGAAAGGTTCTTCGGGTGATGCGAACGAAGCTCTTATTGGGGTACGGCCTACTCGCCATATCGATTTTGTTCGTCGGCTGCGTCGTGACGACGGAGCGCCCGGCCGATTCGGCGCCGCCCGCGCCGCCGCCGCCGGCGACCGCCACGACGGCCGCCGCGCCGGCTCCGGCCCCGCCGCCCGATCCCGCGCCGCCCGCGACGGCGGCCGCGCCCGCGACGGCCCCCGCTCCTTCCGGCCCACCACCGAAGCCCTCCATGCGCCGCGTGACCGCGGCCCCGAACGCGGACGGCGGCACCTGATGACGACCGCGGCAGAAATCTTCACGCGCATCCGCGAAAAGATCGCGGGCAAGAGCGAGCTTTTGACCAGCATCGGCGCGGTCTACAAGTTCGTGCTCGACGGACCCGGCGGCGGCACCTACCTCGTCGACTTGAAGCAAGCGCTCGGCGTCACCGAAGGGGACGGCCCCGCAGGCTGCACGGTGCTGATGTCGGCCGGAGACTTCGTGGATCTCTTCGAAGGACGCGCCAACGGCCAGGCGCTCTTCTTCACCGGCAAACTCAAGGTCGAAGGGGACATGGGACTCGCGCTCAAGCTGCAGCAGCTCACGGGCCTCTTGAAATGACGGTGCGCAAGTCGGAGCGACCGACGCCGGGCCGCCTCGGCAAGTCGACGCCCGGCCTCGCGAAGACTCCGGCACTCGGCCGCCACACGCCCCCGACGAAAAACGCGTCGCGCCCGAGCAAACGCCCGGCCGCAGAACCCGCCGGGGGCAAGAACTTCGCGGCGACGTGGCCGCTCTTCGGCGACGCGATCGCGCCGGCTTTTCCGGCGCACCCCGCGACCACGGTGCATCAACTCGCGCCGCCGAGCGCCGATCTCGCCGCGCTCGCCGGCCACGCGTCGCCGCCGTCGGAGACGGCGAAGGAAGCCGACCGGCAACGGCGCCGCTTCGCGAGCGCGCTCGCGGGCGACGCGCCGGAATGGATGCGCGCGGCGAGCTCGCTCGCGGAGTGGCTCGACGAGCGCATCGAGAGCGGCAGCGTGGAGCCGCACGAACAGGCCGCCATCGCGCGCACCTGGGCCGCCTTCTGTCTCGGCGGCACGACCGAGCCGCAGATCCTGCGGGTCGCGCACATCGTGCAACGGGCGCACACGGCGATTCGCGAGAGCCCGCGCGGGCATCAGGATCTGCAGGCGGCATTTCACGCCGCGGCGGGCGTGCTCCACTCGGGTCTGCCGGCCGTGATCAAGCAGCGGATGCCCTTCGAGCGCGTCGTTTACGTCGTCCGGCGCCTGCGCGAAGAGGCGGACGCGTGGACGGCCATCGTGCAGGGGACGACGGAGCTCCTCGGGTGGACCGACTACGCGCGCGTGCACGCGGCGACGGCGATCCGCGCCGTGCTCGAACGGAGCCGCCCCCGATGAGCGAGCGCGCGACCGGAGCGGTCGCGTTCATGGGTCCGCTCGGCACGTTCTCCGACATCGCCGTGCGCGCGGTGTTTCCGCGACAACCCACCGTCGAAACGTCGACCATCCCCGCGGTGATCGACTGCGTCGAGCGCGGCGCAGCGGAGTTCGGCGTGGTCCCGATCGAGAACTCGACCGAGGGCGGCGTGAGCGCCACGCTCGCCTCGTTGCTCGAGAGCACGCTGCTCATCCGCGGCGAGCTCGTGATCCTGGTGTCGCTCTGCCTCGCGGCGCGGCATTTCGAGCTCGGCCGCATCAAACGCGTCGTCTCGCATCCGCAACCGCTCGGCCAGTCGCGCCGCTGGCTCGCGCGCGAGCTGCCGAACGCGGAGCTCGTCTCGATGTCGTCGACGACCGCCGCGGCGCGTGAAGCCGCCCGCGACGACGAGACCGCCGCGGTGACGAGCCGTCTCGGCGCGGAGCTCTCGAGTCTCGCCATCGTGGCCGAGGACATTCAGGACCACGCCGAGAACGCGACGCGCTTCGTCATCGTCGGGCGCGAGGACGCCGCGCGCACCGGGCAAGACAAGACGAGCCTCGTGTTTTCGACCGCGCACGAGCGCGGCGCGCTCCGCCGGGCGCTCGCGGCGTTCGACGACGAGGGCATCAACCTGACGCGCATCGAGTCACGGCCCGCACCGAGCCGCCGCTGGGAGTACGTCTTCTTCACGGACATCGAAGGTCACCGCACGGACCCTCACGTGGTGCGGGCGCTCGAGCGGCTGACCCACGAAGGTGGCACCGTGCGCATCTTCGGGAGCTACCCGCGCGCGACCGAACCCCTCAAATAAGCGAAGTCTTTCTTGGGGTTACATTTCCCCACCTGCGCGTCCGGCCCGCGCTCTTTACGCCCCACCCCTGCGCATCTATACCCGTAGGCAGAAGTGGGCACCGAGAGAGCGGAAGAGAGAGCGGCCGAGCCCAGGTCGGCCGAGAGCGGTCTTCGCGCGAAGCGCCGCTTCATCCCCGTTCTCCGCCAGGGCGTGACCGAGATCCGCCTCGACCGCCCCGTGCTCACGGTCGGACGGAGCACGGCGTGCGAGGTGCAGCTCACGAGCGGGCTCGTTTCGCGCCGCCACGCGCGTCTCACGCTGAGCCAACTCGGCGTGAACGTCGAGGATCTCGGCAGCCGGAACGGCGTGTACGTGAATTCGGTGCGCGTGGTCGGGTCGGTGCGGCTCAAGCCGGGCGATCGCTTGTCGGTCGGGGATGAAGTTCTTTACTTCGGCGAGATCGAAGACGAGGCGCCGAGCGAAACCAGCGACACGGTCACCGGCCTCGTGCCGCCGCGCGTCCAGCGCGACAGCTTCATCGACGACGACGTCGCCGTCGCCACCCGGAGCGCGGACGTGTTCCAGCTCCTTGCGAGCGTCGTCGACAAGGCGCTCGCGCTCGGGCGCGGCGACGAGGCGGAGCGGGTCATCGCGATGCACCTGCAGGCGGCGCTCGCGGACGCCGTCGCCGGTCGCGACGTTTCGCTCGACGTGGCGCGGACGGCGGCGGGCTACTCGGTGAAGCTCGCCGGCGCGACGGGCAAAGCGCTGTGGATGGATCACGCGGTGAAGCTCTACGCGGCGCTCGGCCTCGTGCTCCCGCTCGCGCTGGTCGACGAGATGTACGTGTTGCTCCGCCGGGTGCGCGGCCTCGATATCGGCGTTCTCCGGGGCTACACGGAAGATTTGAAGGCGCGCGCCCAGGCGCTCGCGCCGGCGGAGCGTTTCGTGCTCCAGCGCCTGCTCGGGCTCGAGCGGCTCGCGAGTTGGCAGACGAGCGCGGGGCCCTGAGCGTCGGCGCGTTACTGCCCGCTCGACGGGACGATCTCGAGGAGCTCGATGTCGAAAACGAGCGGCGAGTTCGGCGGGATCACGGGCGGGTGCCCGCTCGGGCCGTAAGCCATGTCGGACGGGATCGTGAGCTTCCGCTGACCGCCCACTTTCATGCCGACGACGCCCTCGTCCCAGCCCTTGATCACCATGCCCGCGCCGAGCTTGAACTCGAACGGCTCGTTCCGATCGCGTGAGCTGTCGAACTTCGAGCCGTTCATCAGCGTGCCGGTGTAGTGAACCTTCACGGTGTCGCCCGTCTTCGCCGCGGCGCCCTTCCCCACTTTGACGTCCTCTTTGACGAGCTTCGTCACGGCGGCGGCGCTCGACGCAGGCTCGGCGCTCGCCGTCGCGACCGCAGCCGTCGTCGCGGTCTCGGCGGGCGTCGCGGCGGCGGTCGGAGCGGGCGCGGCCGGCATGGGTTCCGGCTCGGGCACGCGCTTGTCGCAGCCGACGCAGAGGAGCACGCAAACGAGGGCTCTCGTGGGAGACATGCCCCGCCTTTTAGCCTCGAGTCGCGGCCGGGCGCGAGGAAAAGTTCGCGCCGCGGCGACCCGGCGCGCGGCGCTACGCTTCGCCCATGAGCGTCAAACGTCTGGTGCGCTACTTCCTGCGCGGCTGCTTGGTCACCGCTCCCCTCGGGCTCACCGTCTACGTCGTGTGGTTGGTGCTCAGCACCATCGACCGCCTCTTGCCGTTGCCGGTGCCGGGCCTCGGGCTCGTCGCGACGCTCGTGCTCATCACGGCGATCGGCGTCGCGACCTCGAACGTCGTCGGACGCACCGTCGTCGAGATGGCGGACTCGTTGTTCGGACGCTTGCCGCTCGTGAAGCTCGTCTACACCTCGATCAAGGACCTCGTGGACGCGTTCGTCGGCGACAAGCGGCGCTTCGACGTGCCGGTGGCGGTGACGCTCTCGGGCACCGGCGCAAAAGCGCTCGGCTTCGTCACGCGCGGATCACTCGGCCGGCTCGGCATGCCGGACTCCGTCGCCGTGTACTTCCCGCAGTCGTATAACTTCGCGGGCTACTTGCTGGTCGTGCCGCGCCAACAGGTCGAGCCGCTCGACGTCCCCGCGGCCGAGCTCATGACGTTCATCATTTCGGGCGGCGTGTCCGGCTTCGGCGTCGGCCAGAGCATCTTGCCGCCGCAGCCGCTCGGCGGGGCCGGCGCGTAGTCCGCGCGCTTCGGCTCAGTCGGGCTTGAGCGAACGCGAGCTCAGCTGGAGCGCGCCGTCGTCCGCGCCGGCGAGGATCTCGTGCGCTTCCTCGTCCGAGAAGCCGAGGAGCTCGACGAGCTTCACGATCACGTCCATCTCTTCGAGGCTTTGCTCGCCGTCGGCGTGCGTGAGCAGCCCGGCGTTCGCGAGCAGGAGCTCGCGATCCTCGCGCGTGAGCTCGCCGAGCGGGATGTCCTTCTCGAGCGTCCGCGGCGTCCGCGCGTACTCGAGGATCTCCTTCTCTTCGGCTTCGGTCGCGTCGAAGCCGGTCAAGAGTCCCTCGATCACGCTCGACTCGCCCGAGGCGAGCTGTCCGTCGGCCCACGCGACCGCGACCAGCGACCGCACGATGTTTTTCTCGCTCGGTGTCATGACTCCCTCAAGGTGATGGCGCGCGAACGGCCGAGCCGCCCGCGCGCTCTCGGACGCTCCGACTAGTAACGATAGTGCGCGGGCTTGTACGGCCCGTCCGCCGCGACGCCCAGGTACTCGGCCTGCTTCGCGCTCAAGCGATCGAGCTTCACGCCGAGCTTGCCCAGGTGGAGCCGCGCGACCTTCTCGTCGAGCTTCTTCGGCAAGACGTGCACGCCGAGCGGGAACTTCTCTGTGTAGAGCGCGATCTGCGCGAGCACCTGGTTCGTGAAGCTCGAGCTCATCACGAAGCTCGGGTGACCCGTCGCGCAGCCGAGGTTCACGAGCCGGCCGCGCGCGAGCACGATGAGCTTCTTCCCGTCCGGGAAGATGAAGTGATCGACCTGCGGCTTGATGTTCTCTTCACGAGCCCCCGACTGCGTCTCGAGCCACGCGATGTCGATCTCGCTGTCGAAGTGGCCGATGTTGCAGAGGATCGCCTCGTTCTTCATCACCTTGAGGTGCTCGCCGCGCACGACGTCGCAGCAGCCCGTCGCCGTCACGAGGATGTCGGCCTGCGGGGCCGCTTCCTCCATGGTGACGACCTGGTAGCCCTCCATCGCCGCCTGCAGCGCGCAAATCGGATCGATCTCGGTGATGAGGACGCGGGCGCCGAGGCCCTTCATGGCCTGCGCGCAGCCCTTGCCCACGTCGCCGTAGCCGGCAACGACGCAGATTTTGCCGGCGAACATCACGTCCGTCGCGCGCTTGATGCCGTCGGTGAGCGACTCACGGCAACCGTAGAGGTTGTCGAACTTGCTCTTGGTCACCGAGTCGTTGACGTTCATCGCGGGGCATTTGAGCTCGCCCACCTTGAACATCTCGTACAAACGGTGGACGCCCGTGGTCGTCTCTTCGCTCAGGCCGCGGATCGGGTCCGAGCCGCTGAAGAGCTGCGGGTGCTTCTTGTGGATGTGGAGGGTCAAATCGCCGCCGTCGTCGAGGATCATGTTCGGACCCTTGCCGCCGGCGAACGCGAAGATCTGCCGCTCGAGACACTCCTCGTACTCGTCCTCGGTCTCGCCCTTCCAGGCGAACACCGGGATGCCCGCCTTCGCGATCGCGGCCGCGGCGTGATCCTGCGTCGAGTAGATGTTGCAGGAGGTCCACGTCACCTCCGCACCGAGCTCCTTCAGCGTCTCGATCAAGACGGCCGTCTGGATCGTCATGTGGAGGCAGCCGGCGACGCGCGCGCCCTTGAGCGGCTTATTGAGCCCGTATTCGGCGCGGAGCGCCATGAGCCCGGGCATCTCCGTCTCGGCGATGGCGATCTCTTTTCTGCCCCACTCGGCGAGCGACATGTCGCGGACACGGTAGGTCTTGCCCTCCTGCGTCGGGACGCTCTGCTGCTTCCTGCGCCGCGCCTCCGCCTCGACCTTTCCCGCACCTTCGACGACTGCACTCTGAGCCATAGCTTCCGTTCTCCTTGGGAACGGGTTTTCTAGTCGACCGCGACTAGCAAGACCAGTGCGGACGGCCGGAATCCGGCAAAACCGCGGTTCGCGCGGCCCTCGCGCGCCTCTTTCGGCGACGAGCGCCCGGGCCGGGGGCCGATCGTCGTGCTTGCCGGCGGAGCGGAACTATCGCGACCGCCACCATCCCGACTAGACTGCCCCGCCATGGATCGGTTTCGCCGCTTCGACGAAGCCTACTATCACCGCTTCTACGATTCTCCGCAGACTCGGGTCATCTCCGCAGAGGAGCACGCGAATCTCGCTGAATACGTGTTTGCCTTCGCCGGCTACAACAAGATCGAGGTGAAGAGCGTCCTCGACGTGGGCGCGGGGATCGGGCTTTGGAAGCACTGGATCGAGAAGCACCAAAAGGGCGTCCAGTACACGGGCACCGAGGTCAGCCAGGTGATGTGCAAAAAGCACGGCTACCTCCACCGTGACATCGCGCGCTGGCGCGACCGGAAGAAGCACGACCTCATCGTGTGTCAGGGCGTGCTGCAATATTTGCCGGACCCCGACGTGGCTCCCGCGGTCGCGAACATCGCCGCGATGTCGCGCGGCCTCGTCTACGTCGAGGTGACCACGCGCCAGGATCTCCGCGAGCGTTGCGACACCACGCGCACGGACACGGACATCTTCGTGCGCAACGGTTCGTACTATCGCGGCATCTTGAGCAAGCACCTCGTGAGCGTCGGCGCCGGCCTCTGGTGGGTGAAGGATCGGCCGCCGCCGTTCTTCGAGCTCGAGATGGCCGGATAAATGGCCGAGCGGAGCGGCCTGTCGCGCGCTGTCGTCGCCGCCGTTTGCCTCGGCGTCACGGCGGTCGGCCTGGCGAACACCTACGGCGACAACGCGGACGTCGTCGCGCTCGCACAGCGCACGGCCTGCGGCAGCGGCAGCTGTTCGTACGAAACGCTGCGGCAAGAAAGCTCGCCGCTGTCGCAGTCCTTCACGTTTCAGGTGCACCTCACCGAAAAGGGGCGCGAGCGCGCCGCGAGCACGGACGTGGAGTGCCGGCGAGCGTACGTGCTCGTCGGCGAGTACGCCTGCAAGGTGACGAGCGGCGGCGTCCCCGGAGCCGACTCGGCGCGCTGAAGCGCGGCGTCAGTTCGGCGCGAGCCGCGCCGGCTCCGCGGAGAGTCGCTCGATCCAGCGCTTCACCTCGGGCACGTCGTCGGCATGTGGCAGAGCCGCCACGTAGCGGGACAGATCCGCCTCCGCGGCGCCGGGAGCGCCGAGCCGGGCGAAGAGGAGCCCGCGTTCGCGAAGCTCGTCGGTCGAATCCGGAATGAGGTCGATCAGGCGGTCGATGACGAGCAAGAGGCGGCTGTAGTCCCCGCGCGAGGCGTAGATCCCGCGGAGATTCATCAGCATGCGGGCGACCACCTGCCGTACCGGCGTGGGCGCGATGAGCTCGGAGCTGTAACGAAGCTTCGAACCCGACCGCCTGAGGAGCTCGGCGAGCCCGATTTCGTCGAGTGCGCCACCGCCGTGAAACGGATCGACCACGAGACGGCGTTCCGGATCGTCGATGCGGACGAGGAAGTGCCCGGGGAAGCCGACCGGGCTCGCCATCACGCCGGCACGCCGCGCCACCTCCACGTAGAGCACCGAAAGCGAAATGGGAATCCCCGTGCGACGCGCGATGACCTCGTCCAGAAACGAATTCCGGGGATCATAGTAGTCGGCGTCGTTACCGTGAAAGCCGATCCCCACGAAGAGGTGGTCGGCGAGGACGCGCGCCTGCGCAGGCGCGGGCATGGCCGCGAGGCCGCGGCGCTTGAGCGGCTCGGCCAGCGCTTCGAGCTCGTTTTCGACCGCGCGGTGATCGAGTCCGGGGTGCGCGTCGCTCGCGATGAGGAGCGCTCCTTCGAGGAGGTCGAGCTCGTCGTCCGACTGCGCCGCGTAGGTCCCGAAGTCCACGCTTCCAGTATAGCGAACTCCGCCCGGACCGCGCCCGGCGCGTGCGCCCTGCCCCGCGCCGACGCCTTTCGGGACGCGCGCTAATGCCCTAGGGTTAAAACTCGCGCCGATCGAGATCTAGCCTTCCAAGATTGCTCGAGTCGAGGCTAGCCTCTCGGCAAGGAGACCACTCGTGAAGATCGAGGACATCATGACGCGCGACGTTCGCGCCTGTCTCGCTGACGACAGCTTGGCTACGGCAGCGCAGATCATGTGGGAGAACGATTGCGGCTCGGTTCCCGTCACCGACCCCGACGGGCGCGTCATCGGTATCATCACCGATCGCGATCTCGCGATGGCCGCGCACCTCCAGGGCGTCGCGCTGCGAGCGTCGCGCGTCTCGAGCGCGATGGCGCGCGACGTGAAGTGCTGCTCGCCGCGCGACACGCCGGCCACCGTGCAAGCGGTGATGCAGCAGCACAAGATCCGTCGCGTGCCGGTGGTCGACGATCAGAAGCGGCTGCTCGGCATCGTGAGCCTCGGGGATCTCGCGTACGCGATGGCCGCGGAGCAGACGCTCGGCGGCGACGGCATGACGTGGACCGCCGTCGCTCACACGCTCGCGCGCGTGAGCGAGCCGCGCGTCCCGCGCTGGGGCCGCCTCGGCGAACGCATGTGAACGCCTGGCGCGCAGGGCCTTAGAGCGCCCACGCGCCAGGGGCTAAGCGCCCGAGCTGCCCGTCTCGTCGAGCAGCGCGGCGCCGATGACGCCCGCCGAATCACCGAGCTCGTGCCGCAAGATCGGCGTCTGGAGCTCGCCGTTGCACACGTAGGTTTCCACGCGCGAGCGCCCTTCGCCGTAGAGGAGCTCGAGGTTCGAGACCCCGCCGCCGAGCACGACCGCGCTCGGATCGAGAATGTCGATGACGTTCGCGAGGCCGCGCCCGTACGCCTCCACGAGCTCGTCCACGAGAAGCGCCGCCGTCTCGTCCGTCTCACGCCGCTCGACGAGCTCGGTGAGCCTGCGCGACGCACCCGTGCGCCGCCGGTACTCCTTCTCGATGCCGCCGCCGCTCGCGTAGAGCTCGACGCAGCCCATCTTGCCGCAGCTACAGATGGGCCGCTCACTGAGCCCGGTACCCGAAATCGGCTCCTCGAGCGCCGCGTCGAGCCGGCGCCACGGACCGACCGCGTGGTGTCCCCACTCGCCGCCGAGTCCCTGCAGCCCGCCCCAAATCCGACCGCGCACCACGATGCCGCCGCCGACGCCGGTGCCCATGATCACGCCGAACACGACGCCGTCGATGTAGCCGCGCGCCGCGCCGCAGCGCGCCTCCGCGAGCGCGAAGCAGTTCGCGTCGTTGTCGAAGAGCACGCGGCCGCCGAGAGCCCGCGCGAGATCCTGCCGAAACGGCTTGCCGTTCAGACACTCCGTGTTCGAATTCTTGATCAGTCCGCCGATGCGCGTCACCGAGCCCGGCATGCCGACGCCGATCGGGATGCGCTGCGGCTCGATGCCGGCTTCCTTCGCCGTCGAGCGCACGAGGTTCGTGATCGTCTCGAGCACGGCGCGATACCCGCGCTCGCTCCCCGTCGGCACGCGCTGGCGCGCGAGCACGCGGAAGTCGTCGTTCTTGCGCACGGCCGTGCCGACGCCTTGACGGACGATCACGGCTGCTTCGGTTTTCGTTCCCCCGAGGTCCACCCCCAAAGAGATAAGTTCGCTCATCGTTAGGGACTCACGAGACTAGCGTTCGCGCGCGGCTTTTCAAGCCGGATCGAGCGACCGTGCCCGTTCCCGAACCCCGGCCCGCGCACGGCCGAAACGGAGCGGCGCGCAGGGGTCGAGCCGTGACCCCGGGGGGTGAGCAGTGTTTTTGAGGCGACCTCGGTTTCGCGAACGATCACGTCATCATGCCGAGCGCCGCGAGCGCGGCGGCGGCTAGTTGAGCCAAGCTCGAGAGCGAGCGCGACTCTGCCTGACGGAAGAGGCCGGTCACGAACTCGAGCGCGAGCTCGACCTGATCGACCTGGCAGAGCAGGAGATCGCCGGGTTCGAGGCCGCCGATGGCCGCGCCGATCGAGCGAAGCTCGCCGGAAAGCTGGATGATGCGCGGCGCGCCCTTCGAACGGACGAAGCCTTCCCGCATGAGGCGAATCACCTCGCCGTCCGCCCGCCCGCGCGTGCACTTGTCCTCGTAGATGTAAACTTCGTGGAAGAAGTCGCCGAGGATTTGCGCCTGACGGATGATGTCCTCGTCGCGGCGATCGCCCGCGGCCGTATAAACGACCTTGCGGCGCCGATGGCGCATGCCGCGGATGGCGTCCGTCAGCGCGATGAGCGCGGACGAATTGTGGCCGTAGTCGAGGATCACCGTGCTGTCGCGGTGCGTGACGACGTTGAAGCGTCCGGGCGCGGTGCCGAGGCTGCTCGAAAACGTCTCTGCGCCGAAGCGCAGCGCCTCCACGGGCAAGCCGAGCCCCCAGCCGGCGGCGAGTGACGCGAGCAGGTTTTCGATCTGGAACCCCACGAGGCCGCCCTGGGTGAGCGGGAAGTCCGCGAGCGGCGCCACGCGCCGTTCGAGCCGGCCGTCGGCGAGCACCACGTGGCCGTCGCGCACGAGAACCGCCTTGCCGCCGGCCGCGCGGTGACGGCTCACGACCTCCGAACGCTCCTCGCGGCTGAAGAAGATCACCGTGCCGGGGCAGAGCGGCGCCATCGCGGCCACCAGCGGATCGTCCGCGTTCAGCACCGCGACGCCGCGCGTCGAGACGCGCCGCACCGGAATCGCCTTGATCGCGGCCAGATCCTCCGCCGTGTGGATGCCGTTCATCCCGAGGTGATCGCCCTCGGCGACGTTCGTCACGACCGCCACGTCGCACCAATCGAACCCGAGCCCCTCGCGCAGCATGCCGCCGCGCGCCGTTTCGAGCACCGCCACGTCGACGCGCGGGTGCGCGAGCACCATCTTCGCGCTCTTCGGGCCGCTGCAGTCGCCGGTGTCGATGCGCTTGCCCTCGACGTAGATGCCGTCGGTGCACGTCATGCCGACGCGCAGGCCGCGCTGGCGCATGAGGTGCGCGATGAAACGCGTCGTCGTCGTCTTGCCGTTCGTGCCGGTGATGGCGACGATCGGAATGCGCGCGTCGTCGCCGCGCGCGAACATCGACTCGATGATCGCCTCGCCGACGGCGCGCCCCTTGCCGTGCGAAGGCTCGAGGTGCATGCGCAGGCCCGGCGCGGCGTTCACTTCCACGAAGGCGCCGCCCGACTCCTCGAGCGGCCGATCGACGCACGGCGCGACGAGATCGATGCCCGCGATGTCGAGCCCGACCACGCGCGCGGCTTCGACGGCGCGGCGCGCGACGAGCGGATGCACGTCGTCCGTCACGTCGGTGGCGCTGCCGCCGGTGCTCAGGTTGGCGTTGCGCCGGAGCGGCACGGCCTGACCCGCCGCGGGAACGCTCTCGGTCGTGAGCCCCTGCTCGGCGAGGATCTCGCAGCCGATCGCGTCGAGGCGGAGCTTGCTGAGCGACGTCGAGTGATCGTCGCCGCGCAGCGGATTCCGGTTCTCGACGGCGACGAGCTCGGCGACGGTGTGGACGCCGTCGCCCACGACGCGCGGCGGCTCGCGGCGCGCGGCCGCCACGAGTCGGCCGCCGACGACGAGCAGGCGGTAGTCCGCGCCTTCGATGTGACGTTCGACGACGACGTGCTTGTGGTGGTCGTACTCGGCCGCAATCGCGTACGCGGCGAGCACGGCTTCGCGCGTGCGGAGGCCGACCGACACGCCCTTGCCCTGGTTGCCCTTGCGCGGCTTGAGCGCGACCGGGAGACCCACGGTTTGCGCCGCGACCCACGCTTCGTCCGCGTTCGCCACGAGCCGGCCCTGCGGCACCGGCACGCCCACCGTCGCGAGCATCTGCTTCGTGAGCTCTTTGTCTTGCGCGATCGCTTCGCCGATGGCGCTCGTGCGATCCGTCTCCGCGGCCCAGACGCGGCGCTGATGTGCGCCGTAGCCGAGCTGGAGCAAGCTGCCGTCCGTCAGCCGGCGCACGGGGATGCCGCGGGCGCGCGCCGCGTCCGCAATGGCGCCCGTGCTCGGGCCGAGACGCGTCTCTTCGTTCAGCTTGCGGAGGGCGACGACCTCGGCCTCGACGTCCACGCGACGCCCGTCGCGCGCCGCGTCGATGAGCTCGAGCGCGAGCTCGAGCGCCCGCAGCGCCGTCGCTTCTTCACGGTACTCGGCGACGAAGCGCGCTTCGTGCGGCGCGTCGAGGCGCGAAGCGAGCACGAGCGAAACGTCGACCTTGGCGAGGCGCTGGAGCTCGACGACGAGCTTGCCGACCACGTGCGCCCAGAAGAGCGGCGTCGCGATGTCGCGCGGAGCGCCCTCGGCGACGCGGGTCACGAGCTCGGGATAATCCGCGAGCAGGCGGCCCCACGCGGCTCCGATCGGCGCGCCGGCATCCAGTGCCACCACACCTTCCACGGCGGTCTTGTCCGACCAACGGTTCGGGCCTCGAAGAAGACGTTTTGATTCGAGTTTCATCGCCATCATCCTACGGTCGCGACGCCGGTTGCTTCCCGTTCGGGGCCTTGTGCCGAGCGTCCGTCGAATTCATTCAAAAAACCGCTCTTGACCGCGTCGGCCGTCATGCCGAGCGCGACCCCCGTCGCGAGCACCGCAAGCCAATCCAAGATCGAGACATCGCCGCGAGCCGCGCGCGCGGCAGCGAACGTCGCGGCGTCGAGCAGGCTGCTCTTCGCGGCGCCCTGGCGGAGCACGGCCGAGCCGTCTTCGAGCACGACGCCGGCGCCGCCGCGCGCGAAGTGCGCCGCGAGCGGCTGCGCCGCGACGCTTTGCGCAAAGTAGATGACTTTGCCCTGGCAAAACTCGGCCATGCGCGCGACCGCCGCGTCTTCGGCGTTGAGGACGGCGAAGCCCGTCGGCAGCACGACGTCCACCGGCGTCCGGAGCGCGCGCCAGGCGTGGCTCGGGCCTTCGAGCTTCGGATTCGGAGGCGGCTCGACCACGTCGGTGACGACCGCCACCTGACAACGATCGAACGCCAGCGCTTCTTCCAACACGCTCTGCTCGGTCACGCCGAACACGAACGCGTTCACGAAAGGATTCAGGAGCAAGCGGTGCGCGCCCGCCCAACGCGACACGTCGCCGCGCTCGAGCCAGTGATCGCCGGCGCGCACGCCCGAGGAGTCGACCAGGCCCGCGTTGTAGCCGGCGGCCGTGACCAAGCGACCGACGAGGCCCGCCACGAGGTCCCCGCGGCGCGAGCCGGTGACGGCGACGAGCGGCACGCGCCCCGTCTGATCGGCGCCGAACATGTGATCGATGATCGCTTCGCCGACCGGCCGCGGTTTGCCCTGCAGCGGGCGCAAATGCATGAGCAGGCTCGGGCTCGCGTTCACCTCGATCACGGCGCCGCCCTGGCTCTCGAACGAGCGCGCAATGTCCTCGGCGATGACGTCCATCCCGGCGATGTCGAGCCCGACGGTGCGCGCGGCGAGCGCGCAGCTCGCGGCGATGTCGGGGCTCAGGCGATCCGTCACATCGACCGTGAGATCGCCGTTGTGGTGGATGACGACGGTGCGACCGGACGCCGGCACCGATTTCGGCGTCATGCCCTGCCGGCGCAAGAGCTCGAGCGAAATGTCGTCGAGCACGAGCGTCGTCTTCACGTGCGTGTACGCGCCGCCGCGCGCCGGATCCTGATTGGCGCGCTCGACGAGCTCCGCCACGCTGCGCGAGCCGTCGCCGACGATGTGATCGGCCTCGCCGCCGCTCGCGGCGACGGCGCGTTCACCGACGACGAGCACGCGGTATTGCGAGCCGGGCACGAAGCGTTCGACGACGACGCCCGTGCCTTCATTCGCCGCGATCTGAAATGCCTTCTCGACGGCGCCGCGCTCTTCCAGGCGAATCGAGACGCCGCGACCGTAGTTGCCGTCTTGCGGCTTCACGACGACGGGCAGCCCGATCTCGAGCGCGGCGGACCACGCGTCCTCAGCCGTCTTCACCACGCGCCCTTCGGGCACCGGCACGCCGACGGAACGCAAGAGCGTGCGCGTGAGATCTTTGTCTTGCGCGATGCTCTCGGCGACCGCCGCGGTGCCGTCGGTCTCCGCCGTCCAGATGCGGCGCTGGGCCTTGCCGTAACCGAGCTGCACGAGATTGCGATCGTCGGTCAGTCGCAAACACGGAATGCCGCGCGCGCGCGCCGCATCGACGATCGCCTGCGTCCCCGGGCCGAGACACACCTTCTCGGCCACGTCGCGCAAGCGTTTGAGCTCGGGCTCGAGTTCGAAACCGCGCCCTTCCGCGGCCGCCATCACGAGCTCGCGTGCCGCGCGCAGGCATGCCTCGCCGAATACCGGCTCGTCGCAGCGGACCACCACCTTGTAGACGCCGTACTCCCCCGTCTCGCGCGCGCGCCCGAACCCGACCGGCGTGTGCGCCAGGGAGTGGAGCTCGAGCGTCACATGCTCGAGCACATGGCCGAGCCAGGTTCCGTCCCGCAGACGCTTCAAAAATCCGCCGCGCTCACCGACGCTGCAGCGATGCTCGATGAGGCTCGGCAACCACTGCATCAGCCGGTCGGTGAAGCCCGGCAGCTTGTTGGTGGGCAGCTCCTCGTAGCGTCCGAGGGCGACCACCGCCTCGATGACGGGCGGATTCGTCCAAATATTCGGACCTTTGAGCGCTCGGACCTGTTGGATCTGCATGACCGACCTGGGAGGGCGCTTGAGGCGACACCTCTCGGGCCGTGGGTAGGACGCTCGAGGTCGGTGTATCGGCTCGATTGCTCGCGGGTTGCGCAAAGCGACACAAGCGGGCAACGTCGCCGGCGGCCAAGCCGGCGCTGATGGCGGACTATTCCATGGAAGACCCGAGGTTGGGCCACTTCCCGCTCGAGGAAGGCGAGAGCATTCTCGCCGTTTTTCAACCTGACTTGAATCATGTGCCGGCATACGAATCCGGCGTTCTCGTCCTGACCAACCGGCGCCTGCGTCACCGGCTCGGCGACGGCGGGTGGAGCGAGATCCCCATAGAGGAAGGGCTCGAGCTCGAGCGAGCGGAGCGCGGCGGCGTCGGCGAGCTGCGCGCACTGAAGGCCGGCCAGTCGGTTGCCACGTGGACCCACACGCTCGCGCAGGCGCGCGCAGCCACCGACCTCTTCGAGGCGTTCACGGCCCTGCGTGACCCCGCGAACTCACGCGCGCACCGCCGCTCGATCCCCGAAGTCGACGACTGGGCGCCGTCGAGTCCCATCGCCGGAGCGCCTCTCTTACGGCTGCTCGGGCTCGCGCGCCCGCACCTGCGCGCGGTCTCGGTCGGGCTCGCGCTCACGCTCGCGAGCACCGCCGCGAGTTTGATTCCGCCCTACCTCACGATGCCGCTCGTCGATCGCGTGCTCGTACCCGGCGCGCAGGGACAATTTCGCGGGCACGTCGAGCAAGCGTACTCGTCGGTGGGGCTCTATCTCGGCGGCCTCGCCGGCGCGGCGGTGCTCGCGTGGCTGCTCGCCTGGGCGCAGGGCGCCGTGCTCGCCGCCGTCACCGAGCGCATGGCGGCCGATCTCCGCAATCGCTCCTTCTCGCATCTGCAACGGCTCGGCCTGCAGTACTTCGGCGGCAAGCGCACCGGCGATCTCGTCGCGCGCATCAGCTCCGACACCGATCACCTGTGCGCGTTCCTCTCCGACACGCTCATCGACTTCATCACCGACGTGCTCATGATCGTGAGCACCGCGGCCGTGCTCGCGACGCTCGATCCGCTGCTCGCGGTCGCGGCCGTGGCGTCGTTTCCGCCCATCGCATGGCTCATCGTGCACATCCGCGGCACGTTGACGCACGGCTTCTTACGCGGCGGGCGCGCGTGGTCGGCGATGACGAGCATCCTCGCCGACGCGATTCCCGGCATCCGCGTGGTCAAAGCGTTCTCGCAAGAAGAGCGCGAGATTGCGCGCTTCGAACGCGCCAATCAGCGCATCGTCGACGTGAACACGCGCATCAACCGGCTCTGGACGTTCTTCTGGCCGCTCGTGCAGCTCCTGAATCAAGTGGGGCTGCTGGTGGTGTGGGCGGTCGGCGCGTGGCAGG
>DATJXW010000031.1:0-7747 GCA_035499895.1 Polyangiaceae bacterium | reverse complement strand
TCGGCTGCCAGTAACGCGCTCGAAGGACGGACGCGCCGGCAACGGGACGAGAGCCGCCGCGCTTTCGACCGCGGTCTGGTAAAGTCTGCGCGATCTTGCCCCGGAGTGACGGCGCCACGCCGACCAAGCTAGCGCGCCTGTTGCGCGAACCGACGCTTCACTTCTTCGCGCTCGCGGCGCTGCTGCTGTCCGTTCAGAGGCTCGTCACGGGCGACCCGCGCACGATCGTGGTGACGCCGGCGCTCGAAGCCGACCTCTTGCGTCACTACCAGGATCAGATCGGACGCGCTCCGACGAGCGCGGAAGCGAGCGCCTTCATGGGGGCGTGGAAGACGGACGAGGTGCTCTATCGCGAAGCGCTGCGCGAGGGCCTCGACCGCGAGGATCCGACCGTGCGCAGCGTGCTCGTCGCGAAGATGCGCGAGCGCGCCCTCTTGCAGTCGCGCGTCCCCGAGCCCTCCGACGCCGAGCTCGGACGCTACTTCGAGGAACACCGCGCCCAATTCGAGACGCCGTTGATCTACGAGCACGAGTACGTCGCGTTCCCGAAGAGCGACGCGGACGCCGAGCGGGAGCGCGCGAAGGTCGAAGCCGAGCTCGCGGCGGGCGCGTCACCCGCGTCGCTGAAACTCCGCACGACGGGCGCCAACGTCGACCGAACGCGCATCGAGCAGGAATTCGGCCCCAGCGTGGCCGACGCGATCTGCCGTCTGCCGCTCGGGCAGTGGCGCGAGCTCGAAACGAACGATCGCCTGCTGCTCGTCCAGATGATCGCCGTGCGCGGCGGCTTGCCGCCGCCCGACGTGCTGCACGCCGAGCTCGTCGCCGCCTGGAAAGGCGAAAAGGAGCGCGCCGCGGTCGCGCGGGCGACGCAGGCCATCGCCGCGCGGTATCGGTTCGAGGAAAAATCGCCGTGACGCGGCCGGCGGCGCGCCGTCTGCCAGCGGCCCTGCTCGCGCTCGGACTGTTCGCGTGCCTCGCTCACGCCGGAGCTCACTCCATCGACTCGTCGACGTTGAAGCTCACCGAGGTCGCCGCCGGCAAGTTCACGATCGAGTGGCAGACGACCGCGGGCACACTCAAAGCACTGAGCGCGCCGGCGCGCTATCCGAAATCGTGCCGGCAGCACGGCGCCGAGCTCGATTGTGGTCCCGGCGGCCTCGTCGGTGAGATCGAGTTTCCGTGGCTCAGGGGCGGCGCTTCGCACGTGACGCTGCTCATCGATTGGCGCTCGGGCTCGCGCTTGCTCCGGGTTCTCGACGGGCGCACGCCGAGCGTCAGCGTCTACGGGATCCCGCCGTCCTCGCGGCTCGGCTTTTTGGGGCCGCTCGCGCTCGATTACACGCGCCTCGGCATCGAGCACATCCTGACCGGCTTCGATCATTTGATGTTCGTGCTCGCCGTCACGATTCTGGTGCGCCGTCGCAAAGCCCTGATCGCGGCGATCACGGCGTTCACGCTCGCGCACAGCCTGACGCTGGCCGCGACCGTGCTCGGCTGGCTGTGGTTGCCGTCGGCGGCCGTCGAGACGACGATTGCGCTCTCGATCGTCCTCGCGTGCACCGAGTGCCTGCGCCCGGCGGATTCACTCGCGCGCCGCGCGCCGTGGCTCGTCACGTTCGCCTTCGGACTCCTGCACGGCATGGGCTTCGCGTCGGCGCTGCTCGAAACCGGCTTGCCCGAAGAGCACGTCCCCGCCGCGCTCCTGTTCTTCAACGTCGGGGTGGAGCTCGGTCAGCTCGGAGCCATCGCCGTGTTCCTCGGGGCGGCGTGGCTCGTCGGGCGCATCCCGAGGCGTCCGGCGTGGACGACACGCGCGTTCGTCTACGCGATGGGAACCACGGCGGCCTACTGGTCCCTCGAGCGCGGCCTCGCGCTTTTCGCGCGCTGACTACTGAACGGTCACTTCGCCCGCGTCGAGCGAGATTTGGTAGTAGCCGTGGCTGTCCCAGGGGATGACCTGGCCCTTTTGCGTCACCGTGCCGCCGGTCGTCGTGACGCGCACGCACATGTTCTTCGGGAAGTGCGCGGGCAGCGTCCAGGTCGCGTTCGTCGTGGCCGAGGCGGAGATGAGATTCTGCCCCTGCCAATACGCGCCGACGTCGGTGATCCCTTCCGTCCAGTAGCCGCCGGTGACGGCGCTCGACATGGCGGCGGTCACGACGTCGATCGGCACCGGCTGGTAGGTGCCGTTCTGGCTGTCGAAGCCGTGAATCACGAAGATGCGCCACTTGTCGTCGGCGTACGTGCCCGTGAGCGTCGATGCGGTCACGCCGGAAGCGGCCGGCAGGTACGCCGGCAGCTGGAACGGGCTCGTCATGTCGCGAGCGCCCACCGTGCTGATGGGGTTGCCGCAAGGCCCGCGGTTTTGGAACATCACGTTCGGCGCGACGCTCGCCCAGGACGCGTCGCAGTTCGGCGCGGCCATCGTGTTCGCGTTCACGCCGAAGTTCTGTGTGATGAACGTCTCGTTCTGCTGCAGGTCGCTGAGCGAGCCCGCGGATTGATGACTGTAGGTGTGACTCGCGATCTCCATCCCGTCCGCGAGGCTCCCCTTGTAGCCCGAGATGTTCGACGACGAGCCGTTCAGCCAACTGCCGACGACGAACCACGTGAAGTGCGCGCCCGTCGCCTTGAGCTGCGAGTAGTCCTGAAGCTGCGACGGCGTGTTGTCGTCGAACGTGTAGGAGACGGCGCCTTTGAAGCCGGCCCAGTCGAGCACCTTCAACCCGCCCGCCGCGCCCGAGGGCCTGGCGACGCCGGTCATGCTCGGCGCGAAGGAGAGGTTATCGCATTGAACCGCGGTGCCGCCGCCGGTGCCGACGCTGCCGCCGCTTCCCGGCATGCCGCCGCTCGCGCTCCCGCCCGTGCCGGGTGCGCCGCCCGCGCCGGTGCCGCCGGTGCCGCTGCCGCTCGTCCCGCCGCTCGAAGCGCCGGCCGTGCCGAACGTGCCACCGGTGCCGCCCGTCACACCGCTGCCCGACGAGCCGCCCGCGGGCGAACCGCCGCCCGTGCCGCCCGAACCGGTGAGCGTTCCGCCGCTGCCGCCGGCCGGTGACGCGCCGGTGCCGCCGCTGCCGCCCGTCCCGGTCGTCGCTTTACCGGCGCTGCCGCCGCTGCCCGAGAGGGAGCCGCCGGTGCCGCCCGTCGCGCCCGAGCCGACGTGACCTGCCGCGCTCGTCATGCCGCCCGAGCTCGGGAGCGAGCCGCCGCCACCGCCGGTGCCGCCGCCGTCCTGAGGAGTGGACGAACAGGCGACCGCCGACAACACGAGTGCAGTAAGTGCAGTAACGGGGAGCAGATGCTTCGAGTCCAATGGAGCCTCCGAGCGCTCACCCGGGACAGTGACGCGCCGTTCGGAGAAAACTAGCACGCCGAACTCGAGCTCGACCTCTCGCGGAGCGGCCAAAGATCTCTTATTTTTGGCTCTCGCAGCGTGGTTTGCGAGCATCGTCCGACGGCGCGCACCCGGCGCGACGAGAGCAAAACTTCCTAGCATCTGCCGCGATCGGAAGATTCCACGCAAGAGCGATCTCGCGAAGTGCGCACGACCGCGACGAAGGGCGCGACGCGAGCCGCCTCAGGCACGCAGCACGAGCTCGCGGAACGCGCGCTGCGCGGCGTCGTGCGCGGTGCGCTCGTGAAAGAGCAGGCTGATCGGCGTGGTGACGGGACGGAGCGGCGTCGCGACGACGCGCAACCCGAACCGCGGCGCGAGCACGTCGACGAGCGACGCCGGCACGGCCGCCACGAGATCGCTCGCGGCGGCGACGGCGAGAGCCGCCACGTAAGTCGGCACGACGAGCGCCACGTCCCGTGAGACGTTCGCGGCGGCGTAACTCGCCACGAGCGCGCGATTCGGCATGCCCGGCGCGACGTGAACCTCGACGTGGCGGAGCGCGGAGAGGGCGCGCTTCGTGACTCGACGCTTCGCGTGCGGGTGCCCGCTTCGGGCGACGAGCACGATGCGCTCCTCGTAGAGCGGCAAGGCGTGCACGCCCGGCCCGCGCTCACCGGCGCCGATCGCGACGTCGACCGCCGTGCCCGCGAGCCCGCCGGAAGCGTGCAGCGTGTCGACGCTCACGACGCGGAGCCGCGCCCGCGGCAGCTCCTTCGCGAAGCGAGCGACGATGCGGGGCACGCGCACGAGCTGAATCACGTCCGCCGCGGCGAGCGTGAACTCGCGATCGCTCTGCGCCGGATCGAAGTCGCCGCCCTGAACCGCGTGGTCGAGCTCCGCGAGCGCCCGCGCGAGCGCCGGTGCGAGCGCGGCGGCGCGCGACGTCGGCACGATGCCGCGCCCGCTTCGCGTGGTCAGCGGGTCGCCCAGGACGGCGCGCAGCCGCGCGAGCGCGTTGCTGACGGCGGGCGGGGTGACGTTCAACCGGCGGGCGGCGCGCGCCACGCTGCGCTCGGAGAGCACGGTATGCAGCACCAACAACAAATTCAGATCGATGGCCGATAGATTCATGATGGTGATGATCTCTGTCACGAATCATAAATGGACGTGAGCATCGGCGGAACCTAAATCGAAGGGGTGAGGCCACGAACCCAAGGAAGAAACCGATGACCAACGCCACGACCCACGAAAACGCACGAACCGTCCGCCGCCTGTTCGAACAAGGCTTCAACCAGCGCGACTTCGCGCTCATCGACGAGCTCGTCGACGCCGACTACGTCGACGCGGCGGGTGAGCGCGGCCCCGCCGCCTTTCGTCAACTGATCGAGCGCCTGCACGGCGCCTTCCCCGACATCACCTACACGATCGACGAAACGGTCGCCGAGGCCGACGCGGTCGCGGTTCGCTGGCGTTGGACCGGCACGCATCGCGGCGTCTTCCGCGGCATCGCGCCCACCGAGCGCGCGCTCACGAACACGGGCGCCGGGATCTTTCGCGTGCGCAGGGGCAAGGTGGCGGCCGCGTCGATCGAGACCGATCGACTCGGTTTTTTGCAGAGCATCGGCGTGGTCGCGCCGACGGACGCGCTCTTCAAGCCGCGCGCAGCCGAAAGCCACGCGGCGTGACGCCGGTGCGGCGCCGGAAGGCCTGCGTGAAGGCGCTCTGCGACTGAAAGCCGACCTCGAACGCCACCTCGACGATCGACATCGACGTTCCCGACAAGAGCTCGACGGCGCGCTGAACCCGCGCTTGATTGACGAAGGCTCGGAACGGCACGCCCGTCTCGGCCGAGAAGTGGCGACGCAGCGTGCGCGCGGACGTGCCGGCATGGCGCGCCGCGCGCACGAGCGTCGCTTCGGTCAAGTGCGCGAGCACCCATTCCATGGCGCGCGCCGTGAGCTCCGAACGGGCGCGGGGCAGCGCGTAAACGCTGCGATGCTTCACCGCGTCGGCCAGAACGACGAGGAGCGCGCGAAAGAACGTGGACGCCTCCGCGGCGCGCGGCTGCGCGCGGTCGAGCGGCCAGCGGCGCGCGTAGAGCAGCATCTCGCGCACGAGCGCCGGCACGTCGAAGACGCGAACGTCACCGCCCGGGAGCGAGGCGCGCTCGAAGTAGATCGAGAGGACCTTCGCGCCGTTCAGATCGGTCGCGTGCGGCGTGCGCGCCGGAATCCACGCGGCGCGCTGCGGCGGCAAGAGAAACTCCGACGTGCGCGTCTGCAGGCGCGCGACGCCGCTCATCGCGTAGAGAAGCTGATGCTGGCGATGCGCGTGAAAGTCGTAGCCGATGCGATCGGCGTCGTCCTCGAAGGCGAAGGCGCCGCCCCTCCGGCGCGCGATGCCGAGCGAGGCGAGCCGCGCGCGCGTCTCACGAGGGGATAATCGGCGCGTCGAGGGCATTGGCCGCCAAGAGACAAATATTGTCCGATTGGAGGCAGAGGGCCAGCGCGGCGGGGAGTAGCGTGACGGCCGTGTCCCACGAAGCGTTGATCCAGGAGCAATTCTCACGGCAGGCCGGCACGTTCGGCAGCGTTCCGTCACATTCGGCGGAGGCGTCGCTCGCCGAGCTCGTCGAGCTCTGCGCCCCGGAGCCGGGCGACCGAGCGCTCGATCTCGCGTGCGGGCCCGGCATCGTCACGTGCCGGCTCGCGCCCCACGTGCAGAGCATCCGCGGGCAGGACATCGTGCCGGCCATGCTCGCGCGCGCCGAAGCGCGCCGCGCGGAGCTCGGCCTCGCGAACGTGAGCTTCGACGAGGGCGACGCGAGCACCCTGCCGTACGCGGACGCGAGCTTCGATCTCGTCGTCACGCGCTTCAGTTTCCATCACCTGCTCGACCCGCTGCGGACGCTGCTCGAAATGCGGCGCGTCTGCAGAGCGGGCGGGCGCGTCGTGGTCGCGGACGTGGCGCCGTCGCTCGCCTCGAACGCGCGCTACGACCACTTCGAGCGAATTCGCGATCCGTCGCACACGCACGCGCTGAACGAGCCGGAGCTGCTCGGCCTGTTCGCCGCGGCGTCCCTCGAGGTGCTGCGGAGCTCGCGGCACGGGCTCGCGATGCGGCTCGAGACCCAACTGGCGGCCTCATTTCCGGCTCCCGGCGGCGCCGACGAGCTCCGGCGCCTCTTTCACGCCGACCTCGGCGTGAATGCGCTCGGCGTGGAGGCTCGCCTCGAGCAGGGCGAAATCGCGTTTTCTTACCCGGTTCTGGTGGTCGCGAGCCGGAAACGCTGAAGTGCTAACCTCCGCGGCGTGAGGCTGCCGGAGGTCGTGAGCAAGGCCCAGCGCTGGGCGTTTTCGAGAGTCGATGCGCGGCGCTTCGCCATCTGCGTGCTCGTCGCGGTGTTCCTCCACGTCGCCGGCGCGTTCCGCTGGCGCCGGCACCCGCACGTCGAAAAAGCGCCGCCGCCCGAGCCCACGCTCATCCCCGTCGCGCTCGAGCCGCCGCCCCCGCCCCCTCCCCCGCCGAAACCGGCCGCGACGCCGAAGCCGCCGGCGCCGCCGCCGCCGAAACCCCCGACCCCGCCCACGCCGCAGACCGCGAACACGCCGCCGCCTCCGCCGCTCGATCGACCGCGCGCGACGTTGAACGGCGAGCGCCCCACGCGCGAGCCCCACGCTCCGCGCGCACGCGAACATCACCGGCAACCGAAGGCCATCGAGGCCTCCGCGTTCGGCGGGAAGGACGGCGTGTTCGACGCCGCCGTGTGTCTCCTCTCACGCTCCACGGACAGCGCGCTCGCGGTCGACGGCTGCGAGCCCGTCGCCACCTTCAAGACGAGCGTGTTCGACATCGCGCCGCGCCGGTTCACGAGCGGCTTCCCCGGAGTCGAACAGCGCGTCGACTGGTTCGGCATCGACTACCACGGACGCTTCAAGGTGCGCGCGGCCGACTACTACACGTTCCGATTGCTCTCGGACGACGGCGCGATGTTCTACATCGACGGCGCGCTCGTCGTGAACAACGACGGCAAGCACGGCCCGCGCTCGGAGAAGATGTCGCTGCCGCTCTCGCAAGGCGAACACGAGTTTCGCCTGATGTATTTCCAGGGTCCGGGCGGCACGCTCGCGCTGCAGCTCTTCGTCAAGAGCTACAAGAGCGACGAACACCTGTTCGGCCCCGAGCTCTGAGCGCGGGAGCCCGACGAAACGCCGCCGGGCCCCGCGAGACGTCGCCGGACTATTGCCCGAGCACGAGGCCGACGATCTTCATCTTGTAGCTCTGGGCGCTCGTGTACGTGCCCTGCATCCACAAGAGCGCCGTGTGGCTCGCATCCCATTTCGGCACGACGGGTCGAATGTTGTCCGAGCTCGAGTTTTGCGTGATGGGCGTCCAGGTGAAGGTCTT
>DATJXW010000030.1:0-74359 GCA_035499895.1 Polyangiaceae bacterium | reverse complement strand
GCGCATGGTGAGCGCGGGGCAGATGAGGAGCAGGGTCATCAAGAGGAACACCGACTCTTGACCGAAGTACGCTTCCACCGGTCCGGTCTCGACCGCGAGATCGGCGAGGCTCGTGAAGTGGACGACGATGGAATAGAAGATGGTGCCCTGGAGCAGCAGGAACACGACGAGCAGCACCCAGGCGAGCGGCGTCACCCAGAGGCTCAGCATTTCACGCCGGTACACCGCGAAAAAGCCGCTCACGCGTCGTCCTTCGGCTCCGCGTCGTCGCGCGTGAGCTCCGCGAAAACGGCTTCGAGCGACGCGCGCACCGGGCCGACGCTCCGCACCCCGGCTCCGGCGGCGACGAGCGCCGCCACGGCGCGTTCGACCGTCCGGTCCGGCTCCGCGTCGTCGGCGATTTCGAGGGTGAGCTCGACCGTCCCGCGCTCGTCGCGCTCACGCTTCACCCGGACGCTCTTCACGCCTGCGACGGCGCGAACGGCCGTTTCGAGCGCCGCGGGCTCGCCGTGCGCGCCGATCACGCTCTCGCGGCTCCGCTGCCGCGCTTTGAGCTCGGCGAGCGTGCCCTCGGCGACGAGCTTGCCGCGCGCGATGACGAGCGCGCGATCGCAGACGGCCTCGACCTCGGGCAGGATGTGCGTCGAGAGCAAGATCGTGTGGCTCTTGCCGAGCTCGCGTACGAGCGAGCGCACCTCGATGATCTGGTTCGGATCGAGCCCCGCGGTCGGCTCGTCCAAAATCAAGAGCGGCGGGTTCGAGACGAGCGCGTCCGCGAGCGCCACGCGTTGCCGGTAGCCCTTCGAGAGCTGCGAGATGGGCGTTTCGGCCACGTCCGTCACCGCCGCTTGTTCGAGCGCGCGACCCACGGCGGCCTTGCGCTCACGGCGCGCGACGCGCTTGAGCGCCGCGCGAAACGCGAGATATTCACGCACGCGGAGCTCGGGATAGAGCGGCGCGGCTTCCGGCATGTAGCCGAGCCGCGCGCGCGCCTCGAGCGACGCCGTCGCGACGTCGAAGCCGGCGATCGTCACGCGGCCCGAGGTCGCGCCCAAAAAGCCCGCGAGCATGCGCAAGGTGGTCGTCTTGCCGGCGCCGTTCGGGCCCAAGAAGCCGACCACCTCGCCCGCGCCGACCGTGAAGGAGACGTCCTTCACGGCGACGACGCTGCCGTAGTCCTTGGTCAGGTTCCGGGCCTCGATCATGAGCGCGGCTATGCGTACCACAGCTCGCGCGCTCGCCAGCCGCCGGGCGGCGTGCGAGCGCGTCTTCTTTTCGTCCGGTCCGCGAGTCAGCCGGCGCGGAGCAACAGGAGCTCCGGGCCGGCCGGGTGCGCGGGGTTCGTGATCACTAATCGTAGCTCTTCGCCGGCCTTGCCGCCCGTCGCGCTCGCCGCCGGCGGCTTGGCGCTCCGGGCTCGCCGCCGCGGTCAATAGCCGTATTCGTAGGCGCCCATGTCGGCGATGCCCGTGCAGCTCGGGCACGGCGTGTTCGCGTGCTCGTCGACGCGAGCGTTGCCGAGGAGGTCCGTCAGCGGCGCGCGCGCATCGTCGGCGTGGTCGATGCACGGCGAGCCGTCACTCAGACGGTAGTTGCCGTAGGTGGGACCGACGAACAGCGGATCGAAGGACGTGAGGTTCGGGTACGTGCCGCTCAGGTTGCTCGCGAAGAGATTGGGCATGCTCGCGCTGTCCGAGGTGAGCCCGTTCGCGAGCGCGAAGTCCGCCGCCGTGTCGTGCCAAAAGATCGAATTTTCGACGAGGATCGTGCCCATCACGGCGACGGCTGCGTCCCCCGCGGCCACGTTGTCGGCCACGGTGACGTTCGTGAGTCGGAGCAGGCCGGTGCCGAGGTAAGCGAGGGCGCCGCCGGACTGCTCGGCGGTGTTTTGCGCGAGCACCGTGCTCACGATGTCGGCGGGCGCGTAGGTGAGGAGCCCGCCGCCGGACACCGCCGCGTCGTTCTGCAAGAAGCGGCAGTCGGTGATGCTGGTGGCGCTCGTCGTCACGACGACCGCGCCCCCGTTGCTCGCGCCGTTCGCCACGAAATCATCGCTCGTGAGCGTGAGCGCGTCCGCGTAAATCGCTCCGCCCTGGTCGGCCGCCTCGTCTTGGAACGTGCTCCCCGAGACGCTGAGTCCGGCCGAGTTGCCGTCCGCGTAGATGCCGGCGCCGTCACCCGTGACGCGGTCGTGCGCGAAGCTCGACGCGGTCACGTCGACGGGGCACGCGAGCGCGCTGATGCCCGAGCCGTTCGTGGCCGAGCCGTACGCGAAATCGGTGTAGGCGACGGTCGCCCCGCAGTTGCCGCTGCCCGTCAGCACGAGCAGGGCGCTGCCCTGATTCGAGAGGAAGTCGCAGTGCTCGACGGTGAGCGCGCCGCGGACGGTGACGACGCCTTGGTCGACCGCCGAGACGTCGTCGGTGAACGTCGAGTTTTCCATCGCGACCGTGCCCTCGCTTCCGACGGCGCTGCCGTCGGTCGCGACGTTCGATTCGAAATTGCACCACGAGAGGCTGAGGTTGCTGTCGAGATCGGCCTGAATTCCTGCTCCGCCTTCGGACACGCCCTGCTCGAACGTCGTGTGGGAGACGACGGCGGTCGCGTTGCCGATGTCGAGCGCGGCGCCGTTCAGCGCAGCGCTGTTCGCGCTGAACACGCTGTCCGTGACGCTCACGGAGACTCCGCCGTTCACGGCGATGGCGCCGCCGTTGCCGCTGCCGCTCGAGTTCGCGGTGAACGTCGAGCTTTTCACGGTGAGCGGGCCGTTCGCGAAGACGCCGCCGCCGTCGCCGTCGGCGAACGCGTCGTGGACCGCGCAGCCGTCGAGCTCGAGCGGCCCGCGCCCGTAGACGGCGGCCCCGTTCACGTCGCCGTCGGCGCCGTCGGCGTAGCCGCGCGAGATGTCGAGGTGGTCGAGCGTCGCCGCGCCGAGCGTCATGACGACGTGGATCGCGTCGTCACGAGCGCTCGTGGGGTCACCGATGTTGCCGCTCAGTACGGGCAGCGGCACCGTGAAGACGCGCTCGGACGCCGCCTCTTCACTGCCGTCGAAGCCGCCGCGGATCGTCACGCCGTCCGGCACCTCGAACGTCGCCAGGCGATCGACGCCGGTCGTCGTGACGTAGGTGCCGCTCGCGACCCAGACTTCGCAGCCGCGCGTGGCGAGGTCGAGCCCGCGCGCGAGCGAGGCAACGGCCTGGTCCCAGCTCCGGCCGTCGTTCGCGTCGTCCCCGCTCGCTCGAGCGACGTGGACGACGCAGCTCGGGACGAACGGCGCGCCGGCGTCGCCTCCGGAGCCGGCCTCGTCGACGAGACCGCCCGTGCCGCCCGCCGCGCCGCCCGCGCCACCCGCGCCGCCCTTCGGAGCCGAGCCCGCCGTGCCTCCAAAGCCAGTCAGTGGCGCGCCGGAGCTGCCTCCGCTGCCGCTCGTCGTCGTGCCCCCAACCCCCAAAAAACCATCGCCCCCGTTCGCTTCGTCGCCGCCGCCGGTGCCGGCCTTCGGTTGGGCGCCGCCGGTGCCGCTCGCGCCTCCGCGACCGCTTGCGCCCGCGCCAGCTCGCGCGCTCGTTCCGGCCGTGGCTGCGCCCGCGCGTCCCCCGCCGTCCTCCGAAGAGGTGAGCGACTTGCTGCGCCCGCCGCACGCCGCCACGACGACGAGGCCGGCCGCGGCGACGAACGCGCGCTTCATCGCGCCGACTCGGGGGAGAGCTTCTCCGTCCACACCATGCTCGAAGCTTACGATCGAACGGTTCGCGGGTGTACGGACGTCGATGCCCGGCGATCAATATCCGTATTCGTAGGCGCCCATGTCGGAGATGCCGATAGAGCTCGGGGAAGGCGAGGGTCCGTGTTCGCTCACGCGCGCATTGCCGTCCAGGTCCGTCGCCGGCGCGCGCGTGTCGTCGCCGTGGTCGATGCAGGGTGAGCCGTCGCTCAAGTGGTAGTTCGACTTTGCGGGGTCGACGAACAGCGGATCGAAGCTCGTGAAGTTCGGATAAGTGCCGCTGAGGTTGTTCGAGTAGAGGCTCACGAGCGTCTCCGGGTCGCCGAGGTTCACGCGATAGAGGTCGATTTCCTCCTGCCCGTCGTGCCAGAGGATGGAGTTGGCGATGACGAGCGAGCTGCCGTCGCGCAGGCCGACCGCCCCGTAGGAGCTCGAATTGTCGCTGATCGTATCGTTCGTGAGCTCGATCGCGTCCGCCTCGGCGTCGAAGATCGCACCGCCGTCGAGAGCTCCGTTCTGCACGAGGAGACTATCGACGATCTCGAGGGCGCCGCCGCCCTGGGCGTTGATCGCGCCGCCCGCTTGCGTCGCCTGGTTCTGCTCGAAGACGCTGGTGTCGACGTCGAGGAGCGTTCCCTCGAAGTCGATGGCGCCGCCCTCGGCCACGCGGAGGTCGGGGCTCGTCGCCACGTTGTTCCTGAAGGTGCTCCCGGTGACGCCGAGGCTCGCGCCGCCGGAAGTCGGATGCACCGAGATCGCGCCGCCCTCGATCGCCGAGTTGTCCTCGAACAAGCTGCTCTCGACGACGAGCGGCCCGGGCCCGTCCGCGACGATCGCGCCGCCTCGCTCGGTCGCGCCGTTCGAGCTGAACGTCGAGTTTCGGATCGTCAAAGCAGCGTGCGCGAGCACGCCGCCCGCCTCGTTGTCGGACAGCGACTCGTAGACGTTGCAGGTGTCGATGGTGAGCGCGCCCGCGGCGACGACGGCTCCGCCGCCGAACGACGAGTCTGCGTGGCCGTGCGTCAGGTAGAGGTGATCGAGCGTCGCCGTGCCGAGCGTCGTGACGACGTGATACGCGTCGTCGTCGCTGTCGTCTTGAATGCCGATGTCTCCGCTCAAGAGCGGCAAGAGCTCGGCGAAGCTGCGATCCGCAGGGCTCCGTTCGGTGCCGACGAAGCCGCCGCGGAGGGTCACGCCGTCCGGCACCGTGAACGTGGCGTCACGGTTCGAGTCGTTCGTCGGCGTGTACGTGCCGGACGCGAGCCACACTTCGCAGCCCGCGTGCGCGAGCGCGAGAGCGCGCGTGAGCGACCGCACGGCGCCGTCCCAGCTCGCGCCGTCCTTCGTGTCGTCGCCCGTGTACGGCAAGACGTGAAGGGTGCAGTCGGAGTCGGTCGGCGTGCCCGCTTCGCCGCCGCTCGCCGTCACGCCGCCGGTCCCGGTCGTGCCGGCCGTCGCCGTCGCGCCGCCGGTCGCGGTCGTGCCCGCCGTCGCGCCGCCGGCCGCGTCGGTGCCGGTCGTTGCCGTCGCGCCGCCGTCAGCCGCAGCGTCCTCCGAAGGGCTTGCCGGCTCCGTTCGCCCGCACGCGGCCGTCGCGACGAGCGCGAGCGCAACGCGGAGCGCGGCGCGCGTGACCGACGACGGATGCAGGGGCATCACCACTGTCGGAAGCTCGGTTGCCCGAGAAGCCGCAAACGTTCAGGGCGTCACGGCTGCGGCTGGACCTCGTCCACGTCGTCCGCGTCCGCACCCTCCTCCTCGAGGATGGCGCCGTGGCACTTCTTGAACTTCTTGCCCGAACCGCAGGGGCACGGATCGTTTCGGCCGATGCGCGGAGCTGCCGTCACCGGGCGCCGCTGCGGCTGCGGCACCGCCGCCGCCTGCTCGCGCAGTTGATTGAGCGCCGCCGCCGGATCCTCCGTCTCGGCGCTCGGGTGCTGCGCCACGACCTGCGCGAGCTCTTCTTGGTAGCGCCGCTCGGTTTCTTGCTCGCGCGCCGCCATCTCTTCCGTGCGCTGCACCTGCGCCTCGAAGAACTTCACGAGCACGTTGCTCGAGACCTTCGCCATCATGTTGAGGAAGAGGTCGTAGCCTTCCTTCTTGTACTCGTTTTTCGGGTCCCGCTGGCCGTAGCCGCGCAGGCCGATGCCGTCACGCAGGTGCTCCATGTTGGAGAGGTGATCGACCCACGCCTCGTCGATGCCCTCGACGTAGATGTGGCGGAAGAGCCGGAGCGCGATTTCGACGCCGAGCTCTTGCTCCTTCGCGCGGTAAATCTCCTCCGCGCATTCGTACGTGCGCTTCATCACCGTGTCGGCTTCGCCGAGCTCGTCGACCGAGTCGTCGAGCTTCTGCTTGAAATGCTCCTGGAAGCCGTCGTGCAGGCCCTTCCAATCCCAATCTTCCGGCGGCTTGCCCTCGACGCAGCTCTCCTCGACCATCGCCGCGACGACGCGATCGACGAGATCGAGCACGCGTTCGCGTTGTTCCGACAAGCCGAGCGGCACGCTGCCGACGAGCTCGTCGTACACGGAGGCCGGCGTCCGCTGGCGGCGCTCCTCGACGTCGAGGCGCGTGCCCCAGAGCTGGTACACCTCGTGCTGGAGCGCCTCGAGCTCGACGAGCTTCTCCGCTTTTTCGAGGCTCGCGCGCGTCGGGTACTTCGGCTTGCCGTCTTCCTTCACCGTGCCGATGGGCGGATCGCAGAACATGCCGACGAGCGCGCCGATGGGCCCTTCGACCTTCTCGAGGATCTCGGGATCGACCGGCACTTGTCGCGCTTCACCCGTCGCCTTGCCCGTTTCGTCGATGTCCTCCGGCGCGTAACGCCCGGCGAGGAGCTGCTGCCTGAGCGCGTAGACCGTCTTGCGCTGGGCGTTCATCACGTCGTCGTACTCGAGCAGGTTCTTTCTGACGTCGAAGTTCCGCTCTTCCACCTTGCGCTGCGCGTTCTCGATGCTGCGCGTGACGAGCGGGTGCTCGATGGGCTCGTCGTCGGGCATGCCCATGCGATCCATCAGGCTCTTCACGCGGTCGCCCGCGAAGATGCGCATGAGGTCGTCTTCGAGCGAGAGGTAGAACTTGCTGTAGCCCGGGTCGCCCTGGCGGCCGGCGCGGCCGCGCAGCTGGTTGTCGATGCGGCGTGATTCGTGACGCTCGGTGCCGATGATGTGCAGGCCGCCGAGCTCGATGACCTCGTCGTGCTCGATCTTGCACTGGCGCTCGTGTTTCGCGACGAGCTCCTTGAACGCGGCGTCGTTCTCGTCGACCGTGGTCACGCCCTGCTGCTTGAGCTCGTTTCGCGCGATCATCTCGGGGTTACCGCCGAGCAAGATGTCGGTGCCGCGACCGGCCATGTTCGTCGAGACGGTAATGGCGCCCTTGCGACCCGCCTGCGCGACGACGAACGCCTCGTTCTCGTGGTGTTTGGCGTTCAGGACGTGGTGCGCGATGCCCTTCTTCCCGAGGATGCGCGCGATGGCGCCGCTCTTCTCGACGCTGGTCGTGCCGACGAGGATGGGCTTGCCCTCCTCGTGGAGGGCGACGATGTCGCGCACGAGCGCGTTGAACTTCTCGCGTTCGGTCTTGTAGACGACGTCGTGATCGTCGGTGCGGACGGCGGTGCGGTTCGTCGGAATGACGACGACGTCGAGCTTGTACGTCGCGCTAAACTCCTGCGCTTCCGTCTCGGCGGTGCCCGTCATGCCCGCGAGCTTCTTGTAGATGCGGAAGAGATTCTGGAACGTGATCGTCGCCATCGTGCGGCTCTCCTCCTGGATCCGCACGTTCTCCTTCGCTTCGACGGCCTGGTGCAGGCCGTCGCTCCAGCGGCGCCCCGCGAGGACGCGGCCGGTAAACTCGTCGATGATGAGCACCTTGCCGTCGGGGCTCACCATGTAGTGCTGGTCGCGCTTGTAGAGCGCGTGGGCGCGCAACAGCTGATTCAGGATGTGGAGCGTCTGGACGTTGACGGGGTCGTAGAGGTTGCGGACCCCGATCGCCTTCTGGATGTGCTCGACGCCGTCGTCGGTGAGCGCGGCGCTGAACGCCTTCTCGTCGACGCTGAAATGCTCGTCTTTCCGCAGGCGGGCGACGACCTCGTTCAGCGTCCGGTAGCTGTCGCTCGCGGCCTCGGCCGGGCCGCTGATGATGAGCGGCGTGCGCGCCTCGTCGATGAGGATGGAGTCGACTTCGTCGACGATCGCGTAGTTTAGCGGGCGCTGACAGTAGTCGAGCGCCGAGTACTTCATGTTGTCGCGCAGGTAGTCGAAGCCGAACTCGTTGTTCTGCCCGTAGCAGATGTCGGCCTTGTACGAGGCCTTCTTCTCCTCGTCGTATTGGCCGTTCACGATGGTGCCGACCGACATGCCGAGGAACTTGTAGATGCGGCCCATCCACTCGGCGTCGCGCTTGGCGAGGTAATCGTTCACCGTGATGACGTGCACGCCCTTGCCCTCGAGGGCGTTCAGGTACACGGGCAAGGTCGCGACGAGCGTCTTGCCTTCACCGGTGCGCATCTCGGCGATGGCGCCCTTGTGGAGCACGGCCCCGCCGATGAGCTGCACGTCGTAGTGGCGCATCTTGAGCACCCGCCGGCCGGCTTCGCGGCACACGGCGAACGCCTCGATCAGGATGTCGTCGAGCGTCGCGCCGTTGTCGAGTTTCTCCTTGAAGTACGGCGTCTTCGCTTGGAGCTCGGCGTCGGACAGCGCCTTCAAATCCGCCTCGAGCGCGTTGATGGCGCCGACCATGGGCTGGATGCGGCGGATGGCGCGCTCGTTCGAGGTTCCGAAGACTTTCTTCGCTATCCAGGTGAACATGGTTCCGTCGGCGGGAACCTAGTCCCTCACGGGTGCCCACGCCAGCCGTACCTCGCCAGCGCTGGACGGCCCTATTTTGAAGGCCGCGGGGGACGCGAGAGGCATGCGGCGAGCGTTGGGACCCGACGCCGAACGCAGCTATGACGGCGCGCGGCGCGGCTCGGCGCGTCGCGCGCGACGATGATCTGCCGCCGGATGTCGGCCGAAGGGCGAAAGCCGCGCGGCACGGGGCAAAGCCCGAGTGCCAATCGCGGCACTCGGCGTCAGCCAAACGACCGGCGTACTGCAGAGACTCTTGCACGCCTCCCCGGTGCGACGTCTTCGCCCTCTCGCTCCAAGACATGACCCCCGCCGCGTTCAAGAAAACGCTCGGCTGAGCCCCGACACGCACCATTCCTGGCCGGACGCATCCCGCCGTCGCTGATGGGTCACGGCGTACTGCAGAGACTCTTGCACGCGTCCCCGGTGCTCGGCTCCCTCCGGGAGCCTGCGCTCTTCGCGACCTACCTTCGGATTTGCATAGACAATCGTCCTCACCGTCGCGCGCGACATGGCCGCCGCCGCGATTCACCTCTGACGCCCACTCAGCAGAAACGACGGTCAGTCTCGGCGAGCGATGCGTGCCCTCGAAGGCAGAGGCAGGCGACCCGTTCGATTGGGTTTCTGTTACGCCGGGAACTTCCGCGAATCCGTAGATCGAACTCACGAAGACTCATCATAGCCCGCCACTTTTGCCCTCTCGACCCACTTCCTCCCGAGCCGCTCGTCTTTGGCCACGCCAATTCCATAAAAATAACAACGACCCACCTCATACGCGGCTTCGACATCGCCAAGACGAGCCGCCCTGCGATAATACCGCACAGCCATGCGGAGATCCTTTTTTACACCTTTGCCACGCTCGTAGGAGTAGCCAAGATTGTACGCCGCCTCTGCCACTCCCGCGCGCTCAGCAATATGCTCCAAAGCGACGGCCGTTTTGAGATTCTTTCGTACGCCTATTCCATGGATGTACCATGTTGCCAATGCATGCGCTGCCGCTGGATGACCCGCAGCGGCAGCCGCTCTGAGCAGAGGAACTACACGAGGCGCATATCTTTCTCGGCCTTTCTTCGCCAACGAAAGGGCGCTTCTATACAAAGTCTCCGGTGTCGTCGCCGTCTCCATCGTGCGCCCTGAACGCGAACGCGATTTGCGTGATAGGGATTGCGGCATGTCATTACTCACAACCTAAGGCTTTGGCCATGGTCCACGATGACCTTTTGGCCGACGCTTTCTCGCCTGCGCTTTCTCGTGCTTTTCGCGCGTCGACTCACGTGAATTCGACGTGTGCTCTTCACCGCCAGCCGCGTCCTTGCCTGTCGCCTGCATTCGCGACGTATCCGAACCTTGAACCGAATCACCCGTAGCCGCGAAGGGACTAAGGTCGACCAAGATAGGTACCACCCTCGGCGTTACGCGGCTCGCGGTGCTAATCGGGCACACCTCTCCCCGCACGTGCGCCAGTTCGCCGTATCGCTCTCCGCGCTCGTGGTTGCCGAAGGGCCGGACGAGGTCGCCGATCAGGCTTAGAGAATGACCATGGAGACGAGCTCGATGCCGCCGCATGCGCGCTGCAAGACGTTCACGTTCTTTGAACGCCGAGCTCGCGGTCGTCGTGCGTGGACCTCGCCGTCGCGAGGGACCGCGCGCCGGGTAGGATGTGCGCTGGCGGCTCCTCATTCACCGCGGCGGCCGAGGTCATGCCGACCGGCGCGGCGGCCTCGGCCGCGCCGTGGCGTGGGCGGCCCCTGGTGAACGATGCTAGGCTCTCGGGCATGGTTGGGTTTCGAGCGTGGGCAGCGGCCCTTTGCGCGAGCGCGCGTGGCATCGTCTCGGTGGGGGTCGCGTTTTGGCTGGCTAGCGGGTGCGCGGGGCAGAGCAGCAGCAGCACGGACACCGATCAGTGTCCGACCGTGTGCGAGAACGGCGCGAAGTGTCCCGGCGCGCCGCCGCTCACGCAGAGCTGTGACGATACCTGTCTCGGGCAGGACGCGCTCGCGACGGAGAGCAACTGTCACGACCTCTACGTCGCTTCCATTGACTGTTCGGCCGCGCTGAAGAGCGTCTGTACCGCGCTCGTCGATTGCAAGAACCAGATCGACGCGGCAAACGCTTGCGAGCAAACGTACTGCGCGGCGCACCCTTCGGCCGACGTGTGCGCCGGCGTTCAGTGACGCACGCGCCGTTCGCGGACGCACGCGTGCCGCGCGTGACGCTCGCGCCGTTCGCGGACGGGCCTTGCGTCAGCGATTCGCGACGCGGTGCGCCTGCCGCCTCGCGCCGGCCTCGAACGTCGCACGCGCCGCGTCGGTGGTGAGCGCGAGCGGCGTCACGGGCGACGGCCGCCCGTCCTCGCCGAGCGCCACGTACACGACGTAACCCGAGTTCGTGTGGCTCGTCGTGCCCGTGATGGGGTGCTCGGCGTGAACGTCGACGTGCACCTCGATCGAGCTCTTGCCGACCCAGGTCACTTCCGCGCTGCAAACCAGGAGCTCCCCGAGGTGCACCGGGTGCCGGAACGTCATCGAGTCGATGGCGATCGTGACGCAGGGTTTGCGCGCGTGGCGCATCGCCGCGATGGCGCCCGCCTCGTCCACGAACCGCAGGATCACGCCGCCGTGGACGTTGCCGAGCGCGTTCGCATGCTCGGGCAGCATCAGCGTGTGCAAAACGAGGCGCGACTCGGACGCGAGTTTGGCGGGCGTTTCGGACGCGGGCATCGGGGCTCCGGCTCATGCTAGGCTCCGCCCGCCGCTCGCGCCACCCCGCCGAGCGCGGACGCCCGCCCCGTAGCGCGCGTCGCCCGGTCGATGGACTTCGTTTACTTCATCGTGCTCGTCAGCTCCCTGATTCTCGTGCACGAGTTCGGCCATTTTTTGTTCGCCAAGGCTTTCGGCGTGAAGGTGCTCACGTTCAGCCTCGGTTTCGGGCCGAAGATCCTGAAGCTCCACGGTCGCGAAACGGAGTACTGCGTATCGCTCCTGCCGCTCGGCGGTTACGTGCGCATGCTCGAGGAGTCGAAGAACGACCACGTGCTGCCCGAGGATCGGCGGCGCACGTTCGAGTCGATCGCGGCCTACAAACGCGTGCTGATCGTGCTCGCGGGGCCGCTGATGAACCTGGTGTTCCCGGTGCTGCTCTACTTTTCGGTATTCGTCGGCGACGGGCCGTTCCTGCCCGCGACCGTCGGCGTCGTCCTCCCGAACCATCAGGCCGAAGGCAAGCTTTTTCCGGGCGATCGCGTGATGGCCGTCAACGGCGAGGAGATCGCGACGTTCGACGAGCTCAAGCGTCTCGTCGGCAAGGCCGCCGGCAAGACGCTGAAGCTCACCGTCTTTCGCGACAAGCGCGACGTCGACGTCGACGTGCCGGTCGAGGACACGACGGAGCGGCGCGACTTCGACGTGGTCGAGCACATCGGTACCATCGGCGTGCAGCCGAGCGCGCCCGCCCCCGTGATCGGCGTCTCGAGCCCCGAGTCGCCCGCGTACCGGGCGGGCCTGCGCACCTTCGATCTCATCACGAGCGTCGGAGGGCAACCCCTGCGTCGCTTCATGGATCTCGACGACGCGTTCGACGCGGACGTGGGCGGCACGCTGCCCGTCACCTATTTGCGCCCGGTGTCGGTGCCGGACGCGCTCGGCGGGCTCGCGGACATGGCGGTGTTCGAGGCCGGCGTCGTCGCGCTCACGCCGGATCCGAACGGCACCACGCTGCTCGAGCGAACCGGCATCGAAACGGCCGATTTGTACGTCGCGATCGTGCCGGCGGATTCGTACCTCTACAAGGCGGGCCTGCGCGCGGGGGACAAGCTCCTCCGTCTCGACGGGGACGCGGTGCCGGCGTGGTCGACCTTCCGCGAGAAGGTGTTCGCCGCGCCCGATCGCCAGCATCGCTTCGACTATTTTTCGGCCCGGGACGGGCGCGTGCGTTCGGGCGAGTTCCAGATGCGCCGCGAAGAGTTCAGCGATCCGCGCGGCCAGACGTTCCGCAGGCAATACGTCTTGCCGATCCAGCACTGGACGCCGGTCGCGCCCGAAGAGCGCGTGGCTCACCCGGCGCCCGTGCGTTACGCGCTCGTGAAAGCGGTGGAAGAGACGGTGGACGTGACGCGCCTCGTCGTCGTCGGCCTGGTCCGCCTCGCGCAGGGTCGCTTGAGCTTGAAGACCTTGTCCGGTCCCATCACGATTTATCAGGTGGCCGGCGAAGAAGGCCGCAAGGGCGCGGATTACTTCGTGTGGGCGATGGCCGTCATCAGCATCAACCTCGGGCTCTTCAATCTCCTGCCCATTCCGGTGCTCGACGGTGGGCATCTTTTGTTTTTGATGGTGGAGGGCGTCCTCAGGCGTCGCCTGCCGCTCCGTATTCGCGAGCTCTCGCACCTGGTCGGGATGGCGATTCTCTTCGCGCTCATGGTGCTCGCGTTCAAGAACGACATCGAAAAGCGCTGGGACGCGATCACCGGCGAACGCTCCGGCTTCTCCGGTTGAGCGCCCCCGAACCGTGACGGACCCGAAGCCCCCTCGCCGTGCCGCCGTTTCCGCGCGCGCGCTCGCCGTCCGCGTGCTCGAGCGCGTCGAACGCGACGGCGCCTACGCCGCGGCGGCGCTCGACGCCGAGCTCGATCGCCACCCGCAGCTCGATCCGCGCGACCGCGCGCTCCTTTCGGAGCTCGTGTACGGCGTCTTGCGCACGCGCCGCGCGCTCGAACGCCGCCTGCTCGCGCACGCGCCTCGCGGCGTGAGCGACGCGCTCGTGCGGCTCCACCTGCTCGTCGCCGCGTATCAAATGCTCCTGCTCGATCGCGTGCCGGCGTGGGCCGCCGTCGACGAGGCGATCGGCGAGATTCGGCGCGCGCGCGGCGCTCGCGTCGCCGGTTTCGGCAATGCCGTGCTCAGGAAAATCGCGCAGGGCGAGCGGCTCGAGCTCGCGAGCGCGCTCCGTGAAACCGCGCCCGCCTGGCTCACCGAGCGGCTCGACCGCGCGCTCGGTCGCGACGAAACGGACGCGCTGCTCGGCGCGGGCGCCGACTTCGGCCGCGTTTGGTGCCGGCTCGTCGCGGGGCGCCCGCAGCCGGCCTGGCTCGCCGCGGCCGAGCGTCACCCCGTGTCGCCGCTCGCGCGCCTCTTGCCGAGCGGCGATCCGGAGAAGCAGAGCGGTTATGCCGAAGGTGCGTTCGTCGTGCAGGAGCCGGGGGCAGAGCTCGTCGGGCTCGCGCTCGGTGCTCGAGCCGGAGAGCGCGTGCTCGACGCGTGCGCGGGTCGCGGGCAAAAGACGACGCTCTTACTCGAGGCCGTCGGCGCGCGGGGCGAAGCCTGGGCCGCCGACGCGCATCCGAAGAAGCTTGCCGCGCTCGCCCGCGAGTGCACGCGGCTCGGCCTGCCCGTGGCGCGCACCGCGGCCGTCGATTGGACGCTCGGCACGGGCGAGCTGCCCGACGGATTCGATCGCGTCCTCGTCGACGCGCCGTGCACCGGCGTCGGCACGCTGCGGCGCCGCCCCGAAATCGCGCTCCGGCTCGCGCCCGGCGACCCGGCGCGGCTCGCGGAGCTCCAGGCCGCGATTCTCCGCAGCGCGGCGACGCGCGCGAAGCCGGGCGGACGCGTCGTTTTCGCCGTCTGCAGCGTGCTCGAAGAGGAAGCGGAGGGCGTCCTTTCGCGCGTGGCGGACGTGCTCGAGCCTGCGCCCTTCGACGCGCCCGCGCTCGGCGCCGTCGTCCCCCCGGGCGCGACGAGCTTCCGGCTCACGCCGCTCAGGCACGCGACGGACGGGTATTTCGTCGCGAGTCTCGCGCGCCGCACGTGACGAGCTTGCTCGAACGCGCGAGCGCCCGCTACTTCGTGTTGCACTGCGCGTAGGTGCCGTTCGCCTGCGCGGACTGGAGCGAGTCGGTGCACGCCTGCTCGACGATGCTCGTTTGATCGGAGCTGTAACAAATCTGATCCGCCGTGACGTAGCCTTCGATGTACGCGGCGCAATCGGCGCAGTTGAGTCCCGCGTCCGAGCAAATGGAGGCGAAGCTACAGCCGTAGTACTTCTTGCAGACCGAGTCCGTGAAGGAGTTCAGATCTCCCGACGGACACGAGTAACTGAGCACCAGGTTCGATACACTGCAACTCACCCCCGCCGCCACCGTTCCGCCCGAACCACCGTTGCTCGTCCCCGACGAGCCGGAAGTGCCCGAGCTGCCCGACGTGCCCGAGCTGCCCGACGTGCCCGAGCTACCGGAAGAACCGGACGTTCCCGCTGAGCCCGAGTTACCGGAAGAACCGCCGCTGCTCGTGGTGCCGCCGCTGCCCCCTTTGCCGCTCGAGCTGCTGTCGTCATCACCGCCCTTGATGGTGAAACAGGCGGGCGTCGCGAGCGTGAACGTGGTGACCAGGAGCAGGCCGAGCTTGGAAGAATGCATGGTTAGCCTCACTAAGAGTGCGTGAATCCCCAACGGCCGATTATCCGCTTCGAGCCTACGCACCGTCAAGCGCGCCCCTTCCTTCAGGTCAGAAGCTCACGCGATTTCGGCCGCCGTGTTTCGAGGCGTAGAGCAGCGCGTCGGCGCGTTCGTAGAGCTTTGCCGGGGTCTCGCCGCTCTCGGTCGCCTGGGCGACGCCGAGGCTGATCGTCACCGGGATTTCCTTCTGATCGACGACGAACTTGTGTCCTTCGATCGCCGTCCGCATGCGCTCCGCGGCGTAGCGGGCGCCGTCGACGCCGACCGGCAAGAGCACCGCGAACTCTTCCCCTCCGACGCGCGCCAGCAAGCCGCCTCCGGCGAGACACGCGGTTGCGATGCGCGTCACCTCGCGCAGCACTGCGTCGCCCGCCGGGTGGCCGAAGCCGTCGTTGATGCGCTTGAAGAAGTCGATGTCGAAAAGGACGAGCGAGAGCTCCGACTTGCTCTGCGCGGCCCGCGCGACTTCGGCCGGAAACGCCTCGTCGAAGCGGCGTTTGTTGAAGGCTCCCGTGAGCGCGTCGTGCGTCGCGAGCTCCATCACGCGCTCGAGATAGCCGATTTCGAGCGGGCTCCGCGTGTACTTGATGACCGTGCGTCCGATGCGGATCTGATCGCCGTCGGCGAGGGGCTCGCTGCCGGTCACGCGCCGGTCGTTCACGAACGTGCCGTTCGTGCTGCCCTCGTCGCGGAGCGCGTGGCCGTCGTCCGTGCGCACGACGGTCGCGTGGTGCCGGCTCACGAGGTCGCTGTTGATGCAGAGGCCGCTCTGCTCCGAACGGCCGATCTTCACCTCCTCGTCCCCGAGCTCCACGCGCTTACCGAGCTCGGCGCCGGCGATCACGACCAGGCACGGACGGTCCGGACCACGCGGCGCGATCGACGCCATCGATACTCGGGTGAGGCGCTCGGGAAAGAGCGTGTCCGACCCCATGTGGGCTCCACCAACATGGCCCTTGTCCCGGCCTGGGTCAATCGGAGCTTCTACGGTCGCGGCGCCGAGCCTTGCGTTACGTCCCGGAAAGGGACATACGTCCTCGTCCCCATGGCCGACCTCGATCTCAGCGGCACGTATACCGCACTCGTGACGCCGTTCGGCGCCTCCGGCACCGAGCTCGATTTAGCGTCTTACGAAAAACTCCTGGCCGATCAGCTCGCGGGCAAGGTGAGCGGCCTCGTTCCCTGCGGAACCACTGGGGAAGCTCCGACGCTGTCCGTCGCCGAGCAGCGTGAAATCGTCACCCTCACGGTGCGTACGGCGCGCGGCAAGGCCAAGGTCGTCGCCGGGACCGGCACGAACGACACGAAAAAGACCATCGAATTCACGAAGGCGGCCTTCGAGGCGGGCGCCGACGCCGCGATGCTCGCGATGCCGTACTACAGCAAGCCGTCGCAGGAAGGTCTTTTGCGACACGTGACGCTCGTCGCCCAGGCCGCGCCCGGGCCGCTCGTCCTTTACAACATCCCCGGTCGCAGCAGCGTGAACCTCGAGGTCGAGACGTTGCTCCGGATTTTGGATTTGTGTCCGAGCGTGGTCGCGCTGAAGGACGCGTCCGGCGGCGTCATGTACTGCCAGGAGCTGCTCGCGCGCGCGAAGGGCCGCATCACGGTGCTCTCGGGTGACGATCCGCTCACGCTGCCGCTCATGAGCGTCGGCGCAGAGGGCGTGATCAGCGTGACCAGCAACGTGCTGCCGCGCGCCGTCGCCGAGGTGGTGGAAGAAGCGCGCGCTGGCCGCTACGAGCGCGCGCGGGAGAAGCACGCCGCGCTCTTCCCGCTCCATCGCGAGCTCTTCAGCGAGCCGAGCCCCGCGCCGATCAAAGCCGCTCTCGTGCAGAAGGGGCTCATCGCGTCGGCCGAGGTGCGCCCGCCGCTCGTCGCCGCGAGCCCGACCTGCAGCCGTCGCGTGGCCGACGCGCTCTCCGCGTTCGAGGCGCGCGCGTGAGGCTCGCCGTTCACGGCGCCACCGGGCGCATGGGTTTGTCCATCGTGCGGGCGGCGCGCGCGGCCGGCGACGAAATCGTGGGCGGCGCGTGCGCGCCGGGCGACCCCGGTATCGGCCGGGACATCGGCGAGCTCGCGGGCATCGGGCCGCTCGGCGTGGTGGTTTCGCCGGACGCGTCGTCGGCGCTGCTCGGCGCCGAAGTCGTCATCGATTTTTCGACGGCGAGCGCCGTGCCCGCCTTGCTCGCCGTCGCGGCCCGGCAACGTGTCGCCGTCGTCTCGGGTACGACGGCGCTCGACGCGGCCGGCGAGAGCGCGCTCGAGCGCGCGGCCGCGCACACGGCGGTGCTCTGGGCTCCGAACACGAGCCTCGGCGTGCAGGTGCTGGCCGAGCTCGTCGAACAAGCCGTGAAGCGCCTCGGTGCGGCGTTCGACGTCGAGATCCTCGAGATCCATCATCGGAGGAAGATCGACGCGCCGAGCGGCACGGCGCTCCGGCTCGCGCGCGCGGCGAAGGCCGGCCGCGGCGAGCTCGAAGAAGTGCACGCGCGCGACGGCAACGTGGGGGCGCGCAAGGACCAGGAGCTCGGCGTGGTGGCGGTGCGCGGCGGCGACGTCGTCGGCGATCATACCGTGTTCCTGCTCGGCAACGGCGAGCGGCTCGAGCTCACGCACCGCGCGTCGAGCCGTGAGCTCTTCGCGCAAGGCGCGCTCGCGGCGGCGCGTTTTCTCCGCGGCAAGCCCGCCGGTCGTTACGCGTTCAAAGACGTGCTCGCCTGAGACGGCGCGCTCGCGGCGCGAGCGACCGAACCTGCTGGCAGCACGCGACGCACGCCGAGCGCGGCGGAACCCAAGCACGCCCGGGCGCGCGTCAGTCGTTGCCGAAGACGTTCTGGCAGCTCGCCGGCAGCGACGTCGAATCACCGCCGAGGATGGCCGAAATCGTGTCGCAATCGGCGCTGCGGAGGTCGTCGACGCACGTCTCGACGGCGGTCTCGTCGATGGACGAGGTGTCGTTGCAGTGCGAGCCGCAGCAGCTCGACACCGCTTCGTCCTGACACGATTGCGGATCTTGCTCGAGCTCGCAGTCGTCCGTGCGCGAGCAGTATTCGGTCGCGATGGCCGCGCACTGGTCGCCGAGGGTGTGCGTGGTGGCGGCGCCGGAGTCCGTGCCGCCGTCGCTCGAATCAGGGCCGATTTGGATGCAGCTCGACGAGCCGAACACGCAATAGCCGAGCGCGAGCGGGATGAAGAGCGTGCCGAAGTGCGAGAGTTTCACCACGTTCCGAGCCACGCGACGAGCATACCCCCATCGAGCGGAGCCGCGACCAGCGTCCCCGCGGAAAAGCCGGTCGCGCCTTCACGCGCGCTCGGCGCGAAGCTCCGGCCGACGCTCGAGCCGATGGCCTCGCCGAGGAGCGCGCCCGAAAGGATGTCGGACGTCCAATGTCGATCGCTGAACCACATGCCGAGCCCGACGCCGGCCGCGAGGGGATAGCCGACGAAACGCCACGCGCCGAGCTCGTATTCCGCCGCGCGAAACGCCGCTGCGGCCGCGAACGTCGTGAGCGTGTGGCCGCTCGGCCAGGCGCCGAGCAGGCCGAACGGATGAAACTCAGTCGCATACTCGGGGTGCGACAGGCGATCGGGGGCGTACGGGTCACGGCCGCCGTTCGGCCACTGTCGCCCGACGCCCCACTTGAGCACGCCCGTCACGAGGAAGCCGCCCGCCATGCCCTGGAGTACCGCCGCGAGCGGTCGTTCGACCTCGCACGCCCGGGCGAGCGCGCTCGCGCCGAACCCGACGAGCGCCGCGCCGGCGAGCGTGTAGGGCACGAGGTTACTCACCGGTTCGAGCGCGTAGCGGCCGCCGAGCTCGCGCTGGACGAGGCGCCGAGACGCGTGATCGCCGCCGCTCGGCGCGAGGGCGGCGAAAGGCAGCGGCGAGAGCGCCGCGAGCGCGAGCGGCGCGGGCTCGGCGAAGTGCCCGAGCGAGGTGCCGACGCGATTCCACGGGGCGAGCCGCGCGCAGCCGTCCTCGGCCCGCACCGGGCTCGCGAGCGCGGACGCGCCGCAAAAGACCAGGACGCCGAGGGTGCGCGCCGTCACGGGAGTTTGCTCTTGCTCGGCGCTCCGCCGCCGAAGAGCTCGCCCTGCACCGGCGCGCCGGCGCTCGCGGGCGCGCGCTCGAGCACGCGCGGTCCTTCGAAGCGCCCGCTGTTCCCGATCGGATCGGATTCGTAGACCTCGAACGGCAGCGCGAACGCGTCGCGCTTCACGTCGGCGAGGACGCGCTCCGGATCGCTTCCGCCGAGCCACGCCGCGTAATGCTCCGGGGTGACGACGAGCGGCATGCGATCGTGGACGCTCGCCGCGAGCGGCGTGGGTTCCGTCGTGACGATCGCGAACGTATCGACGGCTTCGCCGTCCGGCGAAAACCAGGTCGAATGGATGCCGGCGAACGCGAAGAGCGTCCGCGCGAGGTGAAAGTGGTACGCGTGTTTTTTGCCCGTCTCACCGCGAAACTCGCGCCACCCCGTCGCCGGCACGAGGCAGCGATCGGACGCGAACGGCTTCTTCCAGAGCGAGCGGCGCGCGAGCTCTTCCGAACGGGCGTTGAACGCCGTCGGGAGCTCTTTCAGCGGCTTCCGCCAATTCGAAGGGATGAGCCAGAAGCGCCCGAGCCGGAGCGCGCGCTCGCCGTCCTGCGTCCGCACGACGATGAGCTGCTCGACGCCGGCGCCGTACGACGGCGTGACGTTGTAGCTGGGCTTCCAGTCGCGGTAGAGCTCGAGCTGCTCCACGCCGAACGCGAGCTTGATGTCGCTGAGCTCGGCGTCGTTCGTGTAGCGGCCGCACATCGCAAGCGTGGCGCGACGGCGCGCCCGGCGTCACGATGCGACCCCGCGCGGCGGGGGTCAAGCCGTGCGCCGCCTTTCGGGCGACGACGACCGCGCTCGACTAAAAGCCCGTGTTCACGCTGTAGTTCCCGCGGCGCGTGTCGATGGCGAGGTAGCTCAGCTGCCCTTCGCTGCACGACCCGCTGTTCAGGTAGAGGCGATTGCCGTGCTCGGCGCGCGTCGCAAGGTGCGTGTGGCCGGTCACCATCACGTCCACGTCGCGGTTCGCGGCGCGCCCCATCCACGCCCGCTGAAACGAGCAGCGCGTGGCGTCGAGCGAAAAGCCGCCGCGCATCGTGTCGAGCTCGTTCGCCAGCCGGTAGACGGCGCCGAGGTGCAGGCGCCGGAGCCACCCGCCGAGCCAGACGCCGAACTCCGACGCGCCCTGTCGCTCGGCGACGAGCGGATCGCCCTGGTGTCCGTGCGTGAAGAGCAGGCGCACGCCGTCGGCGCGCAGAGTGATCTCTTCCGGGACTCCGAAATGCCGACTCACGAGATCGTGATTGCCGTGCACATGGAGGTATTTCGGGCGTTTGAAGCGCGCGGCGAGCTCCGGGTGGGCCTCCTGGGCGGCTTTGAGCTCGCCCGCTTGGTCCCCCGGCAATGCGCCGGTGAGCGTTTCCCAGATGTCCCCGAGCAACACGACGCGCTCGAAGTTGTCTTCGAGGAACGTCAGGAAGCCGAGGAATTCCGCGTCGTCGTGGCCAAAGCCATCGGTGAGTCCACGTCGACCGAGGTGCAGGTCCGATATGACCGCAAGCTGCATGATTGCCTCGCTTGGCTTGCGACGGGAACCAGCCCGTCGCGATTCATGCTCGAGTGCAATTAGAATGCCCCTGTGACAGGACGGTGTTGTCGCCGATAGTGTTCGGAAACAAGGGGCTTGAAACTCGAGATCGCATGTCCGGAGTGCGGGACATGCGCGACACAGCGTTCCATAAGGCCTCGCACCTCGGTGACAAGCCGCTTCGAACCACGACGTCCACGGGCGCTCGGTCGCGCGGCGCGACGGTGCGCACTGGTCAAACCGCGAAGCGGGCCGCCCCGTTCGGCGCGGCGAGCGGAGCCCTGCGCGCCGGCTGCCGTCACGGGCGGCTCCGGGCTCCGTGAATTCTCGCGATTTTCAGGCCAAAGCGCGCGGCTTGGGCGCGTTTTCCCCGCCGAACCTTGACGGCTTGGGGGGCAGGCGGTAAGAGCGCCGGCCCATGAACCAGCACCCCGGTGTGATCGGTAGGAAGCTCGGAATGACCCAGATCTTCGGCGAGGACGGCACCGTCACCGCCTGCACCGTGGTCGAAGCCGCGAGCATCGTCGTCGCGAAGCGCACCGTCGAGAAGGACGGCTACAGCGCGCTCGTCATCGGCCTCGGCGAGCTGCCCGAGAAGCGCGCGAACAAGCCGGGCGCTGCGTTCTTCAAGAAGGCGGGCGTCACGCCGAAGGAGACCCTGCGTGAGCTCCGCTGCTCGCCCGAGTTCGCGGCGGGCATCGACGTGGGCCAGCCGCTCAAGCTCGAGAACCTCTTCGAGGAGGGGCAGCTCGTGGACGTGCAGGGCATCACGCGCGGCCGCGGCTTCACGGGCGTCATGCGCCGTCACAACTTCAAGGGTTACCGCATGACGCACGGCACGCACGAGTATCGCCGTCACGGCGGCTCGATCGGTACCCGCATGACGCCGGGCCGCGTGAAGCTCGGCATGAAGATGCCGGGTCACTACGGCTCAGAGACCGTCAGCATCCTGAACCAGCGCGTCGCCAAGCTCCTGCCCGATCAGAACCTCGTGCTCGTCGCCGGCGCGATTCCGGGCGCGCGCGGGAGCCTCGTGGTCGTGCGCGGCGCCATCAAGCGCGCCGGCGGCAAGAAGAAGGCGGCGTAAGCCCCTTCGCCGGGCGGCGCCGGGGGCGCTGTCGAGGCGAGGCAGCCGCAGGGCTCTGGTCGCCGGCGAGTCCGCGAGTCGCTCCGGCCGGGGCCACGAGCGACGCCGCACTAGTCGCGCCGGCGCTTCAGCGCGCCCTTGTCGTCGAACTCGGCGGCCACATCGGGATCGACGTTCACGCCTGACGCGGTTTCTCCCCGTTCGTCGTCGTCCTCGTCGTCGTGATCATGGTCATGGTCGTGATCATGGTCATGGTCGTGATCATGGTCATGGTCGTGATCATGGTCATGGTCGTGATCATGGTCATGGTCGTGATCGTCGGGCTCGTGGACGTGGTCGGCCTGTTCGAGCTCGGCCTCGGAGTCGTCGACGGCCGCGGCTTCGGCCTTGCGGCGGGCCTTCTTGCGCTTGCGCTTGCGCTTGCGCTTGCGCCGCTCGGCGGGATCTTCCTCGAGCTCGACGCCCCGCCCGCTCGGCCAGCCCACGGGGATGCGCTTCTGGAACGCGATCACGAGCCCCACGACGCCGATCAGAATGCCGGGAATGCTCAACACCTGCCCCATGTCGATCGGCAGCCCGAGCGGCTTGCCGCCGTTGCCCTCGAACTCCTTGTAGAACTCCACGGAGAAACGACCGATGAAGTAGAGCAGGAAGAAGAGGGAAATGAGCGCGCCGCGCGGCCGCTTCTCGCGGCCTAGCATGCGGTCGAAGACGTAGAGCGCGCCGAGCACGAACAGGCCGAGCAGCATTTCGGCGATCTGCGTCGGGTAACGCAGCGGGATTTGCTTGAATTGCCCGAGGTCGACGGCGCGCTGGTCCTCGCTGTAGCGAAGGAAGCGAAAGCCCCAGGATTGATCGGGCACCACGCGGCCGACGATCTCGGAGTTGAGGAGGTTTCCGAGGCGCACGAGCGAGGCGCCGAGCGCCGCCGAAAAGGCGAAGCGATCGGCGCCTTCGACGAAGGGAATGCCGCGCCGCCGCGTGAAGACGAACATCGCGAGAATGAGGCCGATCACGGCGCCGTGGCTCGCGAGCCCGCCCGTCCAAATCTTGAAGATCCACGCCGGATCGTCGATCGCCTTCTTCAAATCGTAGAAGAGGACGTGGCCGAGCCGCGCGCCGACGAGCACGCCGAGCACGCCGTAAACGATGAAATCCCCGGCGTCGTCGGCCGGGCCGCCGCCGCGCTCGATTTGCCACTTGAGGAGCGCGTAGCCGCCGAGGAAGACGGCGACGAAGAGCATGCTGTAGTAGCGAAGCTCGAGCCCCTTCTCCATGTACTTCCACGCCACGAACGCGAGCAGCGCGAAGAGCACGCCGGTCGAGTTGTGGTCGCCGCCCTTGTGGCGCATCCCCTGGAAAAAGCTGTAGAGGGCAATCGCGCTCGCCACGCCGATCACCGCTGCCTGCGGCACCACGAGGAAGATCGGATCGAGGTTCCAGTCTACGGACGGCAGAAGCGACATGGGGCCCGGGACTACATCAACGCCCGCGAGTTGGCGAGGATTCCGGCAAAAAGATGCCGGTTTGTCGCAGCTCCTCGGCGGCGAGGCGCTCCCAGCCCTGATTGGCCCGCGGGCTTGCCGGGCTCGGGTGCAAAATGCATCCGACACGGAGGTCCCGCTCGCCGAGAACCTGCCGCGCCCGTGCCTCCGCGAACGCGCCGACGCCGATCACGTACTCCGGCTCGAGCTCGTCCACGATGCGCGAGAGCGCGCGATCACACGCCGCGAAGAGCGGCGCCTGCTCCGCTTTCGGGAGCTTGTCGGGCGTCCGATTTTTCCCGGACTCTTCCATGAACGCGAGCGGACAATAGTTCACGACGAAGAAGCGCTCGAAGAAGCGCTCGGGCGTGCCGAAGGTCGCCCGCGCAAAACCCCAGAGCCTCCTGCCGCTCACCTCGCTCCGCGGGCAATCGAAGCCGAGCACGGGCCGCGCGGGGTGCTCGTGCGCGGGCCGCTTCACTTTCGCATGCACGCCGAGCCAATCCCGCACGAGCGCCACGTCGCCGAACGGCACGCCCGTTTGCACCATCCCGAACGGCCCGGGATTCATGCCGAGCAAAATCACCTGCTTCTTCCCGCGTCCCCAGCGCTCGAGGTACGCGGCGTGCGCGTCCCAGGCGTAGTCGAGCGGGTGGTAGACGTACGCGACGGGCGGCGCGAAGGAGAGCGCTCGCACCGCTTTCGCGAGCTCACGACTGATGGCGACGAGGGACACGGCGCGCGAAGCCTAGTAGAGACGCTCGCCGAGGTGCGCGTGGGGGCGGCGGAGTCGTCCAAACTGCTACTCGAGCGCACATCCTACGACCTCTGATCACCCTGATTTCGAGCCCTTTGACGTAAAGAGACCGCTCACGAAACCTGAGCGTGACGTGGTAGAAGGGTTTCCCCGATATTCTGTCAGTTAGTCTCGGATCGAGATCGTACGGGTCGGGTCGCTCGAGGTTGCCGCACGAGTAGGAGCTCGTGTTCGGCACCTGGTCTGGTAGCGCCGCGGAGCAGCGTCACGCTCCCCAGCGCGTCACGGGTCGCCACATTGCGTTCGTTTTAACGTTGCTCAGTCGTCCGCAACTCTCGACGAGAACCTGCGATGCTTTCGGCTGCCGGGGATCATGCACACCAAAAAGAAAACGAGTGAGAGCGGGGTCACCCGCATCGACATGGGCCTCGCGAGCGGTGGCGACGGCATCGCCATCGAGCACGGGGGCAAGCTCCACGTCGTCGGCACGCGGCCGTTCGTGATCGGCCGTTCGCCGGCCTCGGATCTCGTCATCGATCACGCTGCCGTCTCGCGCCGCCACGCGCGCATCGTGCGCGTGAAGGGCGGCTATTTGATCGAAGACATGGATAGCCGCAACGGCGTGTGCATCGACGCGCGCGCGGTGAACGGGTGCGCCCCCATCATTCCGGGCATGGTGCTCACGTTCGGGGACGTGTCGGTGGTCGTGCGGACCGCGCGGCGAAGTCTCACCCGGACGCCGGCCTTCGGCGTCGACGCCGACGCGTCGAGCGCGCGCAGCGAGGACACGAGTCCCGTCGACGGCTTGCTCCTCTTCATGACGAGCGTGGACGAAGCGCTCATCAAGGGCGAGACGCGCGAGGCCGAGCGAGCGTTCGCGCGCCACCTCGGTCGCGCGGCGGAGCGCGCCGCTCAGCGCGGCCAGCTCGATCCCGGCGTCGCGCAGACGGTGGCGCTGCTGTCGCTCCGGCTCGGGGAGGCCACGTCGAGCAGCGCCTGGCTCGATTTCGTGGTTCGGCTTTATTCCGCGACCGCGACCGTCGTGCCGCTCACCGTCGTGAACGCGATGCAGGCGCTCGCTCGCAAGCTCGGCGGCGTCGATCGCAGCGCGCTGCGCCAGTACGCCGGGATCCTCGAGGAGCGGGCCGGCGAGCTCACGATCGAGGAACGCTGCGTGCTCGACCGCCTTGCGGCGCTCGCCGCGTCTCGCTTCGCGAAGTACGAGCGCTCACGTGCCGCCGGCTGAGCGGGCGCGGGGCGGCACCGCCACGACGGCCGTCTCTCGACGTGCGTAGGCCCACCACGAACCTTCGTGGGCCTCGAGCTCGACGGGCGTGCCGGCGAAGAGCTCCTCGGTGCGGTCGAAGGCGCTCCGCACGAGGAAGTAATCGTAGTCGGGGATCTCTTCCTGCCTGAACCAATCGGGGCGCCACTCGGCGCCGCCCTGCATCGTCGCGACCACGCCCGGCCGATAACGCACGACCGAGAGCGGGTATTGCGCGAACGAGTAGCCCTGCGAACCGCCCTTATCGACGTAGTAGTACGCCGGATAATGCAGGAACGCGGGGACGCCCGGAAACGCGGCGCTCTGCCGATCGAAGACGAGCGGGCGCATGGCGAGCCCGGGCCGCAGCCGCGCTTCGAGCTTGTGGAACGACGCCGCCTCCGTTTGAAACACGGCGAGCCGCGTCGAAAACATCACGAGCCAGCCGAGCGTCACGCCGAGCACCGCGGCGCGCGCCGCGAGCTTTTGCCGGGCGTTCGCGGCCGGCGGCGCGAAGGCGAGCAGCGCGATGGGCAAGAGGAAATACGGGAGCCGCGTGTGCAAGAGCACGATGCCGCGGAACATCGTCGGGAACAGCATGTAGCCGCCGAGCAACAAGGCGAGCGGCAGCACGCGCTCGGGCCGGCGTTCGAGGCGAAAGCCGAGCGTCGCGAGCATGGCCGCGAGCAGCGCGAGGCCGAGCCACACCGACGCATGGTCGGCGGCGCCCATGCTGACGAGCAGCGCCGGGAAATCCGGCAAGCGCGTGAGCGACGGCGCCCACAGATCCCCGCCGATGCGGACCGAGACGGGCCCGGGCGCAATCCAGACGAGCGCGAGGAGCGCCGCGGGGACGAGCGGAGCGAGCCGCTCGAGCCAGGTGCCGCCGCCGCGCAGGAGCAAGAGCCCGGCCGTGCCGAAAGCGAGCACGAACGCGATGCCGTGCGCGGTGAGCACGAGCGACATCAGCACGGCGAGCCACGCTCCGTCGCGCAGGTTCGGCGCCCGCGCGTGGCCGATGGCGAGCGACAGCGCGCCGATGGCGAGCGGCATCGCGAGCACGAAGCTCACGAACCCGAAATAAAAACAGAGCCCCATCGCGGTCACGAAGCCCAAGAGGCCGAGCCACGGGTCGTGGCCGACGCGCCGGGCGAGCAACTCGACCGACACGAGGTTCAGCACGACCGACAGCCACACCACGAGCTTGAGCGCGACGACGGCGCCGCACGCCGGCGCGAGCAGGCGCGCGAGCGGGTACGCGAGCAGGTACGGCGTGCGAAAATTCAGCTCGAAGAGCTCGCGGATTTCCGGCACGCCCGCGTCCAAGCGCTGCCACGTCACGATCTGCGCCGCGTGCTGAGGCAAATCGACCATCGGCAAATCACGACACCCGAGAAACAGCGCGAGCAAAACGAGCGACAGCGCGACGCCGCAGGCATGGAGCCACGCGTCCTCGCTGAGCCAGCGCACGAACGGCGGCGTCGAAACGCGACTCGTCGTGAAATCGGGAGCGGCGTCGGTCAACGCCCGTGTCGTAACACCGCTCGAGCCCTCACCCAAGGGGCTCCAAAATTCACGATCGCTACGCGTGGTCTATCGTGGAATCGTCGGCGGCGCCTGCGTTCGCGCGCTCGGCGCGGGGGCGCGGGGGACGCGTGCGAATCAGCACCGTGAGCGAGCGTTCCGCCTCGTTCGCTTCGTAGGAAAAAGCGACGTTGGCGAGCAGCCATCCGAACACGAACATGACCGCGGGGGCGAGCACGGCGATGGCCGGGAGCCGGCCCGTGAGCGCGCCTCCGATCGTCACGAACTCACCGCCCACGGTCGCCAGCAGCCAGAAGCCCATGAAGAACTGCGTGAAGCTCTCGAGCCGCATGTCGAGCGCCACCCGCGTTTTCTCCCCCCGACCGTCGATGGTTCCGTGAATCCTCGGCAAGAAGGAGTTCCGGTACGCGATCACGCGCCGGAGCTCGAACCCGTGCTCGGCGACGGTCCCCCGAAAAAGTCGTCGTGAGTCGCGCGTTCCCTGCGGCGCGACGGCGCGCGACAGCGAGGCCACGACCTCCTCGACCGACAGCCGCGTGTCGAGCGCGACGTGACGTTGCGGGATGAAACCCCCCATCCTTATTCCGGGTCGTACCCCTCGTCCCAGCGAATCGCGACGACCATCAAACAGTGGTGGACGAGGTCGGCTTCGGAGTGCACTTCGCTCGTGTAGTTGAGCCCGTACGGCCAGAAATGCTGGGTGTCGGCGTTGAGCTGGTCCGTGGCGTTGCCGGTGATGGCGCGCAATTGGTCGGTCGCGTGCTGGCCGGTGAAGATGCCGTTCACGACCAGGCTCGGCCAGTGCGAGTCGGTGCCGATACCCACGGTGTGCGAGATTTCGTGCATCGCCGTGATGTATTCCATGTATTCGGTTTGACCGAAGCGGATGGTGCCGTTGATGTTGCCGTCCGCCGTCGCGACGCTCGGTTCGTAGACGACGGTCTCGGCTTTGGTGATGTTCGTGTAGCAGTTGTAGTACTGCACCGCGCGATCCATCGCCGTGGTGATGAGGTCGTACGCGTTCTGTTCGTCCGAGGTGGGGTTCGAATCTTTGCGCAACGTGTAGACGACTTGGCCGTGGCCGGGACACATGATCGCGCCCGCGAAACCGCCGTTCGGGTTCACCCCGCTCGAGTCGCCGCCGCTGCTCGCGCCGCCCAAACCGTCGCCCGCGCCGCCGCCGCTCGCGCTTTGGCCGCCCGCTCCGCTCCCGCCGCGACCCGTGGCGCGTCCGGCGCACCCCATGCCGCTCGCACAGACGGCGCCTGCGCCGCTCGCGCCGTTCATGCGACCGCCGCCGCTCGCGCCGGTGCTACCCGCCGCCGGCATGCCGCCGGAACCCGAATCCATCGCGCTCATGCCGGACGCGGCGCCCATGCTCGAGCCGCCCGTCGTGTCGGAGCCGCCTGCGCCGCTGGTCGTGCCGCCGGTGCTCGTCGAACCGCCCGCAGCGCCTTGTCCGATGTCGCTCGTCGTGCCGCCGGTCGTGTTCGCGCTCGTGCCGCCGGAGCTGTCCATCGCGCTCATCCCGGCCGCGCCGTGCCCACTGTCGTCGCTCGACGACGACGAGCCGCAGCCGCCCAGAACGAAGGCGACGAGCGCGGTGCCCGCGGTGAGGCGAAGTTGCATGCTGAGCACCGACCGTACGGAGCGTAACCGGATTTCGGCTGCATGTCCGTGAGGCGGCGCTCCCCGTGCGGCACTTCGTCACGCCTGCAAATCTCTTCGTTCGACAAAAAAGGGTTCGTGCTAGGCTCACCGCGTCGCTCGGGGCGCGGTCGCCCGGCAATGAACGCCGAACGATCGCTGAGAAGCACCCGCCGAACCTGATCCGGCTAATACCGGCGTAGGAAAGCGACCTCGCAGATTCGGCGGCGCTTTCTCGTCCCCCCGCGACGAACCACGGAGCGAAGCAGATGGCCGAAAGAATTCTCCCCTGGCGCGGTGCCGCGAACCCCTCGTCGCGCGCCGAAGGTACGAACCCCGGGTCGTTCGCGAACCCGTCCGACGTGGGCGGTCCGCTCATGTTCTCGTCGCCCGACGCGCCGGGGATGCCGACGCCGAGCTCGAAGACGGCGTGGGATTTCTTGCCGCCCGGCTGGCGCCGCCAGGGTGCGCGCGCCGTGCCGCCGGGCGACTTCGCGCCGGTGACGCAACTCGAGCACGCGCGCGCCGGCGCGATCACGCCCGCGATGCGGCGCGTGGCCGAGCGCGAGCCGCACCTCCGTCCCGAACAGGTGCGGGACGAGGTCGCCGCGGGTCGCCTGATCATTCCCGCCAATCGCGTGCACCTCGGTTACCGGCTCGATCCGGTGGCGATCGGTCGGGCGTCGAAGACGAAAATCAACGCGAACATGGGCGCTTCGCCCGTCGCGTCGAGCACCGACGAAGAAGTCGAGAAGCTCCACTTCGCCGAACGCTGGGGCGCCGACACGGTGATGGATCTCTCGACGGGCGGCGACCTCGACGCGTGCCGCGAAGCGATCGTGCGAAACTCGAGCGTGCCGATCGGCACCGTGCCGATTTATTCGATGATCATCGGACGGCGCATCGAGGACCTCACCGTCAAGGAGATCCTCGCGAGCGTCCTCCATCAAGCGAAGCAGGGCGTCGATTACTTCACGATTCACGCGGGCGTGCTGCGCGAGCACCTGCCGTTCGTGAAGAAGCGCCTCATCGGCATCGTGAGTCGCGGCGGCTCGCTGATCGCGAAGTGGATGCTGCAGCACGGCCAGCAGAACCCATTTTACGCGTACTTCGACGAGATTTGCGACATCATGCGCGAATACGACGTTTCGTTTTCGCTCGGTGACGGCTTGCGTCCCGGCGGCCTCGGCGACGCGACGGACGAAGCGCAGCTCCGCGAGCTCGAGACGCTCGGCGAGCTCACCGAGCGCGCGTGGCGCAAGGGTTGCCAGGTGATGGTCGAAGGGCCCGGCCACGTGCCGTTCGATCAGATCGAATACAACATGAAGCTCCAGCGGCGCCTGTGTCACGGCGCGCCGTTTTACGTGCTCGGGCCGCTCGTGACCGACGTGTTCCCCGGCTACGATCACCTGACGAGCGCGATCGGCGCGACGGCAGCGGCGTACCACGGCGCCGCGATGCTCTGCTACGTGACGCCCAAGGAGCACGTCGGGCTGCCGAAGAAAGAAGACGTGAAGCAGGGCTGCGTCGCGTACAAGATCGCGGCGCACGCGGCGGACGTGGCGCTCGGCATTCCCGGCAGCCGCGACTGGGACGATTCGCTCACGAAGGCGCGCGCCGCGCTCAACTGGGAAAAGCAGTTCGAGCTCGCGTTCGACGGCGACACGGCGCGCGCGTTCCACGACGAGGACCTCGACGTGGACACGGACTTTTGCGCGATGTGCGGGCACGACTGGTGCAGCGTGCGCATTTCCCGCGAAATTCAGGAGTTCGCGAGCGGCAAAGCCGAGGGCTTCGAGCGCGGTCCGGCGCGCCAATCGCCCGCCTTGAGCCCCGAGCAGCAGCGCATCCTCGAGCAGCGCGGCGTGCTCTCGCCCGACGAAATTCACCGCCTGGCGGGCAAGACGAAGCGCGCGGTCGGCGCGAGCGGCGGCGAGCGCGGGGAGTGCCACAGCGACTACGTCGAGCCCGCGGCCGCGCAGCGCATCCAAGACGAGCGGCTCGTGCAGATCCGCGTGCCGGAGCGCGCGGCCGACGCGCCGCCGCCCGGCGAGTGACGGCGCGCGCACGGGTGTCGGCTGGAACGGCGCGCGGCTTCGGTTTCCGACCGCGCGGAACCGTGCCCGCCTACAAACGATCCGCGTAATCGATCTTCATCTGATCGTAGAGCGCGAGATCGGGCTCAGCGGTGTAGGTGCTGCCGGAGCGGCGCAAGAGGTCGTGGCCGGTGTTCCAATCACCCTGCGTGGTCGGCTCCCAGTTGAAGGTGCCGATACCTTGGTCGTTCGCGAGGCCGTAGATGATGTCGTTCGCTTCGCGCTGCGCGGGGCCGTATTCGGCGATGAAGAGCTCGAGCGTCGGGAACGAGGTCGAGAGGCCGTCGAAAGTGTTTTGCCAGACGGACGGCTGGCCCTGGTACGCCGTGTAGCAAGACTCGCCGAACGCATCGAAGGCGACGCCCTGTTTTTGGGCGTTGGTGATGAAGCTCTTGCTCGTCGAGAGGCCGTCGCCTTGATCGATGTGGAGCGAGATCACGATGCCGGCGTCGACGTCCTTCACGCCTTGAACGCCCGCCTTGAGGAGCGCGCCGAGGTTCGACCAATCGTCGATGCTGCCGGTGACGGGGTTGCTGCCCGTCGGCATGCCGCCCGAATCACAGCGGTGCAGCAGCATGCCCGGGGTGATTTCGTTGCCGATTTGCACCATGTCCGGGCGCGCGCCGCCCGCGACGAGCTGGGTGATGGCGTCCTTCGTGTAGTCGTGCACGGCGGCGGCGAGGTCGTCGATGGTCGTGTAGCTTTGCCACGCGACGGGGACGCACTGCTTGCCCGGATCGGCCCAGTTGTCCGAGTAGTGAAAGTCGACGAGCAGCGCCATGCCGGCGTCTTTCACCTGTTTGCCGAAGGCGACGGTGTGCGTGATGTCGTCGTAGCCGTTCTGTTTGTCGTAACCGTCCGCCGCTTTCGGATCGACGAACGTGCGCAGGCGGATGGCGTTGAAGCCGTGGCTCTGCATGATGGTGAGGAGGTTTCCGCGGGTCGCGTCCGGTTGCGGTTCTTGATCGGTGACGTCCGCGCCGATCATGTAAGAGAACGGGAGCGTGGTGCCGCCGCCCGCGCCTGCTTTGCCGGCGCCGCCCGGCGCGCCGCCGCGACCGCCCGGCGCACCACCTGCGCCCGTGCGTCCGCCCGCGCTCCGGCCCGCGTTCGTGCTGCCGCCGTTTGCTGAGCCGCCGTTCATCGCGGTGCCGCCCGTGCCGCCGTTCGCGCCCGACGCGCCGCCCGCCGACGCGCCGCCCGTCGACGCGCCGCCCGCCGACGTGCCGCCCGTCGACGTGCCGCCCGCTGTCGTTCGCCCGCTCGAGCCAGCTTGATTAGCGGTCGCCCCACCGACGCCGCCCGTCGAGGTGCCTGCGCCGCCGGCGTTGCCGCCGCCGCCCGCGCTCGTGTTCGCGGCGCCGCCGTTTTGGGTCGCTCCCGTCGAGGCGCCGCTGCCCGAAGCGTCCCCGTGGTTGCCGTTGGTCCCGCACGCGCCGAGCACCGTGGCCGCACAGGCGAGCAACCAAGCTCGAGGCGGCCGGACGCTGGTTACTCCGTTCATGCTTCAGAATTCCGTGATTGCGGCTCGCTGCGCGCGGCTCGGGTCGTCTCCGACGTCGTTGCCCGACGCCTCGCGCGGCGTTCTTCGAAGAATCGTGACCGCTCGCAGCCGAACGGAGACAACATTGTAGAGCGCAGCGGTCCGCTCGGCGCTTTCATGGTTCGCCCCCTCGGTCTCGTCATCCTCACCGTCGCTTGGCTCTCCGCCTGCGGCAGCGGCAGCTCCGGGAACGACGACCACGCGACGAACGGCGGCGGGGCGGGTGGTCCGTCGAGCGGCGGCTCGAGTCGCGGCGGCGCAAACGGCTTCGCCGGCCGCAGCTCGGGCGGCGCGAACGCGGCGAGCGGGAGCGGAGCGACTGGTGGAACGTCGGCGGGCGCGAGCTCGGCGACCGGCGGCTCCGGCGGCAGCGCGACGGCCGGGACCTCGGCCGGCATGAGCGCGGCGGGCGGCACTTCGGGCACGGGCGCGGCAGGCCGCACGGCGATGGGCGGCGGAGCCGGACGCAGTGGCGGAACGAGCGGCAGCGCCGGTTCGAGCGGTCGCGGCGGCTCCGGGACGGGCGCGGGCGGTACGAGCGGCGGCTCGGGTTCGAGCGGCGCGTCCGGCGCGAGCGCCCAGGGCGGGAGCGCGGGCGCGAGTTGCTCGGGGCCGGTCGGCACGATCTCGGGCGACCTCGCGACGGGCGTCGCGTTCATGGACACCGACGGGCAGCGCGTGAACGCGCACGGCGGCGGCATCATCCGCGTGGGTGACACCTATTACATGCACGGCGAGATGTTCTCGAGCACGTCGACGGACAACGACTTCGTCGGCTTCTCGATGTACTCGTCGCAAGACCTCGCGACCTGGAAGAACGAGGGCGTGATTTTGCCGCAGCAGCCGAGCGGCGAGCTCGGACCGAATCGCAAGGGGGAGCGGCCGCACATCATCAAATGCCCGAGCAGCGGCGAGTTCGTGCTCTACGCGCACGCCGCGTCCGAGGACTACCAGACGGACAAGGAAGTCGTGTTCGCGACCTCGGCGACGGTGAACGGCACCTACGCGTATCAAGGGCCGCTCGAGAACGCGAGCGGGCAGAAGGCCGAGCACAGCGACATGAGCGCCTACGCCGACGACACCGGCGCGTACGTCGTGACGGAGAGCGGCGTCGTCTACACGCTCGCTTCGGATTGCCATAGCTGGGTCTCGAGCAAGAGTTTCTCGGCCGTGAACGGCGACTCCGGCGGCTCGGAAGCGCCCACGGTGTTCAAAGCCGGCAGCACTTATTACTGGATCGGCTCCTACAAAACCGGCTGGCGTGCGAACAACAACTTTTACTCGACCGCGCCGGCGATGAACGGTCCGTGGACGTACCAGGGCTTCGTCGCGCCCGTGACCGATCCGTCGAACGACATCTCCGATCAGCGCACCTGGTTGTCGCAGACGACGTGGGTGCAGCCCGTCACCGGCTGCCAGGGCACGGTGTACGTCTTCTGGGGCGATCACTGGGACGGCGATCAGGACACGACCGCGCCGGGAAAACACAATTACCTCGCGACGTACGTGTTTCAGCCGCTCGTCTTCAGCGGCACGCAGATTTCCATGCCCACGTACCTCGCGACGTGGAAGCTCGACGCCGGCGCCGGTACCTGGTCACAATAGCCGCGTGTTCGTGACCGAGCGACTCGCTCGCTTCGTGGAGCTACTCGCCAAGGCCGAGCGCGTGCTCGCGTTCACGGGCGCCGGCGTGTCGACCGGCAGCAACATCCCGGACTTTCGCGGGCCGAACGGCGTGTGGCGCACGCGCGCGCCGGTCGAGCTCCCCGAGTTCGTGCGGAGCGAGGAGGCGAGGGTCGATTATTGGCGCTACAAGCTCGAGGGCTACCCGGCCTTTCGCGACGCCAAGCCGAACCCCGCGCACCTCGCGCTCGTCGAGCTCGAACGACTCGGCAAGCTCGAAGCGGTCGTCACGCAAAACATCGACGGCTTGCACCGCGCCGCCGGCACGTCGCAGGAGCGGCTCGTGGAGCTCCACGGCACGAACGCCGAAGCCGAATGCATGGCTTGCCGCGTGCGCGAGCCCATCGAGCGCGCCCTCGACGACTTCGCGAAGACGGAGCGACCGCCGCGCTGCACGCGCTGCGACGGGCTCATGAAGCCGGGCGTGATCATGTTCGGCCAAATGCTCGTCGACGCGGATCTCGAGCGCGCTCGCAAAGCAGCGACCCGTGCCGATTTCGTGATGGCGCTCGGTTCGTCGCTGGTCGTGACACCCGCGGCGGACGTGCCGCTCGTCGCGCTCAGACGCCGCGTGCCGTACGTGATCGTCAATCGCGGCGCGACGCCGCACGACGTGCTCGCGACGCTCACGCTCGACGACGACGTGGGTCGCGTCCTGCCGCTCGTCGTCGCCGGCGCGTTCGCTGAGCAAAGAAGCCCCAGTTCCGGCGGCCCGGCGTAGGATTTTTGCTTCCTTCCGCGCGCGCCCTTCAAAGTTTTTCACGAGGCGCGCTCGGTCTGGCGTCCTTCGGCACAAATGCTTCTATTTGTCGAAGCAATGCCGTGAACGACGAGCGCGTCGCGACGCGACGAACACGGCGTGACGGAGCGTGACTCATGCGAATGCGAAATACCTCGGCGGCGTTCTTGATCCCGCTACTCGTGATCGCCCCGCTCGGCGGCGTGCCGCTCGCGGCGGCGCAACCGGCGCCTCCGATGGAGCCGCCGCCGAACGGCCCGCCTCCGCCTCGGTTCCGCTCCGCGCCGAGGACGGCTCCGGTCGAAGTCGAGTTCGCGCCGGACGAGCCCGATCTCGAGCTCCACAGCATGACCGGCGCCGAGCCATTCGAAGTCGTGCGCTACCGGCGACACTTTTGGGGCGGCTATTACGGAGTCGGTTACGGCTGGGCTCCCGTGTACTCGCCCGTGTGCGGCCAAGCGTGTCGCACCGAGTTCGTGCCCGGTCGGTATCGGCTCGCGTTGTCCAAAGGCGGCGGCTCCGTCGTCCCGGTCTGGGCCCCGACGATCATCCGTGGTCCGTCCGTGCTGCGCGCGTCGTACACGGATCACAGCGGGCTCCGCACGGCGGGCTGGGTCGTCGGACTGCTCGGTTTGGTCGGTGGCGTGGCGATGATCGTGAGCTCCGTGCACGGCCGCGAAGAATGCGACGCCGCCGGCTATTGCTTCGATCACGACACGACCGACGGCGGACTCCTCGCCGGCGGTATCGTCGTGATCGTCGCGTCGGGCATCGTCGGCAGCGTCCTCGTCGCGCAACACGACGAGGCGTTCGTCACCGTCGAGCCGTTGCGGCTTTCGAACTACGGGAGAGCGCGCGAATCCGTGGCCGCGCTCGGTGACTACCCGCGCCCCGAAGGGGCGACGCTCGCCTTGCACTTCTGAGCGACGGAGCTCGAACCGCGAGCGCGCGCCGCGCGAGCTTCAACGTCAGCGGAACACGAGCTGACAGGAATGTCGTGCTCCGTGAGCCGCTCATCGAGCGGATCCGGCTCGATTCGAGCGCTTTCGAAGTTGGCATGCGCGTTGCTGTTCTTGGCTTCGCTCCCTTGGTTTCTTCGAAGTTGCTGCGTTCGCTCCGCATTTCCGTTTCGGTGTCACTCCTCGGGCTGACGGGCTGCGGCGCGAGCGCGGGCAAGCTCGAACCCGGCAGCGATGCGGGCGCGCTCGAGGTGTGCGACGGGCAGACGCTCGCGGAGCTCGAACAGGCGAAGACGATCTCCGACGACTGCAAGACGACGCTCGCGACTTATCTGCCGGCGCCGTTCGACGACTTCGGCGACCGCGTGCTCGTGCTCGGGCAAGAGACGCTCGACGACGGCTCGCGGCGCGTCTTCGTGGCCGGGCTCGCCGCGGACGGCACGCCGCTCTCGAACGACGTGCTCGCCGCCGCGACGGTCGCGCCCCAGGCGAGCGCGACTGCCGGCGCCGCTTCGCCCGTCACCGTGACTCCGTTCGGCGACCTGTCCGAGGACGCGCTCTCGCTCGAGCTCGTGAACGATTACTCGGCGAGCATGAGCATCCCCGATCTCAAGGTCGTGCAGCACATCGAGGACGACCTTTTGGGCGCGCTCCCGCCCATCGTCGAGGGCGAAGTCACGCTGTTTTCGACCGACGTGCGCGTGAAGCAGCCGTTCACGACCGATCACGACGCGCTCGTCGCGGGCGTCGAATGCGACGAGTCGTTCGATCGCGAGCTCACCGCTCTTTACGACGGCGTGGGCAACGGGCTTCAGAGCCTCACGTCGCGCTCGCGTCCCGCGCGCGTGCTTCTCGTCTCGACGGACGGCCTCGAGAACGCGTCGGTCGCGTACAAGAAGAGCGACATCGTGAAAGGCGTGGCGCAAGATCACGTGTTCGTGGTCGTGCTCGGCGCGCTCTTCGCGAACCTGGACGAGCTCGAAACGCTGGCCGGCCCGAACGGCGTCTACTTCTACACGCCGCTCTATGCCGACATGCGCGCGCAGGTGTCGAACCTCGTCACCGCGCTCGCGCACGGCGCGGCCGTCGACATTCCGCCCGCCGTCGCGGCAGAGCCGCTCGTGCTTCGGATCGGCGACGCGAGCGTCGCGCTCGACTGAGTCACGCGCGCGATCCATTTTCGGCCGTTGCGCGCACGATTGACGGCGGCGTTGCCGCGCCCGGACGCACGCGAGCGTTCCGCCGTTCGCGAGCGTCCGCCGTTCTTGCGAAATTCGGCCGCGGCGCTGCGCGGGCCGTTCGACGTGTAACCTGTTGTGTGGCGCGCGGCAGCGCCCCCTCGGCTTCGCGGAGCCCTCCCCCTCGGCCCCTTCGCAGCCGCTAGAGCGGTTTTCATCATTTTCATCTGCCACGCGGCAATGAAAAACGCTCTAATGTAGCGTTTCGTGGTGAGGGTCGAGGTGGTCGATGTTCAAGTCGTGCTTTCTGGTCGGCGGAGCGGTCGCGTCGCTCGTGGTGGTCGTCGCGTGCGGCGGTTCGAGCAAACGGTCGGACACGGACGGCGCTGCGGGTAGCGCCGGGTTCGTCTCGGGCTCCGCGGGCGTGCGTGGGACGAGCACCGGCGGCGCCCCAGCGAGCAGCGGCGGTCAAGGCGGCGCGCTGACGGCCGGATCCGGCGGCGACGTCGCGGGCGGCACTGGCGGACTCGGCGCCGGCGGATCGAGCGCGGCCGGCACGACCGGCGGGAGTTCGGGCGGAGCGACGCCGCGCGCCGGCGCGGGCGGATCGGGAGCAGGCGGCGGCGCCGGGATGCGAGCGAGTGGCGGCACGGGAACGGGCGGGGCGGCAACGGGCGGCCGGAACGGCGCCGGCGGCTCGAACGCCGGCGGACGCGGCGGCAGCGCCGGTTCGAAGGGCGGCAACGGCGCCGGGGGCGAGGCCGGCGCGCCCGCTTTGACGCCCTGTGCGGGCACGAATTGCACCTGCGACGACAATGCTTGTGCCCTCGGCTGCAGCGGCACGGACGTCGCCGACGCCTGCGCGTTCGCTTGTGACAACGGCTCCTCGTGCGATCTCGCGTGCCCTGCCGGCTCGTGCACCGGGACGTGCGCCGATTCGTCGTGCAGCCTCGACTGCGACGGCGGGTGCGATCTCACCTGCCAGGGCGCCGTCACGACGTGCGACGTCGCGTGTGAGACGGGCGGCTGCGACGCCACGTGCGATTCCGGTTCGACGTGCGCCACCGCGTGCCCGACCGGCGGCTGCGACTCCACTTGCGACGGCACCGACACGAGCTGCAGCATGAGCTCCTGCATGGGCGGCTGCCGCCTGCTCTGCACCGACGGTGCGAGTTGCCACCTCGGACAATGCATCGGGGGCTGCGAGATGGAGTGCGACGGCCCGCTCTGCGAGCTCGACGAGTGCGGGGAAGGCTGCACCATCGCCTGCGCCGCCGGCCGCACGTGCGAAATCGCCGCGTGCCAGGACGGCGGCTGTCACATCGGCTCGAACGGCACGCTCGGCGGCGCGACGCTGGTCATCACCGATTGTCCGGGGGGCGAATGCACGATCGATTGCAGCTCCGACGACACCTGCACGATCGGTTCGTGCGCGGGCGGCGGCTGCGTCATCAGCTGCAGCTCGGCCGCCACGTGCACGTGCGGCTCGCCGGACGGCTGCAGCATCGTCGCCGATTGAAGCGGCGGGTCAGCTACGCTCGAGCAAGCCCGTCAAACGCGCGGGCGGAATGCGGTACTCGCGCTTGCAGTACTCGCAGGCAATCTCGAGCACTTCGCCGTCGGCGAGCAGGTGCTCGAGGTCGCTCTTGCTGAGCGTCGCGATGGCGGCGACGACGCGGAGTTCGTCGCACCAGCATTCGAAGCCGACCGCGCTTTCTTCCAGCCGCGTGAAGGGCATGCCGTAGAGCAACTGTTCGAGCAAGCTCTCAGGCGAAAAATCCCGCTCGCTCACGCGATCGTCGATGGTTTCGAAGTCGCGCAGGCGCTCGGTCATCACCATCAGCGGCCCGCGCCCGACCTCCGGCAAGAGCTGAACCATGTAGCCGCCGGCCGAGACCGCGCCGCGCTCGCCGACCACGGTCGAGACCGCGACCATCGAGACCACCTGCTCGGAGGTCTGCATGTACTCCATCAGCGCCTGCGAGATGCCCCCGCCGTTCGGCACCTCGACCAGGCCTTGCGCGATGCGACCGCTCGGCAGCGTGCGCATGAGCTGGATCACGGCGCCCTGCTCGAGGTCGAGCTCGCGCCCGCCCTTGACCTGAACGAGCCCGCGCGTGCGTCCGCTCGGGTGCGAGTCGGCGACCAGGCTGCCGCTTCCGCCCGAGCCTTTGAGCACGCCCTGGACGCGGAGCTGCGGCGCCATCGTCTCACGGTAGAGAATCGCCCCGGTGATGAGCTCACCGAAGGTGCGCGCCGTGTTGCCGGTCGCGCCTTGCGCTTCGATGGCTCCGCGCACGGTCTGCGACGTGCGCGCCGTGATCACGCGAAACGCGCCGTCGTCGGTCATGGCGCGGAGCACGCTGTCGGGAGGGGCCGGCATCAGAGCATCCTTCAGCTCAGCTTGAGCTCGTCGTCCTCGAGCTCACCCGGCCGAAGCGGCGTCGAGATGCGGTAGGCGTCGCTCAGCCAGTTGTGGAGATCCGCGAGCTTGCAGCGCTGCGAGCAGAACGGACTCGCCGGGAGCGCCTCGGGGGCGTCCTCGATGACCGTCTTGCAGATGGGGCAGCTGATGCGCACGCGGCTCGTTCAAACCTGCCACACTATCCGCGCGAACGCTCGAGAGCGGTCCGAACGACCCCGATCGTGCGATCGATGTCGGCCTCGGTGTGGGCGAGCGAGAGGAACGCCGCCTCGAACTGCGACGGCGGCCAATACACGCCGCCGGCGAGCAATGCCCCGTGAAACCGCGAAAAACGCGCCGTATCGGCCGCGCACGCGACGCGAAAATCCGTGACCGGACCGGGGTGGAAAAACAGGGTGAGCATGGAGCCCACGCGCTGCACGCAACCGGACGTGCCCGTTTCGCGGAGCGCGCTCGCCATGCCGGCTTCGAGCCGCGCGCCGAGCGCCTCCAAACGCTCGTAGCTGCCCGGCGCGTCGAGGCGTTCGAGCGTGACGAGCCCGGCGGTCACGGCGAGCGGATTGCCGCTCAACGTTCCCGCTTGGTAGACGGGGCCGAGCGGCGCCACGCACTGCATCACTTGCCTCGAACCGCCGTAGGCCGCGAGCGGCATGCCGCCTCCGATCACCTTGCCGAGGCACGTCATGTGCGGCCGCAAGCCGTAGAGTCCCTGGGCGCCGCCGCGCGAGAGGCGCGACCCGGTCATCACCTCGTCGAAAATGGCGAGCGCGCCGTGCGCCTCGCAGAGCTCGATGATCCCGGCGAGGAACCCCGGCGCCGGCGGCACGCAGCCCATGTTCCCCGCGACCGGCTCGACGATGACCGCCGCGATTTCGCGGCCGCGTGCGGAAAATAGCGATTTCAAAGCCGAAACGTCGTTGTACGGCAGCGTCGCCGTGGTCGCGACCATGCCCTCCGGCACGCCCGCCGAGTCGGGGTTGCCGAACGTCGCCGCGCCGCTCCCCGCTTTCACGAGCAGCGCGTCCGAGTGGCCGTGATAGCCGCCGTCGAACTTCACGATCACGCTACGCTTCGTGTAGCCGCGCGCGACGCGGAGCGCGCTCATCGTCGCTTCGGTGCCGCTCGAGACGCAACGGAGCATCTCGATGCTCGGGTAGCGCTCGATCACGGCCCGAGCGAAGCGCACCTCGCGCTCCGTCGGCGCGCCGAACGAGAGCCCCGACGCCGCCGCGCGTTGCACCGCTTCGACCACGTGCGGCTCGGCGTGCCCGAGGATGGCCGGCCCCCACGACCCGATGTAATCGATGTATTCGTGTCCGTCGGCTCCGAAAATCCGCGCCCCGAGCGCGCGTTCGACGAACACGGGGTGTCCGCCCACGGCGCGGAACGCACGCACCGGACTGTTCACGCCGCCGGGCAGGAGGACTTCGGCTTCTCGGAAGAGCGCGTCGCTTCGGGGGTCGGACATGCGGAAGTTCTAGAGCCGCGCGCCGGGCGGGGAAAGTCGACTTAGTTGCTCGCGCGCCCGCGGCCCTCGACGCGTTCGAGGCGCGTGTTCGCTTCGGCGCGAAATTCCGAGAGCTCGCGCAGGATGGTCTCGATGTTGACCTCGTTCTTCAGGTTCACGTTGAAGTCGGCGTCGGCGCGCGCGCGGTCCTTCAACGATTGGCGATTCTGGCTCATCACGATGAGCGGCCCCTGGAGCGCGACCAGCACGGCGAGCAAGAGGTTGAAGAAGACGAACGGGTAGGGATCGAATTCGGCCCGCAAGAGCGGCGTGTTCACGAGCATCCAGCCGCACGTGAGGCCGAGGAGCGCGATGATGAACGCCCAGCTGCCGTTGAGCTCGGCGACGCGATCGGCCAGGCGCTCGCTCCACGACAGGTTTTGCTCGATTTCCTGCACCGCGTTCTTCGTTGCGCGCGCCGAAAGCAGCGCGTTCGTCTCACGCAGCCGTTCCGACATCGTGCGCAGGATCGCCATCGCGGCGTGCGGCCGCGTCGCGAGGTAGCTCGAGAGCGTCTTGTGCGTGAGCTCGAGCAGGAGCGCGTCGGTCGTCGCGAGCGCGCTCGCGGAGCGCGGCTTGTCGTCGAAGAGCGCGAGCTCACCCAAAAACTCCCCGCGCGCGATGTCCTTGAGCGAGACGCGCCGTGAATTTTCGCCCGGCAAGAAAATGTTCACTTGCCCTTCGGCCACGACGTACATCTCGCTGCCTCGGTCGCCCTGATTCATGATCATTTCGCCGGCGACGAAACGTCGCTCGCTCATCTTCGCGGCGAGCGCGTCGAGGTCCTCGGGCGACAGCCCTTCGAAAAGGGGGATCGTCCGCAAGAGGCTGGCATGCTCCATGGCCTCTAGCTAACCGCCTGGGCGTTCGCCCGTCGACGGAAAACGGGGCGCTACTTGGTGACCGGCACGTCGATCTTGCAGTTCGAGCAGCCGTCGCCGCTCACGTCGTTGCCGTCGTCGCACTGCTCGTAGGGCACGTCCACGATGCCGTCCCCGCAGTGCGGACCGGGTTGACAGTTCGGGCCGCAGCCGCCGTAGGCGCCCGTGTTCATGCCGTCGTCGCACACCTCGCCGTCCTGCGTCTGGACGATGCCGTCGCCGCAGCGCGGACCCGGTTGGCAATCCGGGCCGCAGCCGCCGTAGTTGCCGGCGTTCACGCCGTCGTCGCAGACCTCGCCGTACTCGGTTTGCACGACGCCGTCGCCGCAGCGCGGCCCGAACACGCAGCCGGGCGCGCACTGGTTGTAGCCGCCTTTGTTGATGCCGTCGTCGCACTCTTCGGTGCCGCTCACCATGCCGTCGCCGCAATCGGTGACGCAGTCGCTCGGCCGCATGTTGAAGCCCGCGAGCGTGAGCTTGAACGTCGAGCCCTGCACTTCGCGTTCGGCGTTGAAGATCTGCACTTGATACACGTTGCCGTCGGCGAGGCCGTACGTCGTGGCCGTGCCGGGCTTGTTCACGCTCGGGCCGACGCCGTTGTCGTCAGCCATCGTCTGCGCGCTCGCGTTGATGGTCGCGCCGTTGATGGTGAGCGTGCCGTTCAGGGGCACGTGCCAGCCGCCCATGTCGACCGCGAGGTGGCCGTTCAAGAACACCCAGAGATCGTCGTCACCCGTGAAGTCGAGCGTCGCCTGCATGTTCGCGGTGTACTTGAACCAATACTTGACCTCGGTCGTGAAGCTGAAGTTGTGCATCTTCGACGGGAACACGGCGGTCGACGTCTGAATCGGCGCCACGATGCCGAGCGTCGTCGCGACGTCGCTCTCCCAAGGCCAGCCGATCCACCCGTATTGGGAGGGGACTTTGCCCTCCGAGCGCGGCTCGTTGAGGATGCCCTTGGCCGTGTCGAGCGGGAAAAACAGCGGGTTACCGTCGTAGCCGTTGTTCGTCGGGATGTCGGCGCAGCACGAGCTCGTCTGGTTCGCGCCCCACGGGGTGCACGGGTCGTAACACGCCTGACCGGGACCGAGCGCGCACGCGGTGCAGCCGCCGCCCGCCGGACCGCCGTACGTCGGCATGCCGTAGTCGGCCATCGTCGTCTGGCCCTTCCACTGCTCGCCGTTCGCGCCCCAGCGATTGACGTAACCGCCGTTGCCGTTGTCCCAGAGCACGATGCTGCCCGGGATGGGCCCGCTGCCGGGCGCACCGTCGCGATACCACTCCGCGAACGCCGCCTGCCCGTGCAGGTACGCGTTGCTGAGCTCCGTGGCCGTGAGATCCGCCCGCTCGACGGGCTTGCCGTCCGAGTCGAGCAGGTCCTCGACCAGGCCCTGCACGGCGCCGCTCGAATCGAATCCGGGCTGAAAATCCGGGTGTCCGCCCGTCACCATGCTCGAGTTGAAGTCACGGAAGATGGTGGGCACGGGCAGCACGCAGATGTCCTTCGTCATGCCGGTGCCGGGGTCCACGCCCGATTGCGTCGTGCAGGGGCCGTCGTTGCTGCAGGTGTAGCCCTGCTCGATCATGCACGTGCTCGAGCAGCCGTCGCCGTCGCGCAGGTTGCCGTCGTCGCACTGCTCGTTGCCGAAGACGATGCCGTCGCCGCAGACCGACGTGCACGCCATGCCGGTCGCGCACGCGGGCTCCGCCTGGCACGTCGGCGAGCAGCCGTCGAACGGGATGGTGTTGCCGTCGTCGCAGCTCTCCGCGCCTTCCTTCTTGCCGTCGCCGCAGACGGTGGGCGTGCACTTGCTCGGGCTGCCGTCGCACTTGTAGCCCTGCTCGATGCGGCAGTGCGCGCTGCAGCCGTCGCCGTCCGTGTTGTTGCCGTCGTCGCAGCCCTCGTTCGGGTCGACGTTGCCGTCGCCGCACACGTAGTGGTGAACGCACGGCTGTCCGGGCGTCGGGCACGAATACCCGGGTTCGATGGTGTGACAATCGGAGGAGCAGCCGTCGCCGCTCACCGTGTTGCCGTCGTCGCAGGCCTCGCCCGGGTCGCGCATGCCGTCGCCGCACACGAAGATGGAGTGGCAGTTTTGGCCGTTGGCGTCGCAGCTGCAGTTCGGTTCGATCTGGCACGTCCCCGAGCAACAATCGCCTGGCACCGTGTTGCCGTCGTCGCACTGTTCGCTCGCCTGATTGAGCATGCCGTCGCCGCAGGCGGGGGCGGGCTTCGTCATGCAACCTTCGGGCAGATTCGCCTGCGCGCACGGATCGACGGGGCCGCCGTCCATCATCACGATGTGCTGCTCCTGCGAGGCTCCCGACCCGCCGCTGCCGTCGGGTCCAATCGAGCCGCCGGAGCTCGCGCCGGAGCCCGGCGTCGTCCCGCCCGCGTCGGGGCCGAGCCCTTCGTTGTTCGTCTTGCCCACGCTGCAGCTACTCGCGGTCGCGACCAGCGCCAGCGAAACGATTACCCATGAGCGGACCCATGCACGGAGCATCAAGCACCTCGCTCGCGCCGAACGAGCGGCGTCGCGTAGAACGATTATGAACCTTCGAGTTTCCGAGCGCCGCCGCAAATGCGGCAAATTCTCCCGCGATCTTCTTTCATTCGGCTCGGGAGCGTCAGCGCCAATTCGTTTCATCGCGCCCTCCGTCGGTGCCAACGCGGTTGTCGTGCGCGGGTGTGCGCAGGGCGCCATTCAGGAATCTTCAACGTGTCACGAGCGCCACGCCGCTCACTGAAAGCGTGGCGGAAAATGATAGAAGTAGCGCTGTGACGAAACGGGTGCCTGATTGGGGTGAACCGGCACCGTGGTTCAAGGTGCGCGCCGACTGCGCTCGCGAATTTCATTTTCATACCGTCGCGGGGCGCTACGTCGTGCTCTGTTTCTTGGAGTCGGCGGCCCTCGCGGACTCGCGAGCCGTGCTCGACGCGCTCCTCGCCCGCGCGGCGACGTTCAACGGCGAGCACGCCGCGCTCCTCTTCGTGACCACGGACCCGCGCGACGAGGCGCTCGCCGAGCTCACCGTCCGCGCGCCGGGGATCCGGCTCTTTTTCGACTTCGAGCGCGAGGTGAGCAGACTCTACGGCGTCGCGGGCGAGGGGGCGGACGCGTACGAGCGTACGACGTTCTTGCTCGATACGCGGCTCCGGGTGCTCACGCGCGTCCCGTTCGCGAGCGCGCCCGAGGCGCACGTCGCGCGCGTCCTCGCGTCGCTCGCGCACGTGCCGCCGACGGCGCCGCTCGAGGCCCACGCCCCCGTGCTCTTCGTGCCGCGCCTGCTCGAACCGGAGCTCTGCCTCGAGCTCGTTCGGTTCCACGCGCTGCAAGGGGGCGAAGCGTCCGGCTTCATGCGCGACGTGAACGGGCGCACCGAGCTCGTTCACGACGTGAAACACAAAGTGCGCCGCGACGCGTCGATCCCCGAAGGCGAGCTCCGTTCGAGCCTGCTCCGGCGCATTCGCGAGCGGCTGGTTCCGGAGATCCAGCGCGCCTTTCAATTCGAGGTGACGCGCGTCGAGCGCCATCTCGTCGGCTGTTACGACGCGACGACGGGCGCCCATTTTCGCCGTCATCGTGACAACACGACGCTCGGCACGGCGCACCGTCGCTTCGCCGTCACCGTGAACCTGAACGCCGGCGAGTACGAAGGCGGCGAGCTCCGTTTCCCGGAGTTCGGGCCGAAAACCTACGTCCCGCCGACCGGCGCCGCGCTCGTCTTCTCGTGCTCGCTCTTGCACGAGGTGCGCAAGGTGACGCGCGGCGCGCGCTTCGCCTACCTGCCGTTCCTCTACGACGAGGCGGCCGCCGCGCTGCGTCGAGCGAGCGACGCGCGGGCGGCGACGCAGGCGGGCGACGACGAGTCGCGTTGATGCGGGGCGCGCGCTCACGATCATTCGGCGGAGTGCGGGGCGAGCGAAGAAACGGGGTCGAGGGCGTCTTCTTCGGGCACCGCGAACGGATTGGCGGGTAGACCGCGCCGCGTTCGCCACGCTTCCCACCAGCCGTGCGTGACGACGAGCAGCGGCGGCCGGATGACGCGCGTGCAGAGCGCGAGGATGAGCGAACCGCCGATGACGGCGATCGCGAGCGGCTTTTGCGTCTGCGCGCCGATGCCGTTCGAGAGCGCCGCCGGCATCAGGCCGAGCATGGCGACGAGCGTCGTCATGAGCACGGGCCGGAAGCGCTTGGCCGCCGCTCCGCGCGCCGCTTCGAGGAGCGAGAGGCCCTCGTCGTAGCGCATCTGCTGGAAATACGTGACGACCAGGATCGCGTCCTGAATCGCGATGCCGAAAATCGAGAGAAAGCCCATCGCCGCCGAGACCGAGAAGCTCGTGTGCGTGAGCAGCAGGGCGAGCAGGGCGCCCGTGCAGGCGAGCGGAATGTCGATGAGCACGATCAAGAGGTCTACCCACGTCTTGACCGCGCCGAACACGAAGGCCGAAATCAGGACCAGCGTCAGCGGCACGATCACGAGCAGCCTCCGTTGCGCTTCGCGGAGCTCGTTGATTTCGCCCGACCACTCGAGCCGTTTGCCGTAACCGAGCGAGAGCTTCGCCTGGACCTTCGCCTGCGCGTCCTTGATCGTGCTCTCGAGGTCGCGCCCGCGTACGGAGAACTTGACCGGCGTGTACCGCTGGCCGTCTTCACGGAAAATGTTCGAAGGGCCTTCGATGAGCTCGATTTTCGCGACCTGCCCGAGCGGAACCATCAGGCCGTCCGGCGTCGCGATCTGGATCTCGCGAATGGCCTCGAGCGATTCGCGATAGGGCGGGAGCCAGCGCACGACGACGTCGAAGGCTTTTTCGCGCTCGTAGAGCTGCGTCACGGCTTGGCCGCCGATGGCCGTCTGCACCACGCCGACGACGTCGCCGCTGTTCAAGCCGAAGCGCGCGCACGCCTTGCGATCCGGCGAAATCTTCACGTTCGGCTGGCCGAGCGTCGTCAGCTTGCCGAGGTCGGTGATGCCCGGGACGTGCGCGAGCGTTTCGACGATGGTGTCGGCGTTTCGCTCGTTCTCCTCGAGCTCGGGGCCGAACATCTTGATCGAATTTTCGCCCTTCACGCCCGCGACGGCTTCCTCGACGTTGTCGCCGATCACCTGCGAGAAGTTGAAGACCACGCCGGGAAACGCCGCGTTGAGCTCGTGGCTGAGCTCGTCCGTGAGCTTCTCCTTCGTCATGCCGCGCTTCCATTCGTCGAACGGCGCGAGGGGCGCGAAGAGCTCGATGTTGAAGAAGCCGGTCACGTCGGTGCCGTCGTCGGGTCGGCCGAGCTGCGAGGTGACGGACAGGACTTCGGGGTGCTTCTGATTGTCGCGCGTGCAAGCCGTGCCCGGCCGATCCGGACAGCCGCGCACGATGTCGCGCATCGAGCCGACGTATTTGGCGCTCTCCGTGAGCGAGATGCTCTTCGGCAACGTCGCGCGGATCCACAAGTTGCCCTCCTCGAGCTTCGGCATGAATTCGCCGCCGAGCAGGGGAAACAGCGCCGCGCACGTCGCGAGCACCAGAATGCGGAGCGGGATGGCGAGTCGCGGGAAGCGCAGGAAGAAATCGGCCACGGGCGTGTACACGCGGTGCAGGCCCCGCATGATCCAGGCGTCCTCTTCGCGGGTGCTCGCCGGGATGAGCTTCAGCGCGAGCACGGGGAGCAGCGTGAGCGCGAGCAGAATCGCGGTGCCGATGGCGAAGGCGTACGTGCGCGCCATCGGCGAGAAGATCACGCCCGAGACGCCCGTCATCGTGAAGAGCGGGATGAACGAGCTTGCGACGATGAGCGTCGAGAACGCCATCGGCGTGCCCACCTCCTTCGCCGCCGCCATGATGCGCTGCTTCATCGAGCCGCGGCCGTGCGGGCCGAGGTGACGGAAGATGTTCTCCATCATGATCACGGACGAATCGACGACGATGCCGAAGTCGACCGCGCCGATGGAGATGAGGTTCGCGGGCGTCTTCGTGAACACGATGCCGGTGAACGCCCCGAGCAAGGCGAGCGGGATCGTCACGGCGGTGATCAGCGCCGCCCGGACGTGCCCCAAAAACACGAGCAAAACCAGGCTCACGAGCACGATGCCGACCAGCACGTTCTCCATCACCGTCGAGGTCGTGAGGCCGACGAGCTCGCCGCGGTCGTAGATGGGCTCGATGTCCATCCCCGGCGGGAGCAGGTGATTCTTGCGGATGTAATCGATTTTTTCGTGGATGCCGGCGAGCGTCGGCTTCGTCTCGGAGCCGTAGCGCATGAGGATCGTGCCCTGCACCACGTCGGGGCGGTCGTTCACGCCGATCATCCCGAGCCGCGGCGCGGCGCCGATGCTCACGTCTGCCACGTCCTTCACGTGCACGGGCGCGCCCTGCACGTCCGTCACGACGATGTCCTCGATGTCGTGCGCGTTGCGCAAAAGGCCGATGCCGCGGATGTCGTAGGACTGCTCGCCCATCTCGAGACGCTGGCCGCCCGAGTTGACGTTCGCGTTCTGAATCGCCGCGAGCACCTGCTGCAGCGTCACGCCGTGTCCCTTCAGACGAAACGGGTCGACGCCCACGTGGTACTGCTTCGTCTCCCCGCCGAAGCTCACTACGTCGACCACCCCGGGAACCTGACGGAATTGCCGCTCGAGGATCCAATCCTCGGCCGTCTTCAGCTGTTCGACCGTGTAACCCTTGCCCTCGACCGTGTAGCGGAAAATCTCCCCGATCGCGTTCCACGGCGAGATCGTCGCCTGCACGCCGGGCGGAAGGGGCGTGAAGCCGAGTCGATTGATGACCTCCTGACGCGCGTCTTCGTAGCGCGTGCCCCACTTGAAGTAACATTTGACGTCCGCGAGCCCGAAGAGCGATTGCGAACGCACGTGATCGAGGCCCGGCATGCCGCTCAGGCCGACCTCGAGCGGAATCGTGACGTAGCGTTCCGTCTCTTCCGCGCTCCAGCCGGGCGGCTGCGCGATCACCTCGACGAGCGGCGGAACCGGATTCGGATACGCCTCGATGTTGAGCTCGCTGTACGAGTACGCTCCGATGGCGATGAGGGCGAGCGCGAGCAAGATCGCGAACGCCGGGACGCGCAAGACGAAGCGGATGACGCTTTCGACCATGACCCTCGAACCCCGCTAGAGCATGCCCGACAGCAGGATCGCGCCGTTCGTGACGACCCGTTCGCCGCGTTCGAGCAGCCCCTGTTCGACCGTGAGCCAGGGGCTTCCTTCGCCTTCGTCCACCGTGACGGGCAAGCGTTCGAAGCGCTCCTTGTCGCCGGTCGGCCCGCGATCGACGAAGACGACCGTCTGGTCGCCGAGGCGGAGCACCGCCGAGCGGGGCACGGCGAGCGCCTGCTTCGCGCTGACCGAGAGCTTCACGCTCGCGAACATTTCGGGCTTGAGCGCGCCGTCGCCGTTCTCGAACGTGCAGCGCACCTTGGTCGCGTGCGTGTTCGGATCGAGCGAGCTACTGATCCAATCGACCTTGCCGTCGAACGTGCGGTCCGGCCACGACGCGACGCTCACGCTGACTTTCGCGCCGAGCGCCACGCGTCCGATGTCGAGCTCGTAGACGTCGGCGAGCACCCACACCTGGTCGGTGCGGCCGATCGTGAAAAGCTCGATGGGATTGCCGCCGGTATACTGGCCCGAGATCTCCATGCCCGGCGTGACGGCCTTCATGAACACTTCGCCGTCGAGGTCCGAGCGCAGCGTGTAGGTCTGGCCCGTCACGTCGCTCTCGCGAAAGAGCTGTGCTTTCTGGGTCGCGCGCTCGACTTCCGCCTTGGCCTTCCGGAAGTTGTCGGCCGCCGTCTCGAGGTCTTTCTGTGAGGTGGCGTGCGTCTCCGACAGCTCGTTCTGACGCTGATATTCGTGGGTCGCGGCGATGAGGTCGGCGTTCGCCTTGCCGAGATCCGACGTCGCGACGCCGATGTCCGGCGACTCGATCAAGACGAGCGGCGCGCCCTTCTTCACGTGCGCGCCGAGCTGCACGAGCACCTTCACCGCCTTGCCCGTCACCGGCGAAAAGACGTGCTCGACGCGCTGGTCGTCGTACGCGACTTTACCCGTCGCGAGGATCGTGTCGTCGACGTTCTCCAGATCGACGGGCGCGGTCGCGATCTTCATCTTCTCGAGTTGGCTCTCGCTCGCGAGCACCACGTTCGGCGGCGGGGGCGGCGTCTCCTCGGCGTGCGAGGTTTGGCTGCAGGCCGGCAAGCCCGCGCAGAGCGTCGAGCAGAAGAAGAGAGCGAGCGGTGCGAGATGCGTGTCGAAGACTGCTTTCATGGCGTGACCGTGAGGGCCTGTGAGGGGTTGTCGTAACGAACGATGCGGGCGATCTTGTCGCCGCGGAGCTCCACGACGTCGGCGACGAAGAGCTTCAGGAGGTTGTTTCGCTGAGCCGGAATCAGGCCGAGCGGGCCGATCTGCTCGCCGACCACGTCGTATTCGACGACGACGAAGCGATCGGCGCCCCAGACGTTGTCGATCGACGTGTCGAGGTGGGCGATGGCCTTGTGCATGGCCTTGAAGTACGCGCGCGCGGCGGCCTTTCCGCGCTCGGGTTCGGCGCGCTCGAGCGTCACGAGCTCGAAGTCGTCGGTCACCGCGTTCGCGTAGGCGGACTCGTCGGTGCCCTCGAGCGCGTCGAGCTGGGCGCGCACGCGGTCCACGTTTTCGTGTTCGTCCAGATCGCCGTGCTGTTCGCTCACGACGGGCGGTCCGGACGGCAAGGGCGGCGGCGGCAGGTTCGCGAGCGCGAGCGGGCCGCGACCGAGCTCGGCGCGGACGACCGCCTCGTCGAAGTAGACGTGCACGTCGACGACGGAGCCGTCGTCCTTGGTCCAGAGCAGCGTGAGGCCGCGAAACGCGAGCGGCTTTTCGCTGCTCTTGGCCATGCCGGTGAGCGTCCACTCGATCGCCTGCGAGCGGTCGGTGAGCAAGATGCGATCGGCGGCGATCGTGCGCGGTTCGAACTCGCCGAACAGCGCCGCGTGCGCGCGGCTCACGTTCTCGAAGCCGTGGACGTCGTGGAAGCCGGCGAACGCGAAGTGGGCGTCGTCGTCCAGCACGTTGCTGAGCGCGCCGAGATCGGAGGCGGACAGCGCCGCGAGGTAAACGCCCGCGGCGTCGCGTTCCTTCGCCGTGGCGCTCCGCGCGACGGGCGCCGCGAGGCCCGTTCGCGTCGCGAACGACGCCCAGTCGATGGGCGCGACGGGTCGCTTCACGGTTTCCGGCGCGCAGCCGCACGCGAGCGAAAGAGCGAGCGCCAGGGCGTGCTTCACAGCGACCACCCGACCGCGAACAGAAATCGCGGGCTCACGCCGCGGTTCGCGTACACGCGCGCGGGAAACTGCTGTTCCGGCAGCGAGCTCGCGGCGAAGAGGTACTCGGCTCCGCCGCCGAGACTCAGCGCGACGCGTTCGCCGACGAGCGCTTCGTAGCCCACGTCCGCCGCCAGGCCCGCGTCCGTGAAATGCGTGTGGCTGCCGTCCGCGGCCGCCGCGTCGAACGCTCCGAACACGAACGAAGGTCCGGCGAAGAAGCCGCGCGGCCCGGCCTCGCCCGTGTAGTAGCGGTAGCCGAGCTCCGCGCCCAAACCGCGGAAGGTGAAGGTGCGCGTCGGCGAGGCATTTCCGGCCGAATCGTAGACGTCGATGGCCGCGGTGCTCGCGCTCACGCCGTACGGGCTCACGACCAGCGCGTGATGGGCGACGGGCGTGACGACGACGTTCAGGCTGAGCTTGTCGAGCACGAAGAGCGGCAACGGGTTCCACTCGAGCGCGACCACGCGCGCCGGCGGTTTCTCGTCGTGCACCGCCACGTCGACCGCCGGCCCGAGCTCCGCGGCGGCGGCCGCGCGCGAGAGCCCGACCGCGGCGCAGAACGCAGCGAACCCGAGCAGGCGCGTCACGTGAGCTCCCAGGCGACGGCCGCCTCGAGCTCGTAGACCGACGTCCAATAGCGGGTGAGCGCGTCGAAGTACTCGTTCTTGACGGCGATGTACGTCCGGAGCGCGTCCAGGTAATCGGTGAGACTCCCGGCGCCCTTCTCGTATTGCGTCGCGACGATTTCGAACGCGCCGCGCGAGCTCTGGAGCAAGCCGCCGCCGTCACGCCGCGGGCCTTCCATCCGCTCGACCAGCCGCCGCGCGCTCGCGAACGCGGCGAAAGACGTGGCGACGTCGCTCACGACTTCCGAGACAGCCTTCGCTTGGCCGAGCGCGCTCGCGTCGAGCTCGGCCTGCGCCTGTCGCTCCTCGCCCGCGAGCGCGTAAAAGACCGGAATCGGCCCGGAGACGCCGAAGGTGAGGGTCGGGCTCTGAATCGGGCCGTTCGTCGAGACGCCGCCGTAGCCGCCCCAGGCGTAGTTCACGCCGAGCGCGATGTCCGGGAAGCGCTGGCGCCGGACGAGGTCGAGGGCCGCCGCCGCCCGCTGCTTGTCGTAGCCGGAGCCCGCGAGATCGGGACGGTGCTCGAACGCGAGTCGCAAGAGACCGAGCTCGGTCGCGTCGCGGAGGCCGACCGGCACCGCGTAATCGAGCACGTGCGTCTCCACGTCGAAGTCGGGCACCGCGCCGCGCACGCCGAGTAAGAACGCGAGCGCCACGCGGGCCGAGCGCAACGCGTAGGTCGCGCCGTCGACGGCTTGGTCGGCTTCGAGCTTCTCCGCTTCGATGCGCTCGAGCTCGCCTTCGTTGATGGCGCCGCCGGTGTAACGATCGCGAGCGCGCGCGAGCGCCGTCTCTTCCGTGCCCGCCACGTCGCGGGAGAACTTGAGCGCCAGGGTCGCTTGCGCGATCTGCAGGTACGTCGTCTTGACGGAGAGCTCGAGCGTGCGCTTCGCGTCGGCGCGCGCCATCTTCGCCGCCGCGAGCGCGTTGCGCGCGACCGTGAGCCGCAGATCACGCTTGCCCGAGAGCGTGTCCTCGAGCGCTGCGGAATCGTTGATGCCGACGTTGTAGATCCAGGGGCTGCACGCCGCGCCGTTCGCGTGACAGTCGCTCGTGCTGAAGCGATTCGCCGTGTACGTGAAGGCGTTGCCGATGCTCGCCGAACCGACCGGGTTCGGCACCGCTCCCGCCGCGCGCACGCCGCCCTCCGCGGCGCGTGTCCCGGCGTCGGCGATCAGCACGTCGAGCCCGCGCTCGGAGAGCAGCCGCAGCGCCTCGTCGAGCGAGAGCTTCGGCGGCAGCTCGACGGCCGACGGGACGGCGTCGGCGCGCGCCGCGCGAGCCGAGAGCGAGAGTCCGAACGCGAGGACGAGACCCAGGATCGCCCCCCGTGCCCGCGCTCTCACCACAACGAACTTGCGGTCGAACCCGGCTAAACGCCGACGTCCGTCGCGCCGCGATTCCGCGGAAATTCCCTTGCAGGGCGTCCGTACAAGCAACTTTCAATCTCCAGACTCTGGCGATCGCCAACCCGTGTTTGCTGCAAACACCCTTCAGCGATGCTCCCCGGCGCCGCATTTTCGTCGGTGTGGCCGAGCACGACGTCCAAGTTTGCACGGCGCATAAGCGCGTGCCTCTTACGATTGCGTAAGCGAGCCTCTTACATTTCCGTAAGTGGGCGCGTGTGAGTTCGAGAGCGTGTGAGTTTGCGGTGCACGTTCTCGGCAGCGCGGTAGCTTTTGCTCATGAACGTGCTCGTGGTCGAAGACGACGTCGCTCTCGCCAGCTTGCTCGAGCGCGTCTTCGCGGAGGAGGGACACAACGTTTCGGTGTCGACGAGCCTCGCCAAAGCGGACGCCGCGCTCGCGAACTCGCCGTTCGACTTGGTCGTGCTCGACTGGATGCTGCCGGACGGCGACGGACTCGCGCTCTGCGCCCGGCTCCAGGGGCGCAAGCCTCCGCTCGCCGTGGTGATGCTGACGGCGCGCGGTGAAGTGCAAGATCGCGTCACCGGTCTGCGGGTCGGTGCGGACGACTACATCAAGAAGCCGTTCGAAATCGAGGAGCTGCTCGCCCGCGTCGAGGCCGTCTGCCGGCGCGTGAATCAGGGCTGGGTGAGCCGCTTCGGCTCGCTCGAGATCGATCGCCGGACGCAGCTCGTGCACGCCGACGGACGCCGCCTGAGCCTGACCGCGCGCGAGTACGCGCTCCTCGTGCGCCTCGCCGACGCGCCCGACGAATGCGTCACGCGCGCGCAACTCCTCGCCGACGTGTGGAACGTGTCGTTCGATCCCGGCTCGGGCGTGCTCGACGTGCACTTGAGCCGCCTGCGCGAGAAGCTCGAAGGTTGCTCTTGGATGATCGAGACCGTGCGCGGGCAGGGGTTGAAGCTGCGCACGGCGCGTTGAACCGAGCGCGCGTCAGCCGGCCGCCCCGAGCGAGGGCAGCGAAACCAAAAAGCGCGTGCCCGAGTCCGTGGGCGTGAGCACGAGCTCTCCGCCGTGCGCGCGCGCAATCTCGCGGGCGATGCCGAGACCGAGCCCGGCCCCCTCGCTGCGCCCGCTGCCGGGGCTCCGGAAGAACGGTTCGAAAATCGCGTCGCGGTCGCTCTCGTCGATCCCGGGGCCCTGATCGGACACCGCGACTTCCACCGACGCGCCGACCGTGCCGATATCGACTCTCACGACGCCGCCGGGCGGCGAGTAGCGAATGGCGTTCTCGAGCAGATTGCGAAAGAGCCGCGCCGTGTCGCCGTTGCGATCGTTCACCCGCGTCCCCTCGCCGTGGAGCTCGAGCACGACCCCGCGTTCCTTCGCGAACGCCTCCACGAACGCGCTCGCGTCGTGGAGCGCGGATTGCACCAAGATGGGCGTTTCGTCGTCCGCCCGTTCGCTCCGCGTGCGCGCGAGCGTCAAGAGATCCTCGGCGAGCACCTTCAGGCGGCGCGTGGCGGCGAGCGCCACGCCGATGGCGGCCCGGTAGCCCTCGGCGTCACGCTCCTTCCGGAGCGCTTGCTGCAATTCGCCGTAGAGCGCGGTGAGCGGCGAGCGCAGCTCGTGCGCCGCGTGCGCGATGAAGCGCTGATGCGACGCGAGGAGCTCACCGAGCTGAATCACCATGTCGTCGATGTCGTGGCCGAGCTGCGCCATCTCCGGATCGCCCGACTCGACGTGCACGCGCGCGCCGAGATTGCCCGCGGCGACCTCGCGCGCGACGGCCGCGATGGCCCGATGGTCGCGCGTGAGTCGCCCGCTCATCCAATACGCGACGGCCGCCACCCAGCCGAGCGCCACCAAAAACGCGACCAGCATCGCGTTGAACAAGAACGCTTCGTCGCCGTCCAAATCCTCGCGCGAGGTCGCGAGGAACAGCGTCTTACCCGGGTTCGCGGGCACATCGACCAAGATCCCGCGCAAGTGCTCGCGCTGAAACCAGAGATCGAACGCGCTCCCTCGGCGGTGCGCCATCGACTCGAGCGGCGGCGGCGCGCGGTCGAACGGCGTCGTCGCCGAGAGCACGCGCCCTTGCTCGTCGTAAATCACGCCGTATTTCGTGAGCGGGCCCACGTCGTTCGCCGCCGGTCCCGGCCGATCCGAAAAATTGAACCGGTGCGACGGCGCCTCACGTGCTTCCTGCTCCGCGACCTCGAGCAGTGACGCATCGAGCTGCTGCCGCTGCAGCCCATTGAACGCCGCCGACACCGCCGCGAACGCCGCCCCGAGCGCGAGCGCCGTCAAAATCGCAATCGTCAGCGCCGTCCTGACGCGAAAGCTCATCCGCACGACGGAAGCTTAGTGTGTTTGAGGGGGGAGGGTTGGAGGGTCCCGGAAGGTCTCCGTGGCGCGGCGGAACGGCTTGGCTGCCCCCGTTTTGGAGGAGCTTGGCTCCCCCGGGCTTCATCACCAATTACCCCTGCTTCCGCCGGGCCCTGTCGTTCAACTGGTGCCGCCAAGCGTCGATTCTCCCGCGTGCCTGCTCCGAGAAGCGATAGCGCAAGAGCCGAGTGAGCAACTGCGGCGAATGGTCGCCGGCGCGCGTGCGCGGGCCGAAGACGTCGGCGGCCGCTTCGACGGACTCGAGCGCTTGGTCGAGGTCGCCGTTTTCGGCTTCGAGCCAGGCGCGCGTGAGCAAGAAGTGCTGGCGCGGCTCCGCCTCTTCGACGGCGATGCGACTGCACTCTTCGAGCAGGGCGCGGCCGCGCGCGGTGTCGTGGTTGAAGAGGGCGATTTGGCAGAAGAGAAGCTTGGTCTCCATGACGCCCCACGGATCGTTCGTCTTGGCGTAGATTTTGTGGGCGCGCGCGGCGTGGAGATCCGCCATTTCCATGTCGTCGGTGTCGAGGCCGACCATGGCGAGCAAGCGGTCGCACGCGGCCTGACCGCGCGGCGTGCGCAGCGTTTCGAACACGACGAGGGCTTCGAGGGCGCCGGTCTCGGCGCCGTGGTAGTTCATGAGGCGGTGCTCGATGTGCGCGAGCGACACGTCGGCCTGCGCGGTGCCGAGGCGATAACCGGCACGTTCGAACTCGCCGCGCGCTTCTTGCGCGAAGCGGCGTGAGCGCTCGGTCGCGCCCTCGGAGTGCTCGATCCACGAGAGCAAGAGCAGGCACTGGCCGCGGCCGAGCGGTTGATCGAGCTCGGCGAACGCGCGCTCGGCCTGAACGATGGTGTCGCGCGCCTGTTCGTAGTCGCCGAGCTGATATTCGATCTCGCCGGCCGCGGATTGGCAGAGTGCCTTGCCGAGCACGTTGCCGAGACCGTCGAAGGTGCCGAACGCGCGACGCACCAAATCGAGCCCCTCGGCGGACGCGCCGGTTTCGCTCGCGAGTTGTCCGAGCAGGCGCTGGCAATGCGCGATGTTTTCGCCGTCGCCGAGCTCCTCGAAGCGCGCGCGCGCGAGCTCGGCGTACGTGTTCGCCTCCGCCATCCGACCGATGTGCCGGAGCGCCTCGGCCTGCCAGCGGTTCTTCAAGGCGAGCGTGCGGCCGCGGAGCTTGCCCTTCAAGAGCTCGAGATCGGCGAGCGTCGCGAGCGGCTCGCGCGCGCCGTTCCAACTCTGTTGCAGGAAGTCGAAGAGCAGCAGCGCCGCGGTGTCCGAATCGTTCGCCTCGATCAGGTTCACCATCCGCTGGCGCACGATGCGGCGCTGGCCGGCGAGCGGATGCAGCGTGAGGGCCGCGGCGGCGGCGCGATAAATCTTCTCGCGGTCGGCTCGCGTCTGCAGGCGCGCGAGCAGATGCTCCTGCAAGAGCTCGTGCGGCCAGCTGTAGCGACCGGGGCCGCGCGGAATCAACACTTCCGCGTTCGACAGGCTCAGCATCGCGCTGTCGGCGGGTTGACCGAGCGAGCTCAAGAGGGCGTGGAGCACGTTGCGGCGCACGTCGCCGCCGAGCGTCGCCGCGGCGAACGCAGCGACCCGATGCTGGTCGGGCACGGACGCGAGCCGGCTGTCCCAGAGCTCGGCCGTCGTCGACGGCCGCACGCTCAAGACGTCCGGCGGGACGCGGTAGACGTTGCCCGCGTACTCCATGTGTCCGGACAGGGCCCAGGCGTGGAGCTGCTGCAACGCGAACAGCGGATTGCCGCGGCTCCGGCGCGCGGCTTCTTCCACGGCCGCGTCGTCGAGCGGAATCGACGAGCGGATGAGCTCGACCGTGCGCTCGGGCGTGAGCGGCGGCACTTCGAGCACGGTGCCGTTCGTCGCCTCGCGCAGTTGCCGCAAGCGATCGGCCGCGGACGTGCCGAGCGCGACCTCTTCGGAACGCGCGGTGGCGAGCATCAAAATCCGCTGGTCGGGCTCGTCTTCGAGGATGCGGAGCAAGCCGTCGATCGTCGCCGGGCCGGTGTTGTGCAGATCGTCGAGCCAGAAGAGCAGCGGGCGCTTGTTCGCGATGCGCCGCAGCGTGTAACGGATGACCATCCGCCGCGTCTCGAGCGTGTCGAGCGTGAAGCGGATGCCCGACGGACCGATGGCTTGCTCGGAGCCCATCGGGCGCATCCATTCGGCCGCGCCGGCGACCCAGGCGCGCCCGTTCTTGTCGTCGCGCCGCACCTTCCAGCGATCGAGCAGCGAGCGCTCGATCGTGTGCCGGTCGACGCGCTCGAAGTTGTAATAGGTGAGCGCGGCGCCGAGCATGCCGTCGAGCGGGCTCCGGATCGCGCGGTAACGCGCGCGGAGCGGCACCATTTTGCCTTCCTCGTGCATCACCTCGCAGAGCCACTCGGCGATGCGGCTCTTGCCGGCGCCGGCGGGGCCGACCAAAAGCGCCAAGCGGTGCGGCGGTCCTTCGCCGTTCACGAGCTCGTTGCAGATGTCGCGCAAGGTGCGGCGCGTGTCCTCGCGGCCGACGAGCGGGCTCGGTCGGATGCTGAGCAAGCCCGGCGGGCGATCCGGCGCGGGTTCGAGATCGGGGTTCGGCGAGCGCGCGCCGCTCGGCCGCGTGACGGGGCCGGGCTCGCTCGTGCGCGTCGTCGTCTGGAAGCGCCAGACGCCGGTGTCGTTCACGCTCGGGCGAAACGTCGACCAAATGCGGCGCGCCTCGGCGGCGAACTCCCAGCGATCCCACGGGCGCTTCGCCAGCAGCTGGTGCACGAACGCGACCACGCCGTCGGGCAGATCGAGCACCGGCTTGAGCTCCGGCGGCTGATCGAACGCGTGCACGCGCAGGAGCTCCTTCGAGTTCCCGCTGAACGGCGCTTTGCCGCCGAGCAAACGGTAGAGGATGCAACCGAGCGAGTACAGATCGGTCGCACCGCACACGTGGTGCATCTCGTGCTGGATCTGCTCGGGCGCCATGTAGCCCGGCGTGCCCGCGCCCGCGTGCGGCGCGAACTCCATCGGCTTCGAGCCGCTCAGCCGCTCGTCCTGCGCGTCGACGCGCAGCCACGCGAGACCGAAGTCGAGCACGTGCACGACAGGCGGCTCGGCCTCGCGCCGCTCGACGAGCACGTTCGACGGCTTCAAATCGCCGTGGATGACGCCGCGCGCGTGGGCGTGGCCGAGTGCGTCGAGGATTTGATCGACGATCGACCAAATCACCGGAAATCCGAGCCGAGCGTGCGTGAGGTCGTGGAGCGACGCGCCCGAAACGAGCTCCATCGCGAGGAACGGCGAGCCGTCGCGCAGCTGGCCGAAGTCGTGCGCGCGCACGATGTTCGGGTGGTCCAAGGCGGCGAGCGCGCGCGCCTCCTTGTAAAACCACATCACGTATTCGTTCGCGAGATTGCCGGGCGGCGGGATGACGCGCTTGATCGCGACGAGCTGCCCCGACGACTTCTCGCGGCAGCGGTACACGATGCCCATGCCGCCTTCGCCGAGCACGCCGAGCACCTCGTAGCGGTTCGCGATGATGTGGCCGGGCAAGACGGGAACGCCCCCGCGCGTGCCGGCGTCGGCGGCCGCTGCCGCGGCGGACGGAATGCTCGGCGGGGCGCTGTCGGGAACCGCGACGCGCTCGACCGCTCGCGCCGCGGCGGGCTCCGGATCCGTCTTCGGCGGCTCGTCCGCGTCGGAAATGTCCTCTTCGGCGATCTCGCCGTCCACCGCGGGCAAGAGTGCCACGGCGTCGGGAACGGCGGCGGGCGCGGGCGGAGCCACGCTCGGCGAGCGCTTCGGCGGCGGCACGCTCGGCGCGCGCGCGGGCGGCACGCTCGGTGCGCGCGCGGGCGGCACGCTCGGCGCCGGCGGCTTCGGCTTGCGATCGGCGGTATCGACTTCGTCGCTGTTCAGATCGCTCGACAAGCGACGCGACGGCGCGGGCGCGGATCCCGTCCCTGGTGGCGGGCGAGGGTCCGAGCCCGTTCGCGCGACACCTTTGTCGCCGCTGGCACGCCGGGTGGTCGCCATGAAGTCTAAGCTGCCGATCTTAGTCTTCTGCCGGCGGAGGTCGAGACGGCGATCTTAAGGGGTGCGACCGGCCTTCCAGCCAGCCTGAACGATCGCCTTCGTGAGGTAACTCCGCGCGGCCGTCGCGCTCTTCCGGCGAGCGGCGCGTCCGCCGCGGGGGGTGCTAGCCTCCGCGCGCCATGCCGACCCGCGACCCCTCGCTTGCCGAACGTGACCCGGAGATTGCACGCCTGATTCGTGACGAGGCCGACCTCGAAGCGCGCACGCTGCGTCTCATCCCGAGCGAGAACTACGCGTCGCGCGCCGTGCTCGAGGCGTCCGGCTCGGTGCTCACGAACAAATACTCAGAGGGCTACGTCGGCAAACGTTACTACGAGGGCCAGGCCGTCATCGATCAGGTCGAGTCCCTCGCCGTCGCGCGACTCAAGCAACTTTTCGGTGCCGAGCACGTGAACGTGCAGCCGTACAGCGGAAGCCCAGCAAATCTGGCCGCCTACCTCGCTTTTTGCCAGCCGCACGACGCGATCATGGGGCTCGGCTTGCCGTTCGGCGGCCACCTCACGCACGGCTGGAACGTCAGCATCACCGGCCGCTACTTCAAGAGCGTCCCGTACGGCTTGAGCCAGAAGGACCACCGCATCGACCTCGACGAGGTGCGGCGGCTCGCGCGCGAGCACAAGCCGAAGCTCATCTGGTGCGGCACGAGCGCTTACCCGCGCACGCTCGATTTTCCAGCGTTCCGCGCCATCGCCGACGAGGTCGGCGCGAAGCTCTGCGCCGACATCGCGCACATCGCCGGGCTCGTCGCGGGCGGCGCGCATCCGTCGCCGATCGGCATCGCCGACGTCGTGACGACGACGACGCACAAATCGCTGCGCGGGCCGCGCGGCGCCGTCATCATGTGCAAGCAAGAGCACGCGAAGGACATCGATCGCGCCGTGTTCCCGGGCCTCCAGGGCGGCCCGCACAACCACACGACCGCCGCAATCGCCGTCGCCGCGAAAGAAGCGATGACGCCCGAATTCAAGACCTACGCCACGAACACCGTCGCGAACGCCAAAGCGCTCGCCGAGGGCCTGCTCGGCCGCGGCTTCACGCTCGTCACGGGCGGCACCGACAACCACCTCGTCCTCATCGACCTCACCTCGCGCGGCGTCACCGGCAAAATCGCGGCCAAAGCGCTCGATCGCGCCGGCATTTGCACGAACTACAACGCCGTGCCGTACGACACGCGCAAGCCCTTCGACCCGTCCGGCGTCCGCATCGGCACGCCCGCCGTCACCTCGCGCGGCATGGGCGCCGCCGAAATGAACAAAATCGCCGCGTGGATCGACGACGTCGTCAAAGCGCCCGCCGACGACGCCCTCATCACCAAAGTCGCGCGCGAAGTCGAAGAGCTCTGCAAGAGCTTCCCTGCGCCCGGCCTGCTCAACACCTGAACGAAGCGCGCACCCTCCGCGCAGCCGCAGCCTTTGCCGCCGTGCCGCACGGTGCGGCGCAGGCTGAAAAGCGTTACCGGTTCACCCGCGCGTCGAACGGCTCGAGCAACCCGTGCCGCCGCCAGCCTCGTCGCAACAAGAACGAGCGCGCCGGCACGACGCCGGACGCCAACCACGGACACGGGTCACGCTGCGCCCGCGGATCCGGCGGCGCGTGAAGCCACGCCGGATCCCAACCGTCGAACCAGAGTGCGGACGAGCACGCATCGACGAACGAGAGCGGCAGGTGCGGACCGCGCCGGTCGGCGTGCTTGCGATAATTGTTCAACACGTACGCGAGCGCGCGCCGCACCTCGAGCGGCGTCCGCAGCGAGCGCGCGTGAAAGCGATCCGCGAAGACGCTCCCCCTCCGCTCGAACGAGCGATTGAGCCGCTTCGCGAGCCGAATCGCCAACGCCTGCATCCCGCGCGCGAGACTCCGCTTGTCCGGCGCCTCGACGATGAGGTGCACGTGATTCGACTGCACCGAATAATGAACGACGCGCGCGCCGCCCGCCCGCGGATCACCGAGCGCCCTCCGCACCACGCGAAACGCCCTCTTTTCCCGCAAGCTCGGCAACCCCGCCACCACCCGCAGCGTCACGTGCAGCGGCACGTGTCGCGACACCCGTTCCCGCCCCCTATGCGCCACACGCGTTGAAGTCCGCGGTCGCCCCGCCCCCCTCCGCGCGCCGCCCCACGTCCGAAATCGGAATGCACTCTGCTCGCCCGCCCGCGTTCCGCGCGCGCGCGCTTTCGGCAACGCGCGGCTTGTGGGCGCGAGCGCTTCGGGTAGCGGGCGCGTACCCGGGGCTTTTGCGCGTACGAGCGCTTCGGGCAGCGCGCGCGGAGCGCGGGCGAGAGCTTTCGGCAGCGGGCGCATGCCCGGGGCTTTTGCGCGTGCGAGCGCTTCGGGCAGCGCGCGCGGAGCGCGCGAGCCTGGCGAACGCTCCTTCGTGCGCGTCTTCGAACTCACAATCTTGAATTTAGCAGATATTGTCCCGGGGTCAACGTGAACGTCAACGAGCGTCACCTTGGGTTCGACGAGCGTCAGTGAGCGTCAGCGGGGTTCGATGAGCGTGGTTCGACGAGCGTCAGCGGGCGTCAGCGTGGTTCGATGAGCGTGGTTCGACGAGCGTCAGCGGGCGTCAGCGGGGTTCGATGAGCGTTAGCGAGCGTCAGCGAGGGTCGATGTGCGTCAGCGCGCGTCATCTGGGTTCGACGAGCGTTAGCGGGCGTCAATGGGCGATTTTCGGCCGAAAACGCGCCGTTCGACGAGCGTCACCCGGTTCGACGAGCGTCAACGGGCGTCAATGGGCGATTTCGGCCGAAAACGCGCCGTTCGACGAGCGTCCGCGAGCGTCCCCCGGGTTCGACGAGCGTCCCCCGGGTTCGACGAACGTCACCGGAGTTCGACGAACGTCACCGGAGTTCGACGCACGCCAGCGGGCGTCGACGAGCGTCCCCCGGGTTCGACGAACACCAGCGGGCGTCAGCGAGCGTCACCTGGGTTCGGCGAGCCTCAGTCGCCCCGCGAAGCCTTCGGGCGATGCTCGCGATCGTGCGTGCGGGCTTTCGCTCGTCGCTACCCGCGCGCATTGTCGTTACGCGCGTCCGGTGCTCCGCTTCGCGAGCTGCGCGCCTTGGAATGAGCTGTGCCGCGCCGACCTGGAGCGGGAGCTTCGTGAGGCTGTCACGAAGGTCGTCGGATTGACGTGTCGAGGCGCTCTAACGCACGGCGCGGCGGGCTAGGTCCTTGGCGGTTTCGACGAAGAGCCGGAGCGGCGTCGAGCGCTGGGCGCGGCTCGCGTAGTAGATGAAGAAGCCCGGTACCGTCGGCGCGTAGGGTTCGAGCACGCGCTCGAGCGAACCCTGGGCGAGCTCCGCGCTGACCATCGGCTCGAACGCGTACGCGAGGCCGAGACCCTGCGCGGCGAACGAGGCACAAAGCAGGCTGTCGTTCGACACCAGGCCGCCGCGCACGGGCACGCGCCAGGTTTTGCGCCCGCGCTCGAGCTCCCAGGCGTAGAGCGCGCCCGTCGTGCCCGAGCGGAACGTGATGCATTCGTGGCGCAACAGATCCTGCGGACGCTCCGGCACACCGCGCCGCGCGAGGTAGCTCGGCGCTCCGACCACCACGAAGCGAAACGGATCGGTGAGGCGGACCTGCACCATGTCGCGCTCGATCGCCTCGCTCAGTCGCACGCCGGCGTCGTAGCCCTCGGCGACGATGTCCACGAGCCGTTGCTCGACGACGATCTCGACCTCGATGCGCGGGTGGCGCGCGCGAAACTCCGGCAACACGGGCTCGATGACGAACGGGAGCGCCGCACGCGGCACCGAGAGCCGCAAGCGGCCCGTCGCCTCGCCCGGACGCGCTCCGACCTCCTGCAGCGCCGCTTGCACCTGGCCGAGCGCCGGTCCCGCGCTCTCCACGAGCCGCCGCCCGTGCTCGGTGAGCGAGACGCTGCGCGTCGTCCGCGCGAGGAGCACCACGCCGAGCTCGGCCTCGAGCTGACTCACCGCCTGGCTCACCGCCGAGCGAGACACACCGAGGGCCCGCGCCGCGGCGCTGAAGCTGCCGCGCTGGGCGACCGCAAAAAAGCTCTGAAGCTGCGAAAAGGGGAGGGATTTCATGGTGCTCCCGTGGGGCGCATTGTCAAGCATAGCTTAACGGGGCGTCGCGATTTGCCTCCGTGGCGTGACGAGCGAGCTGGCCGCAGGTTCTCTGCGACCAGCGACGAACCGCGGGTCGAAAGGTGGAGAGTCATGAAAGGCGCAGTTCTTTACGGGCCACGTGACGTTCGCTACGAGGAGCGCGACGAACCGAGGATCGTCGAGCCGACCGACGCGGTGATTCGACTCGCCGCGACCTGCATTTGCGGGTCGGACCTCTGGCCCTATCGCGGAATCAATCGCACCGACGCGCCGTTGCCCATGGGCCACGAGTATTGCGGCGTGGTCGAAGAGGTCGGTCGCAGCGTCACGCGCGTTCGGCCCGGACAATTCGTCATCGGCTCGTTCTTCGCGTCCGACAATACGTGTCCGCATTGTCGTGCCGGCTATCAGACGTCGTGCGTGCACAAGCAGTTGGTCGGTGGGGCGCAAGCGCCGCGGCTGCGCGTGCCGCTCGCCGACGGGACGCTCGTCGCGACGCCCGAGCTCCCGAGTGACCCACTGATTCCGAGTCTGCTCGCCGCTTCCGACGTGCTCGGCACCGGCTGGTTTGCCGCCGACGCCGCGAACGTGAAGCCGGGCGCGACCGTGGCCGTCGTCGGCGACGGGGCGGTCGGCTTGCTCGCGATTCTCTCGGCGAAACAGCTCGGAGCCGAGCGCATCATCGCCATGAGCCGGCACCCGTCACGCCAGCGCCTCGCGCGCGAGTACGGTGCGACCGACATCGTCGTCGAGCGCGAAGACGAGGGCATCGCGCGCGTGAAGGACCTCACCCAGGGTATCGGCGCCGACGCGGTGCTCGAATGCGTCGGGACGCCGGGCTCGATGAAGCAGGCGATCGGTGCGGCGCGGCCCGGCGGTTACGTGAGCTACGTCGGCGTTCCGCACGGCGTCGAGCTCGACGCGCAGAACCTGTTCTTCCGGCACGTCCACCTGCACGGCGGTCCGGCGCCGGTGCGCCGCTACCTGCCGCAGCTGATCGAGCTCATCTTCAGCCGGCGCATCGACCCGGGCAAGGTGTTCGACCTCACGCTGCCGCTCGCCGAGGTCGGCGAGGGTTACCGCGCGATGGACGAGCGGCGCGCGATCAAGACGCTCTTGCGGCCCTGACGCCGGGGCGAAGGAGAAACGAACGTGAGCAACGGCAAACCGACGACCGCGCTCCGCACGAACCTCGGTGAGTTCGCACCGAAGCTCTGCGACCTGACCGAAGACGTGCTTTTCGCCGATGTCTGGGAGCGGGGCGAGCTCTCGAAACGCGACCGCAGCTTGATCACGTGCGCGGCTTTGGTCGCGACGGGGAAGACCGAGCAGATGGACTTCCACTTCCCGAACGCGCTCAAGAACGGAGTCACCGAAGCCGAGCTCGTCGAGCTCATCACGCACCTCGCCTTTTACGCGGGTTGGCCGAACGCCATGTCGGCCGTGAATCGCGCGAAGACGCTCTTCGCGAAAAAGGAGACACCATGATTCCGAAACGCAAACTCGGCAGCCAGGGGCTCGAGGTCTCGGCCATCGGTCTCGGCTGCATGGGCATGAGCTTCAGCTACGGGCCGCCGAAGGACCCGAAGCAAATGATCGCGCTCATTCGCGCGGCGGTGGAGCGCGGAGTCACGTTTTTCGACACCGCCGAAGTCTACGGTCCGCTCGTGAACGAAGAGCTCGTCGGCGAGGCGCTCGCGCCCTTTCGCGGGCGCGTCGTCATCGCGACCAAGTTCGGCTGGGCGCCGGCACGAAACGGCGAGGCGCGCTGGAGCGCGCTCGACAGTCGTCCCGAGCACGTGAAAGCGGTCGCCGAAGGTTGCCTCCGGCGGCTCAAGGTCGACGCCATCGACCTTTTTTATCAACACCGCGTCGATCCGGAGGTGCCCATCGAGGACGTCGCCGGTGCGGTGAAGGATCTGGTCGCCGCCGGCAAGGTGAAGCACTTCGGGCTCTCCGAAGCCGGCGCGCAGACGATCCGCCGCGCGCACGCCGTGCAACCGGTGACCGCGCTTCAAAGCGAGTATTCGCTCTGGCATCGCCTGCCGGAACGGGACGTGATGCCGACGCTCGAGGAGCTCGGCATCGGTTTCGTGCCGTTCAGCCCGCTCGGCAAGGGCTTTCTCACCGGGCAGATCGGCGCCGACACCGCGTTCGACAAGACGGACTTTCGCGGGACGCTGCCGCGCTTCGCGCCGGAGGCGCGCAAAGCCAACCAGGCGTTCGTGGAGCTCCTTGCGGGCGTCGCGGCGCGCAAGCACGCGACCGCCGCGCAGATCGCGCTCGCGTGGCTCATCGCTCAGCGGCCGTGGATCGCGCCGATTCCCGGCACGACCAAGCTCGAGCGACTCGACGAAAACCTCGGCGCGCTCGGCGTCGAGCTCACTTCGGCCGACTTGCGTGAGCTCGACCAGGGTGCGTCCGCGCTGACCGTGCAGGGCGCCCGTTACCCCGAGGCGCTCGAGCGACTCACCGGGCGTTGATCGGCGTCAGCGCGCGGCGCTGAGCCGCCCGGCTTCGAGCCGTTCGACTTCGGCGCGCGCGGTCCAGTACTCGCGCAGCAACTCGACGTAGGCGCGGGCGGTCTGGACTTCGTCGCGCTTGGCGACGAGGAGTTGGAAGACGCCGACGGCCATGCCGTTGTATTCGAGCTCGGTTTGGTCGAGGACGCGCTGGCGCAAAGGGAGCAGGACGTCGCGGTATTCGACGGCGTTTTCGCGCGCCGCGGTGAGACGATCGGCGGCGGTGCGCGCGGCGCGGCGGATCGAGAAGGAAAGTGTCGCGCCGAGCTCTTCTTCTTCGCGGCGCTCGGCGCGCGCCACCTCGGTGAGCCCCTGACCTTGGTAGAAGAGGGGGACCTCGAGCGACGCCGCCGGGCCGACGCCCCAATCGCCCTCGCGGCGCGCGGAGACGCCGGCGCGGAGGTCGGGGAGCAAGCCTTCGACCTGCGCAGCGGTCGCGCGCTTGTCGGCGGCCGTGGCGCGTTCCTTCGCCATGGTGAGGTCGAGACTCTGCGTGAGGGCGCGCTCTTCGAGGTGATCGACGGCGAGCTCTTCGGCGGGGGGATCGGGCAGGCGCGTCGTCGCCGCGGTCCAGTCGGCGGGACTGCCGAGGCCCATGAGCTCGCTCAGCCGTGCGCGCGCTTCGACGCGCGCGGTTTCGGCGCGGCGCGTGGCGACGCGCGCTTCTTCGGCGAAGGCGCGCTCGTTCGCGAGATCGAGGTCCGTCAGGTTGCCGGCTTCGTGCAGGTGAGCGGCGGCGTCGGCGGCGGCCTGGGTCGCGGCGAGCACGGTGCGGTCGAGGTCGAGCGACTGCTCGGCGGCTTGATACGCGACGAACGCCTCGCGCACGTCGAACGCGAGATCGACGATGAACGCGACCGCCGCGAGCCGCTCGGCTTCGAGACTCGCTTGCGCGGCTTCGCTCCGGAGCGGCAAGAACGCGAGCTCCGAGAGGCCGATGGTCGCTAGGATTTCGATGTCCGGCGAGCCCGAGCGGCGGAAGCGCACGGCGGCCTCGGCGCGCGGGTTCGGGACGCGCAGCGCGTGCACGAGCTCCCCGTGGGCGATGCCGAGCCGCGCGTAGGCCGCCTGCACGGCGTGGCTGTTCAAGATCGCGACGCGCGCCGCCGTGTCCGGCGTGAGCGGCGAGGCGAGCAGCTTCGCGGCCGTCTCGTCGCTCTCGCGCGAGGGCGTGCCGGTCACGCGCGCCTCGGCGCTGCTCCGCACCGACGCGAGACTCGGCGGGTCAGCCGCGCACCCGAACGCCGTCAACGCCGCGAGACCGAGCCGTGCCCAACCCCCAACGAAATCCCGAACGCTCCGTCTCACAATCGAATCCCGTCGCGCTTCAGATCGTCCGTGTGCGCGAGCTCCGCCACGCTGCCGGCGGGGGCCTGGTAGTTGCCGGGGTCATCGTAGGTCGCGAGGTGGTCGCGCACTTTCACGACGGTGAACATGCCGCCCATGGTGATCGAGCCGTACGGACCCTGGCCGCCGAGCATCGGAATGCTGTTCCGCGGGACGGCCATGCGCATGTCTCCCATGCTGCCCGTGCCGTCTTCTCCCATGGTCATGTAACCGGGGACGAGCGCGCTGATTTTCTTGTCCCAGGCGCCGGATTTCACGCCGACCATGTTGGGAACGCCGTGACCCATCTGATTCATGATGTGGTGAGTCATGTGGCAGTGGAGCGGCCAATCGCCCGGCGCGTCGGTGACGAGCTCGACGTCGCGCGTCGAGCCGGTGGGCACGAGCACGGTGGTTTCAGGCCATTGTGCGGACGGCGGGATGGCGCCGCCGTCGGTCGCCGTGACTTTGAAGAAATGCCCATGCAAGTGGATCGGGTGATGGTCCATGGCGCTCAGGTTTCCGAAGCGGATGCGGACCCGGTCGCCGGTCTTCGAGACGAGCGGTGAGGTGCCCGGATACGCCTTGGCGTTCATCGTGAGCACGTTGAAATCGGTCATTTCGTTCGGATCGGGGCGCTGCGTGCCGGGCTTGATGCGCCATTCGCCGAGGAGGATCGCAAAGTCCCGATCGACCTGATAGCCGGCCGGTGGGTGGCGCGGATGAACGACGATCATCCCCATCATGCCGAGCGCCATCTGCGTCATCTCGTCGTGGTGCGGGTGGTACATGAGCGTGCCCGACTGACGGAAGGTAAACTCGTATTTGAAGGTTTCTCCCGGCTGAATCGCGCGCTGGGTGAGGCCGCCGACGCCGTCCATGCCGTTCGGCACGTAGACGCCGTGCCAGTGCACGGTGGTCGGTTCCGGCAGGCGGTTCGTCACGTAGATGCGCACGCGATCGCCCTCCACGGCTTCGATCGTGGGCCCGTGCACGGCGCCGTTGTAGCCCCAGCACTTCGCGGTGAGCCCCGGCGCGAACTCGTGCTCGACCTCGCCCGCGACCAGGTGAAACACTTTGACGCCGTCGATGACGCGCCACGGGAGCGTCGAGCCGTTCGGCGTGATGACGGGCGTGTAGTCGCGGCCGGGCTCGCCGGGTGGCAGCGCTTTTTGTCCCGCGCCGCCGCTGTAAGAGCGCTCCCACGCGTGGGGGGCGGATTCGTTCGCTCGCGCCGTTTTTTCGGACAAGAGCGCCGCGGCACCCGCCAAAACCGCCCCCGACAGCACCGCTTCGCGCCGCGACCAATTGATCTCGTCGTCCATCACCGGCTCCTCACTTTGCAAACACCCACGCGCGACGAATATTACCTTCCGAGCGCTCGCGCCACCCGCCGCCCCGCCGAACGTCATGCACGATCACGCCGCTCACAGCGAGCACCACCACGAGGGACCAGTCACCGAAGCGGCGCGCGCGCAGGCGCCGACCGCGGGATCCGCCGTGCTTTACACGTGCCCGATGGACCCCGAGGTCGTGCAGGCGGGGCCGGGGACGTGTCCGAAGTGCGGCATGGCGCTCGAGCGGCTGATGCCGGCGCTTTCGGAAGACGAGGAGCCGAACCACGAGCTCATCGACATGCGGCGGCGGTTCTGGGTCGCGGCCAGCTTCACGCTGCCGCTCGCCTTGCTCGCGATGGGGCACATGCTGCTCGGCCACGGTTGGCCGCTCGGCGCGAGCACCGAAGAGCTCGTCGAGCTCGTGCTCGCGACGCCGGTCTGCGCGTGGGCCGCGTGGCCGTTTTTCGCGCGTGCGGTCGCTTCCGTCCGGAACCGGAGCCTCAACATGTTCACGCTGATCGGGCTCGGCGTGGTCATCGCGTACGGCTACAGCCTGGTCGCGGCGCTCGCTCCCGGCTGGTTCCCGGCGTCGCTCCGCGGGCACGACGGGCGCGTGGGCGTGTATTTCGAAGCGGCGGCCGTCATCGTGACGCTGGTCTTGCTCGGTCAGGTGCTCGAGCTCCGCGCGCGGAGCCGGACCGGCGCGGCGATCCGCGGCTTGCTCGGCCTCACGCCGAAAACGGCGCGTCGCGTGCAGGAGGACGGGAGCGAGACGGACGTGGCGCTCGCGTCGGTCGGCGTCGGCGACGCGCTCCGCGTGCGACCGGGCGAGAAAGTCCCGGTCGACGGCGTGGTGCTCGACGGCGAGAGCGCGATCGACGAGGCGATGCTCACCGGCGAGCCGATGCCCGTCACGAAGACGGCCGGCTCCAAAGTCGTCGCGGGGACGTTGAACGGCACCGGTTCGTTCGTGATGCTCGCGGAGCGCGTCGGGGCGCAGACGCTCGTGTCGCGCATCGTCGCGCTCGTGAGCGAGGCGCAGCGAACGCGCGCCCCCGTGCAAAAGCTCGCCGATCGGGCGGCGGGCGTGTTCGTGCCGGCGGTGCTCGGCGTGGCGCTCGTGACGTTCGGCGCCTGGTTCGCGCTCGGCCCGGAGCCGCGGCTCGCGCACGCGGTGGTGAACGCCGTCGCGGTGCTGCTCATCGCGTGTCCGTGCGCCCTCGGGCTCGCGACGCCGATGTCGATCATGGTCGCGAGCGGGCGCGGCGCGCACCTGGGCGTGCTGTTCAGGCACGCCGAGGCCATCGAGCTCTTGTCCAAGGTGGACACGCTCGTGCTCGACAAGACGGGCACGTTGACGGAGGGCAAGCCGAAGCTCTCCGCGGTCGTCGCGGTCGCGGGCGTGGACGAAGCGCGCGTGCTCGGCCACGCCGCCGCCCTCGAGCGAGGGAGCGAACATCCGCTCGCCGCGGCGGTGCTGTCGGCGGCCGTCGCGCGCCGCATTCCGCTCGCTTCGGCGCGCGGTTTTCAGGCCTTGGCGGGCAAGGGCGTGCGCGGTGAGCTCGACGGCGAGCCGGCGGCGCTCGGCAATCGCGCGCTGCTCGCGGAGCTCGGCGTCGATCCGGCGCCGCTCGCCGCGCGCGCCGCGGAGCTCGAAGGCGGCGGCCACACCGTCATGTTCGTCGCCGGCGCGGGGAAGCTGCTCGGCCTCGTCGCGTTCGCCGATCCGATCAAGCCGAGCACGCGGGAAGCGCTCGAGCTCTTGCGCGCCGAAGGTCTCGCGCTCGTGATGCTGAGCGGCGACAGCGAGGCGACCGCGCGTGCCGTCGCTCGGGAGCTCGGCATCGAGCGCGTGTTCGCGGGCGTGCTCCCGACCGAGAAGGGCACGAAGATCCGCGAGCTTGCGGCCGAAGGCCACGTCGTCGCGATGGCCGGCGACGGCATCAACGACGCGCCCGCGCTCGCGGCGGCCGCCGTCGGCATCGCCATGGGCACCGGCACCGACATCGCGATGGAGAGCGCGTCGATCACGCTCGTGCGCGGCGATTTGCGCGGCATCGCCAGCGCCCGCGCGTTGAGCCGCGCGACCGTGCGCAACATCCGCCAAAATCTCTGGTTCGCGTTCGCCTACAACGTGCTCGGCGTGCCGGTGGCCGCCGGCTTGCTCTACCCGTGGTTCGGCGTGTTGCTCTCCCCCATGCTCGCCGCCGCGGCCATGAGCCTGAGCTCGGTGTCCGTGATCGGCAACGCGCTCCGGCTCCGCCACTCCGGCGGGTGAGCGTCGCTTTCGTCTCGCGCGCGCGCAACTCGCTCCGTCGCCGGCCGAGCCAGCGAATGCGGGGCCCCTTCGGCCTCGAACAGGAGCTCACATGGCCGGACTCACGCTCGGACCGATCAACCAGTGCACCCTCGACGACCCGACGGACGGCGCCGAACCGCCGAGCTTCGTCCCCGCTCCGCCCGACGGCACGAAAGCCGAACCGGCGTGCCATCCGGCCATGCCCGGCGCCGGAGGTCGGCCGGGCGACGAATGCACGGACGGCCTCGTGCGCCGCTTCAGTGGAGAAGGCGGAGCGCCCTCCGCCGAAGAACTGCAGAGCGAGCCGAGCTCGGCGAACTCCTGCTTCGACGAAGCGCTCCGCGCGCTCTCGATGTGCAGCCCGCTCTTCGCCCAACAAGAAACCCCGCAGGCCTTCAAAGTCTCGCAGGGAGTCGGTTGTGCCGGCGCCGTGGAGGCGCTCGTCGCCTGTCTCCTCAAGAAAGACGAGGTGCGGTAAGAGCCCGCGCCGGGCGTGGCGTTCGCGCGGGCGTCAGTCGCCGACGAACGGTCGCGGCGCTTTCAGCCTTTTCCAGAGAAATGCCGCGTATGCCGCGCGGGCCCGCTCACTGCTCTCGCCGTTTTGGAAAAAGTCGGCGGGGACTTGTGCCAGTACGGCATCGAGGGCGCGCGGCGTGAAAAGGCGGGCGAAGCCTTCGTCGTAGCGGTCGAGGAGTGAAGCGCGCTCGCCGAAGACGTGCGTTCGGTAGCTCATCCGTTCGCGCGGTGACTCTTCGGTCACGCGCGCCCAGTCGTAGTGGAAGGAGAGCGCCGCGCCGTGATCGATGAGCCAGGGGCGCCGCTTCCAAAAGAGGATGTTGGGGTTCGCGTGCGTGCGATCGAAGTTCTGCGTGAGGCCGTCGAGCCAGAGCACGCGCAAGGCGAAGTCGTCGTCGAGCCGCGCGAGCTCGTCGGGAAGCGGCGAGCGCGCGCCGTCGAGCAGGCGCAACCCGACGTTCGGGCCGACGCTCCGCGCGAGCAAATCGGCGAGCTCGTCGTTCTTGTCGTCGCTCCGGAAATCCGCGCCGAGCTCGACGACGGCGCGCTCGGGCACCGGCAGGCCGAGCCGCTCCGCGAGCTCCCCGACGACGAGCTCGGCGATCAACGCGGGCACGCCTTCGCCCGCGCCACGCAGCTTGAGCACGAAGCGACCGGCCGGCGTCTCGACCTCGACCGGCGACGAGCTCCCGCCGCGCCGAAACCGGCCGAGAACGTGGCTCGTTGCGTAACGGTGGACCGGCACGCTTTCTTATCGCACGCCGCCCTGCGCTTCGCACCCGCGCGTGAGCCGCGAGCAGGGGCCGGGCGCGGTGCCGCGGCTGGGGCTCAAGGCGCGGCGCAGGGCGCGAGCGCGGCGGTTTTGGGGGCGCCGTCCGGCACGCGCTCGAGGTCGCTCGCCGCGCCGGCACAATCGCCCGCGCGGGCGCGGCTTGCTCCACGCACGAGCCGAAAGCGCCACGCGCGCGCGTCGTTCGGGAAGTGCGCGAGGAACGTCTCGGCGTCGCGCAGCGCGGCGGTCTCGTCGTGCGCGGCGAGGTGCGCGTTGAGCTCGAGCACGTCGATGTCGCGCGCATAACGACCGTTCGGGAATGCCGAGCGGTAACGCGCGATTGCGCCGAGCGCGGCGTTCGGGTCGCCGTGCTGCGCCGGCAGGCGCGCGAGCGCGAAGGTCGCGTCCTCGGCGTCGGCGTCGCCGGCGCTCGCCACGGCGGCGTAGGCGCTCGCGGCCTCGGCGATCGAACCGTCGCGTTCGAGGGCTCGAGCACGCTGATAGGCGTTCGGTGCCGCAGGGGCGTTGCTCGCGGTTTCGGCCGCGCTCGGCGCCGCGGCGGCGCGCGCCGCCTCCGTCGAACCCTGCGCGGCGTTCGCCGGCGACGCGCGGGCGACGGCGTGTGACGAGCCGCTCGGCGTGCTCGGGCTCGGTTCGGGCTCCGCGGACGACGGCGCCGTCGTCGCTGCCGCGGCCGCGCTCGGCGCCGCGCCGACGACGGGGACCGGCGCGCGGAGGCGCGCGAGCTCGGCGGGGCTCAGCGCGAACAAGTGCACTCCCGGCGGTGACGTTTCGCCGGCGCCGAGGTTCCGCGTGACCCCGCCGTTCGTGAAACGGACCACGCCTTCGACCACGTCGACGGAGACGCGCCCGTCCGCGACGGTGACGCCGAACACCGTGCCGATCACCTGCACGCGAGCCGCGCCCGCCGTCACGACGAAGCTCCGGCCCGTGCCCTTCTGCACGTGGAAGAGCGCGGTGCCGGCGACCAAGCGGAGCTCCGTGCCGCGCTCGTCGTCGCGCTCGATCTCGAGATTCGCCCGTTCGACGAGGACGGCGCGCGCCGCTCGGAGCGCGAGCCACGAGTGCCCGGCCGCGGAGACCGCGGGCTTCGACGGCGCGTGAAAGAGTCGTGGACCGACCAGAACCCCCACGCACGCCGACAGCACGCAAGCGCCGAGCACGGCCCAAAAAGGCCAGCCTCGGGCCGGCTGGCGCAGGCGTTCTTGGATGCCCCGTGCGATGCGTCGTTCGGCGCCGGGCCGCGGCGTCGGAGACGGCAACGCGAGCCCGAGGGTGCGCAAAAGCTCCGGGTTCCGTGCGGGCTCCCGCTCGCGCTCGCGGCTCACCGCGCCTCCTCTTCGCCGGGCGGCCCGTACGCGGCCGCGAAGGCGCGCCGCGCCTCGTGCAAGCGACGGAACACCGTGCCGCTCGGCACGCCGAGCGCTTCGGCGATTTCGGCGCCGCTCCAGCCTTCGACCTCGAACAGCACGAGTGCGCTCCGCTGCTCGAACGACAAGCGCTCGAGCGCCGCTCTCACGCGACGCGCGCGCTCGAGCTCCTCGCTCGGGTGCGCCGTGCTCGGCTCCGGTTCGCGTCCGAAGAGCTCGCGTACGCGCCGGCCCAAGCGTTCTCGTCGCACGTGCGCGCCGACGGTCAAGTACGCGATGCGAAAGAGCCAGCTCGTGAGCCGCGCGTCGCCACGGAACTCGCCCAGGCGCCGGTGCACCACCACGAACACCTCCTGCACGAGATCTTCGACGTCACCCGAACCCGAGAGGCGCGCGACCACGCGATAAACGAACGCGAAATGCTCCGCGTAAACGTCGGCGAAGACGAGCGGCGCTCGCGCGAGCGCCTCCACATCGCTCTGTGTGCCTTGCATGCCGGCCGAGCCCAGCCAAGAAGCGTACGGCGATGTTCTCAAAAACTCCCCGTCAGTGACAAGCCGGCCGCGGCCGGGCCGGGACCGAGCGCGAGCGTTTTCAGCCCCGCCTTGTGGAGGGCGCGTTCGTAAGGACCCCACACCGTATTTCCCGCGGCGATGAGCAGGTACCAGAGCTCGGTGCCCGCGAAGAGGACGTCGATCGAGCCGTAGACCGGGGGGACCCGCTTGTTCGTGAGATCCGCCACGGCCGCGACCGTGAAGCCGGCGACCGGCGGCGCAGACGCGAGCCACAGCGGAACCGGCGGATCGACCTGGCGCAAGTCACCCTCGATCGCGCCCGCCCGCGCGCGCGTGAGGCCGTCGCCGCGCACCTCGTCG
>DATJXW010000029.1:0-3992 GCA_035499895.1 Polyangiaceae bacterium | reverse complement strand
GCCGAAAACTAGCGTGGCGCGCCGCCCGGTGCGGGCGCCGCGCCACTGCGAGGAGCGGGGCGCGCTATCAGCCCGCTGCTTTGGCCGGCTCGAAGTCGGCGATGTCGCCCGAATGAGCCTTGAGCTCCTCCGCCGCCTTCTCGGGCGTCATGAGCGGAAGGAACTCGGGGTAGCCGGGGACGCCCATTTCGGGCACGTCGAGCCCAGCCACCTCGACCTCGGGGGCGACGCGGTTACCGCCGACGAGCTTGCCGACGATGTAGAAGCAGATGCCGCCCATCACGACGTTCCACGTGAGGCCGACGCCCGTCTCGATGAGCTGCGCGATGAGCTGCTTGCCGTCGCCGTAGAAGAGTCCGGTGACGCCGAGGCCCGCCTTGCCGAGGTAGTCGGTCGCGCCGACCGTGTTCCAGCCCTGGCCGTAGCTGCCGTCCGAGAAGAGGCCGACCGCGATGAGACCCCACGCGCCGTTCACGCCGTGGACGCTGATCGCTCCCACCGGATCGTCGATCTTGAGCCGGTCGAAGAAGAACACGCTGATGACGACGAGCACGCCGGCGACCGCGCCGATGATGAAGGCGCCCACGGGCGTCACGAACGCACAGGGCGACGTGATGGCCACGAGGCCGGCGAGCATGCTGTTGCACATCATCGACGGATCGGGCTTGCCGTAGACCTTCCACATGTAGAGGACGCCCGAGAGCGTCGCGGACATGCCGGCGATCATCGTGTTGGTCGCCACGATGCCGATGCGGCCGTCACCGCCGGCGAGCGAGCTGCCGGCGTTGAAGCCGAACCAGCCGAACGCGAGGATGAAGGTGCCGATCTGCACCATCGGGATGTCGTGCGCGAGGATCGGATTCACCTTGCCGTCCTTGCCGTACTTGCCGATGCGCGGGCCGATCATGATCGCGGTGATGAGCGCGAGCGCGCCGCCCTGGAGATGCACCACGCCCGAACCGGCGTAGTCGACCGCGCCGTGTCCGAGTCCCGCGCGGTAGCCGAGTTGCGCGAGCCAGCCGCCGCCCCACACCCAGCAGCCGAACAACGGGTAGATCAAGCCGCCGACGAGGATGCTGAAGGCGAAGAAGCTCTTGAAGCTCCAGCGCTCGGCGCACGCGCCCGTCACGATGGTCGCCGTCGTGTCCATGAAGACCATCATGAAGAGGAAGAGCACGATGGCGGCCGAGTCGTAACCGGCGCCGGTCAGGAAGAACCCGGTGGTGCCGAAGAGACCCCAGCCGTGATCGCCTGCGACGGACGAGCCGATGGTGAACATGTGATTGAGCGTCGGCGTGCCGCCGAGACTCGCGGGGCCGCCGACGTTCGTGCCGTTCATGCCGCCGCACATCAGAGCGAAGCCGCACACGAAGAAGCCGAACATCCCGAGTGCGTACACGAGGAAGTTCATCGAAATCGTGTGAGCGGCGTTCTTGCCGCGGACGAGGCCCGTCTCGACCATCGCGAAGCCAGCCTGCATGAACATCACGAGGAAGCCCGCGACGAGCGTCCACACGAAGTTCACGGAGAAGAGCGCGTGCGACGCGGACTGCGCTGCAGCGTCGACCGCGACGGCGAGCTCCTTGTTCGTCGCCTTCTCGGGGTCGGGCTTCACGTAGCCCGGAACCGAGTAAGCGTTCGGGGTGGTTTGGAACGCCCCTGTCTTGTCAGGGACGGGTTCGTCCGCGCGCGCGGGCGCGGCGAGCACCCCGAGCATGCCGAGGGCTAAGCCGATGACGGCCAGCCAATGGCGAAAACGTTGAAGGGAAAGGACGTTCTGCATGGGTCTACCTTTCGATTCTCCGGGTGCTGAATGGATCAACGAGAGCTCAGGAATCCCTGACTGCGCTCGATTCGACGTTTCAGGCGAGCCGCCCACATCGCCCCGACCACGGCACCGAGCTCCATGGTGACGAAAAACACCGCTGCAGCGAAAATGCGGTGCGATTGGATGAGAATCGCTACCGTCACGCAGACGATGCAGGCCTGGGTCGCGAAGAAGGTTCGCTTGTAACGTTCGAGCATCGAGCGCACCTTCGCGCACCCCGTTCGCGCGGCCGGTTTCCCGTTTATTTCTAAATCCGGGAGAACGCGTGAGGAGATCTTTATGCGCCCGATTCTGAAACGATCTCAGCGGGATTGGCGCCCGGCCGGGGCGTTTCCGGGTTTCACGAGAACCTCGATAAGAGCCGCCGGCTCGTCGCGTCGAGCCGCTCGGGCGCCTCGATCAGGTAGCGCATGCCGTGCGAATCGGTGAGGAGGTAGCGACCGTCCTCGAGCGCGCGCACGTGCTCCTCCTGCTCGACGATGAAGCTCACGTGGCCGCGGTCGGTCTCGACGTGCCATTCCCAACGCGCATCGAGGGCCGTCACCCGCTCGATACGCCGCACCACGGGCAGGAACGTCCCGGTCCGGAGCGCGGCGAGGAGCGCGGTTTCCCCCTCCGCGCCGAGCGTGCGCGGATCCTCGATGCAGAGTCGCTCGTGGCCGCGCTCGTCGACGAGCGCGACGAAGTGGTGCGGGTGCGTGAGCGGGAAGCAGCGCCGCGGGAAGACGCGCGTCCGTGCGCCGCCGTCCTCGATCGCGACGAGCGCGCCGTCGTGGTCCGGCTCGACGCGCAAGCCGCGCGGCTCGAGCGGCGGTGCTTCGGGCGCGTCGAGCTCGTCGTCGGCGTCCGGCTCGGTCGCGGCGTTCGCGGTGTCGCCCGCGGCGGCATGCTGAGCGCGCCAGAGCCGGGCGTACTCGCCGTCGCGGGCGAGGAGCTCGGCGGGCGGCCCTTGCTCGACGACCTCGCCGTCCCGCAAGACGACGATGAAGTCGGCCTTGCGCAGCGTGCTCAAACGGTGGGCGATGGCGATCGTCGTGCGCCCGGCGACCACGGCGTCGAGCGCGCGCTGGATTTGCCGCTCCGTGCGCACGTCGACGGCCGAGGTCGCCTCGTCGAGGATCAAAATGCGCGGATCGACGAGGATGGCGCGCGCGATCGCGATGCGCTGCCGCTCACCGCCCGAGAGCGACTGGCCCCGCTCGCCGACGAGCGCGTCGTAGCCTTCGGTGAGCTTCAAGACGAAATCGTGCGCGCGGGCCGCACGCGCCGCGGCGATGACGCGCGCCGGACCCGCGTCGGGCGCGCCGTACGCCACGTTCTCGCCGATGGTGCCGAAGAACAAAAATGGTTCCTGCAACACGATGCCGATGTGACGGCGGTGCTCGGCGACGGACAGGCGCCGCACGTCGACGCCGTCGACCAGCACGGCGCCGGTCGAAACGTCGTAAAAGCGGCAGACGAGATTCGCGACCGTGCTCTTGCCCGAGCCCGTGTGGCCGACGATGCCGACCATGCGCCCGGGCTCGACGCGAAAGCTCACGTCGTCGAGCACGAGCCTGCTGCCGTGGCGGAAGGAGACGTGATCGAAGCTGACCTCGCCGCGGATTTCCGGCTGGCGCACCGGGTGTTTCGGCTCGAGCTCGGTCGGCGCGCGATCGAGGATCTCGAACAAGCGCTGCGCGCCCGCCGACGCCTTCTGCGTCGCGGTGAGCATGCGGCTCATGCTCTCGACGCGCGTGTAAAAGCGGCTGATGTACGCGATGAACGCCGTGAGCACGCCCACCGTCACCCGCCCGTGGAGCACCTGCCACGCTCCCACCGCCCACACGACGAGCAGCCCGACCTGATTCAGGAGCTGCACGAGCGGCCAGAAGAACGTCCACAGCCGGTTGATCCGGTTGTTCACGTCCACGATGCGTTGATTGGCGCGTTCGAACCGCGCAATCTCGCGGTCTTCCTGCGAGAAGGCCTTGACCACGCGAATGCCGGGGATCGCGTCGGCGAGGATGCTCGTCATCGCCGACCACGCGCGGCCGCCGCGTAAAAAGCCGTGCGTCAGCGTGCCGCGGATGTGCACGATGAGCCACGCGATGGGCGGAAACGACGCCACGGCTGCGACCGCGAGCAGCGGATCGAGCGTCGCGAGGACGGCGGCGGTGCTCAC
>DATJXW010000028.1:0-36940 GCA_035499895.1 Polyangiaceae bacterium | reverse complement strand
GTTTTCCGGCGGGAACGGGGTCGACGCTCGCGCTCTTCAGCGCTTCGAGGCGCGCGGCGCTCGCGAGCGCGGTGAAGCCGAGCGGCTGCGTCGCGGCGACCTCGGCGAAGAGGGTGGCGGCGTTGGTGGTTTCGCCGGCGGCCGCGCGCGCGACGCCCTCGAGGTGCCGCAGACGCGCGGCGCGGCGCGCGTCGTGCTCGTCGCGGGCGAGGAGCTCGAAGGCGGACGCCGCCGTCGCGTCGTTGCCGAGCGCGAGCCAGGAGACGGCGCGCTCGTAAATCGCGTCGGCGCGCGCCTTGCCGTGGCGGTAGCCGTCGAGATACGCGTCGTAGGCCCGCGCGGCGTCGGCGAAGCGGCCGCCCGCGTAGTGCGTGCGCGCGATGAGGTAGCTCGCCTGTTCGGCCCAGCTCGAGCGCGGGAAGCGGCTCTTCACGTCGCGGTAGCCCTTGACGGCGCGTTCGTCGTCCTGCGCGCGAGCGAGCGAACGCGCGGCGTAAAACGTGCACTCCGCCGCGTCGACGCCGGGGCCGCGCGCGGCGCGCGCGAAGAGCTCGTTCGCTTTCTTGTAGTCGCGCCGCGCGTAGTAGAGGGCGAAGGCGCGGGCGCGCTCGAGCCGTCCGCTCGTGATGGGCGGACCGGGCGCCGTGGCGAGGCGCTCGAGCTCCGTCTCGGTGCGCTCGACGGCGCCGGCGCGGCCGAACGTGAGGGCGCGACCGAGCCGCTCTTCTTTCGTGAGCGCGCGCTCGGGCGCGACGGCGGCGAGGTGCGTGTCGGCGTCGGGCGAGCCGAGCGCGTCTTCGAGCGCGAGCCAGCGCAGGTCGTTCGCGGCTTGCACTTTGACGCCGAGCTTCGCCGCCGAGCGCGCGCGCACCGAGCGGGCGAGCACCTCCGTCGCGTGCAGGCGCTTGCCTTTGAGCTCGTTCACGACGCGGCCGGCGAGCGCGCTCGCCTCCGCGTAGTCCCCGGCGCGTTCACGCGCGAGCGCCGCGCGCGCGACCGACTCCGGATCCGCCTTGGTGGCGAAGTACGCCGCCGCGTCGGCGTACGGCCCCGCCGAGAGCTCGGCTTCGGCGCGCAGGCGCCGGATCTTCCCTTCGAGCGCCGGCAGGTCCGTCTCGAGCCCGACGAGCAAGGTGACGGCTTGGCCCGCGTCGCCGAGCTCGAGCGCGGCTTTCGCCCGGGCGAGCTTCAAGTCCGGGCGCTGGCCGAGCATCGGCTCGGCGTCGAGCGCGCGCGCGGCGTCGGCATAGCGACCGGCGCGGAACGCGGGGACCCAGGCGCCGCTCGGCGCCGGACTCGGGACGGCGAGCTCGGCGGCGTTGCTCGTGAGCGCGGCGCTCGCGAGCAATGCGGGCGGCACGTCACGATCGTGAGCGCCCGGGCGCGCCTCCGCCGCTCCTCGCTCGCAGCCCGTGACCGCGAGCGCCAGGATGAGGCCGAGCGCGCGAAGCACGGTGCACTTTTAGCATGCCCGCGCGCTCACGCCCCGGAATTCTCCGCTACTTCTTCAGGAGCGCGAAGGCGTGCGTCCAGCCGCCGGTCGCGGCTCCATACATTACCCACACGATGCACAGAGGCTCGAGGTGACGCGACGACTCGATGCCGCCGAAGTCCACCACCTCCGACCAACCGAAGTCGTGGAGGATCCGTGTGACCTGCTTTTTCGCCTCCGCGTCGTTACCGCAGATGAACATGGCGGGCGTGCCGGTCTCGTACGCGGGACGAAACATGCTCGTGTGCCCGACGATGTTCCAGCATTTGACGACGCGCGCCTCGGGCGCCGCGCGCTGCACCCGTTCGCCGCCCGAGTCGGTGTGACCCACGAAGAGCCGCGGGGGCATGCCCTTCGAGAAGTCGAGAGGGTTCGTCGTGTCGATCAAGAGCTTGCCCTGGAGCCGCTCCGGCGGGATCGACTTGAGGACGGCTTCGTTCGCGGTGCCGTGCGTGGACAGGACGACGATGTCGCCGAACCCCGCCGCGTCGGCGAACGTGCCGTGCGAGGCGCTCTGCCCCGCGTCCTTCGCCCACGCCGCGGCCTTCTCGTTCGTCGCCTCGCGCGCGCCCATTTTCACTTGGTGACCGAGGGTGACGAACGCCGTGCCCAGCGTGCGGCCCACGTCGCCGGTGCCCAAAATCCCAACCTTCATGTGTCGGCTCCTTCCCAGTCGCGTCGGTGCGCGTCGGCCGCGGGCCGATGGCGCGAATCGCGTTTCGGTGACGGCGACCAAACCTGTGGAGCGCCCCGGAGCATGTCAAGCCGGAGCGCCATGCCCGCGCCAAGTCGGATACGCTGACGCGTGACTTCTCGCCCGCCGTCTTCACCGCGCCTGTCGCGGCTCGAGACGTGGGGCCTTTTTGCGTCGCTCGCGGTCCTGCTCGCGCTCGGCGCCGCGCTCGTCGTCCCCATGCTTCCGAAAGCCGAGGCACCGGCGGGCGACGCCGACGACGGCCCCGGCAGCCCGAGCGCCACCTACCGCGCCGAGCAAGCCGTCGACGCGTGGCACGACGGGCGCTGGTATCCCGCGCACGTCCACTCCGCGAACGCGGGCCGTTACTTCATCACCTACGACGACTTCTCGATCAGCTGGCACGAGTGGGTCGGCGCGCGCCGGCTCCGCAAGCGGCCTTGAGCGTCGTCGCGCGACGCGCGCACGACGCGGCGCGCCGTGCGCGTCAGCGGCTCTTCCCGTCGACCTGCTTCACCGTGTAGGAGGCGTGATCGACCTCGTCCAAACAGCGCACGTTGAGCATGTGGGACTTCGTGCCGTCGGGGCGGACGCCCCACGAAAACGATTGGATACCGCACGTCTTGCAGAAGAGGTGGTGCACGACGTGCTTGTTGAATTGGTATTCGGTGAGCGCGTCCTCGCCGCGCAAGAGCTTGAAGTGGTCCGAGCTCACGAACGTGAGGAGAAAGCCCTTACGCGAGCAGTGGGAGCAATTGCACTCGAGCACGGTGCCGAGGTCGGTCGTGGCTTCGTAACGGACGGCGCCGCAGTGACAGCCGCCCTGGTAAGTCTTGAGCTCGCCCATGCCGGAGTTTTTGGGCGCGGCGCGCGCGCTGTCAATCGCGAGGTGCGGCGTGGGCTGGGCTCCCGCGTGATCCGGCGAATGCCGTCAACGTGAGGGCGAGGAGCGCGAGGAGCGCGCAGGCGAACGCCGTGCCGCGATGTCCGAAGCGCGACGCCACGAGCCCGAAGAGGAGGTAGCCGGAGGTCGAGCCGAGGCGCGAAGCGTTGGAGTAGAGGTTCGTGGCGGCGCCGAGCTGGTCGGGGAGCTTGTTTTGGAAGAACGTGATGGCGACGCCGCTCGTCACCGAGACGATGGCGGCGCTGAGCGCGGTGAGCGGATAGATTTCGTGCGGCGCCTGCACGCAGCCGAGACACGCGTAGTACGCGACGGCGAGCAGCATGGCGGCGCGGATGAGCGACTCCGAACGCACGCGCGTCGCGAGGAACCCGACGTAGAGCATGAAGGGGAGCTCGAACACGGGCGCGAGGCTGAAGATGACGCCCACGTCCGCCTCGCTGCCGTGGAGCACGCGCAAGACGAGAAGCGCCATGTTGTTGATGGACATCGCGTGCGCGCCGAGGATCGCCGTGAGCCCGGCGAACCAGAGCAGCACGTCGCGGCGCGCGAGCACGTCGCGGAGGCGCGCGGGCGGCGCGGCCGCGGCCGGTCGCGGCGCGGGCGGCGTCTCCTCGACGAACACGAAGACGAGCACGAAGAGCAGCACGTAGAGCGCCGCGGCCGCCGTGAAGAGGCCGGCGAACGACGACGCGCGCAGCACGAAAGCGGCCACGGCGGGCCCGACCGTCCACGCGAGGGCGAACGCCATGCGGAAGACGTTCATGTAGAGCGGCACGTCGCTCCGCTCGACGTTCGAGCGCTCGACGAGCTCGCGCGCGTAGGCGAAGAGCTGCGCGAACGTGAGCGAGGCCAGGCCCAGCACGCCGCCGCCGAGCACGAACAGGAGCCACGGCTCGCGCACGAACGCGTACCCGGCGTAACCCACGGCTCCGGCGAACGAAGCCCACAAGAGGACGCGCCGGCGCGAGAGCCGCGTGTCGCTCTGGTGCGCGAGCCACGTGCTGATGCCGATGTTCGCCGCGGCGCTCCCGGTCATGAACACGCCGAAGAGCGCGAGGCTCATGCCGACCTCGCGCGTGCAGAACAAGCTCATGAACGGCATCACGAACGAGACGCTCATCCCGAGCACCGAGTTGCAGAGCAAGAGCAACCGGAGCTCGCGGCGCTTCGCGAGGTGCGTGAGCGCGGCGGCGATTTGGCCGAAAGCGCCCTCGGTTTTGACGGCGGCGCCCGTCTTAGGGGACGGCGCCGTCACGCGCGCCCGCCCGCTCCGCCGCGCCGCTCTAAAATCCGAAGCGGTATTCGGCGCGCAAGAAGCCGTTCGCGTACGCCGCGCCGGGGTGGAACGCGTAGTCGTAGCTCAAGGCGAGCCCCAAGCCGAAGTTCCGCGACACGGCGTAATCGAGACCGGCCAAGAGCCCCGCCGTCGGCTGCCCGAGCGCGAGCGGCGAGACGCGGCGCGTCGCGCCGAGGTAGCCCGCCGTGATCGCAACATAAGGAATCCATTGAATGACGTCGATCTTGTACGCGAGCGCGCCCTTCGCGCCATAAAGGAATGCGTCGCCGGGCTTCGTCGAGTTTCGCGACGCCGCGAGCTCGAGCCGCACGTCGAAGACGTCCGAGATGCCGTAGGCGGCGTAGGCGTTCAGCGCGGGGCCGAGCTCGTAGTGGTTCGCGGCGGCGCCCCCGAGCCCGCCGCCGAGGTGCCATTCACGCTCGAAGGCGGCGGCGCCGCGCCCCCACGAAAAGACGAAACACGCAGTGAGAAAGCCGAAAAGCAGGGGCAGGCGTGCTTGCAAGACGAGCGGATCCTTCGGCGGCGGGGATTAGAGCATACTCACCGGATCGACGTCGATCGCCATGCGCACGCGGCGATCGACGCCCGAGCGGGCGACGCCGAGCAGCACCTTGTGCAAGCGCGCGCGGTCGGTCGCGCGGAGCAGGAATCGGTGACGGTAGCGGCCGCGCAGGCGCGCGAGCGGCGCGGCCGTCGGCCCGAGCACCTCGACGTCGGGGTTGCCGAAGCCGCGCGCGGCGTGCGCGAGCTTTTCGGCTTGTGAACGCGCAAGCTCGTCGTCCGTCGCTTCGAAGCGCACGAGCGCGAGCCTGGCGAACGGCGGGTAGCCGACCTCGCGCCGCTGCTCGAGCTCCTGCGCGACGAAGGCTTTCACGTCGTGCTTCATCGCGAGGACGATCGCGGGGTGATCGGGTTGCCAGGTCTGGATGATGACGCGCCCGGGCGTTTCACCGCGGCCGGCGCGCCCGGCGACCTGCACGAGCAGCTGGAAGGTGCGTTCGGCGGCGCGATAATCCGGGAGCGAGAGCGCCGCGTCGGCGTTCAAGACGCCCACGAGCGTCACGTTCGGCAAATCGTGGCCCTTGGTGACCATCTGCGTGCCGACGAGCACGTCGATTTCGCCCTGCCGCATGCGCTCGAGCACACGCTCGCTCTTTTGCCCCGCGGCCACGTCGCGGTCGAGCCGCGCGATGCGCGCGCCCGGCAGGATGTCGCCGAGCACGCTCTCGATCCGCTCGGTGCCGGCTCCCTCTTCGACGAGCGCCTCTTCGCCGCACTGGCGGCACGCCTTCGGCAGCGGCTCGTGATGATCACAGTAGTGGCACACGAGCGTGCCGCCGCGCGAGCGGTGGAGCGTGAGCGCGACCGCGCAGTTCGGACACTCGGCGACCTTGCCGCACGCCGTGCAGAGCACGCTCGGCGCGAAGCCGCGCCGGTTCAAAAACAGAATCGCCTGGGCGCGCGCGGCGACGGACTCTTCGAGCGCGCGAAAGAGCGGCACGCTGATGAGGCGCTCGCCGCCCGGACCCGGCCCGGTGCGCCGCAAATCGACGATCTCGGCTTTCGGCAGCACGCTCGCCGCCCGCGCCCGCGCCGGCAGCTCGAGCAACTCGAGCCGGCCGCTCCGCGCGAGCTCGACGCTCGTCGCCGACGGCGTGGCCGAGCCGAGCACGCAGACGGCCTCGGCGCGGTGCGCGCGCAGGAGCGCCATGTCGCGAGCGTGGTAGCGCACGCCTTCTTCTTGCTTGAACGAGCCGTCGTGCTCCTCGTCGACGCAGACGAGACCGAGCGCGAGGACGGGCGCGAACAGCGCCGAGCGCGCGCCGACCGCGATGCGCACCTCGCCCGAACGGAGCGAGCGCCACATGGCGTGCCGCTCGCGCTCGCCGAGCCCGCTGTGCAGGACCGCGATGCGGCTGCCGAGGCGGGCGCGAAAGCGCGAGACGAGCTGCGGCGTGAGCGCGATTTCCGGCACGAGTACGATGACGCCGCGCCCGAGCGCGAGCGCGCGCTCGGCGGCGCGCAGATACACTTCCGTTTTCCCCGAAGCCGTCACGCCTTCGAGCAGGAACGCTTGCTTCTCGCCGCGCTCGAGCCGCGCGACGATGGCCGCCACGGCGCGCTCCTGCGCGGGTGTGAGCACGGGTGGGACGTCGGGCGCGACCGCGACGGTGAACGGATCGATCGCTTCGTCGCGCTTCTCGAGCGTCACCGCGCCGGCTTCCACGAGCCGCGACACCGCGGCGCGCGCGCTCGGCCACTCCGCTTCGAGCTCGGTGAGCGCGACGGGGCCGCGGGCGCGCAGGTGGTCGAGAATGGCCGGCGCCTTGCCGCGGAGCTTCGGCGTCGCGGCGCCCTCCACCGCGCGCGCGACTTGCACGAGCCGTCCGACGGCGCGCGTCGAGGCCGGCGCTTCGACGGCGAGCGCCGCGCTGCGCTCGACCGCCGGCAGCGCGAGCTCCATCACCTCGCCCACGGGCGCCACGTAGTAGCGCGCTATTTCCTGCAAAAATCCGAGTAATTCCTCGGGCAGCACCGGTTCGGCGGCGACCACGGCGCGCACCGGCTTCAGCTTTTCGACGGGGATCTCCGGCTCGCGATCGCCCACCTCGAGCACGACACCGAGCACCTTGCGCCGCCCGAGCTCGCAGAGAACGCGCGCGCCGCGCCGCACGCTCGGCGCAAGCTCCGCGCTCACGCCGTAAGTGAACACCTGCCCGAGCGGGACGGGCAGCGCGACGCGAGCGAGGAGCACGCTCGGAAGCTACCGCACTCCGGCCGCGCTCACCGTTCGAGCAGGAACGTGACGACCGTGCCGACGACGAAGAGCGTGACGAAGGCCGCCCAAACGCGCACCGGGAACGCGTACTTGCCGCGCCCGCGCACCGCCGAAACCGGGCGCAACGACGCGGGCGGCGCCGCGAGCGGCGGCACCTCGAGCGCACTCGGCCCGTCATCCGGCGTCGACGGCGGCGGCGGCAGAACGGCGTGCGGACGCTCGATTGGATCTTCGGTCATCGACGACGGCCCGACGTTCATAGTGTAGCTCGAACGGCTCGCTCTCGAAGGAGTTTACCCACCCGTGCCGGCGTTCCGAGCTACGGGCAATTCGCACTCGCGGGTGAGAGATCCGCGCAGCGGCTCCGCGGCGCGACTGACCACGTGCAATAGTCGAGGGACACGAGACCGGTGACGGAGCCGAACTCCACGGGATAGCCGAACACGAGGGATTTCGCGGAGTCGCCCGGCCCGCCGAGCGAGAGGTCGCCGTACTCGAGGTCGTTGTGGATCTCGAGCGCGGTTTGCTCGAGCTGGATCACGCCGTACGGCCCGACGCTGCCGGTGCCGTCGGCGGGACGCACCGTATCGACGGCGCGGAGCCGCACGAGGCCGCCGGCGAAGCGGCGGAGGAGCGCGGCGTCCGAGCCACGCGCGATCGCATCCGCGTCGCTGAACGCCAAGTCGTACGGAGCGGGGACGGCGCGGTGCGTCGTGCGGGTGAGCGGGCAGGCGGCATCGACCATGAGCTGTGGAGAACCGGCGACGCTGCAGCCGGACGGCGCGTACGCGGCGAGGTAGCCGGCGACCGCGACGGCGTCGCCGGGTGTGAGCGCATCGGGGATGGCGTCGGTGCCGGTGGGGCACGGCTCGCCCGCGGGCGAGTCGGTACCGTACGAGACGACCAGCACGCCGCGCGGGCCGTCCGCCGCCGGATCGGTGCCGACGAAGGCGCCGAACAGGCAGCTGCCCGAGTGCGCGTGGCTGACGAGGAATTTTTGGCTGGTTGCGGTCGCGTCGAGGCGCACCATCACGTCCGAGCGCACGTCGCCGTTCCGGAGCTCGTCGAACGAGACGCTCTGCGCGTCGCAGCCGGACGCGGCACCCGCGGTGCCGTTCACGCCGGGCGCGCGGCTCGGCGTGGAATCGGCTGACGACGGAGCGCCGCCGTTTCCGGTGTCGGAGCCGGGCGAGGTGTCGTCGTCGTCATCGGCGTTCGAGGACGCGCTGCCGTCGGCTGCGCCGGCTCCGAACGCGGGCGTCTCCGGTGTTGCCGAGACCCGGCACCCGACACCCCCAAAAACCAACGCACCGAGACCGAACGCCGTGTGAAGCCGCCGTGTGGAGCGCCGCATGCTCCGTCATCGGCCGGGCGCGGCGACGGTTGCTTGCGGCGCGTTCGAGGCACGCCGTCGTGCGGCGCGCGAGTCGGCCCGCTACTGGCCGCTGACGGCGGCTTTGTCGAGACCGAAGCCTTCGTGCAGGGTGCGCACGGCGAGCTCGGTGTACTTCGAGTGAATGATGCACGAGATTTTGATTTCGCTCGTGCTGATGGCCTGGATGTTGATGCCCTCGGCCGCGAGCAGGCCGAACATCTTCGAGGCGATGCCGGCGTGGGAGCGCATGCCGAGGCCGACGATGGAGACCTTGACGATGTCGGGGTCGTACTCGACGGTCGCGTTGAGCTCGGCGGCGGTCGCCTCGATCACTTCTTTGACGCGCGTGAGGTCCGTCTTCGCCACGGTGAAGGTCACGTCGGTGCTGGCGGCGCCGCCGCGCGACGGGCTCTGGATGATCATGTCGACGGAGACGTTCTTCTCCGCGAGCAGGCCGAAGACCTTGGCGACGACGCCGGGGCGGTCGTTGATGCCGACGAGCTGCACCTTCGCTTCGCCCTTGTCGTACGCGATGCCCGAGACCACGACGCCTTCGAGGCCTTCTTCGCCGACCACCATCGTTCCCGGCTTGTCGCTGAACGACGTGCGGACGTGAACTGGGACACCGTACTTCATGGCAACCTCCACCGAGCGGATCTGCAGGACTTTCGCACCGAGCGAGGCGAGCTCCAGCATCTCCTCGTAGCTGATGCGGTCGATTTTTCGAGCGGACGGACAGATGTTCGGATCGGTCGTGTAGACGCCGTCCACGTCCGTGTAGATGTCGCACACGTCGGCTTTGATCGCGGCAGCGATGGCGACGGCGGTGGTGTCGGAGCCGCCGCGGCCGAGCGTCGTGATGTTGCCGTCCTGATCGATGCCCTGAAAGCCCGCCACGACCGCGATCTCGCCGCCGTCGACGACCTCGAGCAGCTTCGAGTTCTCGATGTTTTGGATGCGCGCCTTCGTGTACGCGTTGTCCGTGTGGACGCGCACTTGGTGGCCGAGGAGGCTCCGCGCCTTGCCGCCGAGCTTCTGAATCGTCATCGCGACGAGCGCGGCGCTCACCTGCTCGCCCGTCGACGCGAGCGAGTCCATTTCGCGCGCGTCCGGCACGTCCGAGATTTGGTGGGCGAGGCCGAGCAGGCGGTTCGTCTCGCCGGCCATGGCGCTCACGATCATCACGACGCGGTGGCCCTCGCGCTGCGTGCGGAGCGCGCGTTCCGCGACGTTCCGCATGCGATCCAGGTTAGCGACCGACGTACCGCCGAACTTTTGAACGACCAGAGCCAAGGGGACCGCCGCTTACCGCTCACCGAGGGGCGTGTCAATTTCGGGGCGGAGACCGCGAACCCGCGAGGGATTTTGCGGCCTCCGCCGGACCCGCCGAGCCGGCGCCGCTCAGAGCTTGAGCTGCGAGAGCCCGGTGCGGAGCTCCTCGGCGTTCATGATCGGCGTGGCTTCGATTTCCGCGTCGAGGCCGACGAAGAGCGGCTCGAACAAGGGCGGCAATTCGGAGGACTCCTTGAGGTCGATCACGAAGTAAGCCGTCCGCCACCCCGTGTCGGCGCCGAAGTAGGCGGCTTCGGGCTTCGCCCGTTCCATGAAATCGCCCACGATCTTCGGGATCGTGCCTTCGACGAGTGCCTTGCTCCCACGCGGAGTGGGGATCCGAACCTTGACGAATGTGCGCATGACTGCTCCCTGTTCAAACCTGGCGTCTCGCTCCGAGACGACGGGGGAGATACGCGACATCGGGGATTTCGGATCACACGGCCGCACCGCGTCGGTGGCTGCAAGCGCTATCGAAAGAAATCCACGAGCACGGGCGCGAGCACCTCGGGCGCGGGCGAGTGCGGCTGGCCTTCGAGGTGAACGGCGCGCGCGTTCGGGAGCGCGCGCACGAGCGCAGCCGCCGTTTCGGCGAGCCACGCGGAGCTCGCGGTGCCGTTCGAGACGAGCGTCGGAAGCGAGAGCGTCGCGAGCGTCGCGACGGGGAGCTCCGACGGCATGGAGAGCGCCGAGTCGTAAGACGCGGTGTGCGCGAGCGCGAGCATGCGCGGCCACACCGGGCTCGCCTTCAAATGCTCGAACGCGGCCGGCGGCAGACTCACCTGTTCGACGAGAAAGATTCGCAGCGCTCCTTCGCGATCGCTCGCGGCGACGCGCTCCGCGATGCGCGCCGTGATTTCGGGGGGCGGCACCGGACGCGTGCCGGGCAGGATGAAGGGCGGCTCGTTCACGGCCAGGCGCCGCATCGGCACGCCGCTCGTCGCGGCACGGAGCGCGAGGATGGCGCCGCTCGAGTGCGCGAAGACGAACGGCGCGCCGACGGCTTCGAGCACGGCCGCCAAATCCCCGACCTCGCGCTCGGCGGCGTAAGGCGCGGTGTCGGCGCTGTCCCCGCGCCCGCGCCGATCGTAAGCGACGACGGTGAAGTGCGGGTCGAGCAGCGGTCGCAGCGGAGCCACGCTGGTCCGATCGGTGAGCGCGCCGTTCACGAACACGAGCGCGGGACCGGTGCCACTCACCTCGTAAGCGATGCGCGTGCCGTCGCGAGAACGCAGGGTGTGCACGCTTGGGCGTCTACCACACGCCTTGCGCGCGACATCGATCGGTTCTCTCAGGGGCGAGCGAGCGCAACTCCGAGCGGGGCCGGGCTCGTCCCCCTCGCACCACCTGCGTGCCCGCCTCCCTTTGGCAAAGCTCGGAGTGCCACGGGCCCTCGGCGCCATGGGCCGGCACGAGTCTTTGGTGGATTTGAATCGTTTCTTTCGAACCATGAAACAACAGCTTCATGCTGCTCGGGCCGCCGTCTCGTGAGCGCGGACGCGCCGCGATGAACCGCTGGGTCGAAGTCGCGCGGGGGCAAGCTGGCCATGGGGCTTTTTCAGCTGAAAAGCGGCGGTTAGGCGCGGACGTGAGCGTCGCGCGGTGTCGCTTCGCGCGGAACGGACCGCGACCCATAGGGTTCCGCACTGCCGGGCACGGTGTTTGCTCATGGAATTCGGCGATGCAGGCGGCGTTTGCGAGCGGCGAGCTACCTCCCGTCCAGTTCGAGACCAGGCGTTACTTGTCCGCCCCGCCCGCCGTCGTCTTCGCCCTGATTTCGGACAATGCCACGCTGCCGACGCCCGAGCCGGGGCCGGGCCGCGTGCAAGCCGACGAAGCGCGCTCGACCCTGCCTCGGGGCGCGGGCACACGCCGAACGCTCGATCCGCTGATGGGTATCGCGGGCACCGAAGGCGTCGTCGCGTTCGAGCCGCCGTTTGGTCTGAGCTACTCCGCGACGGACGAGTCGCTGCGCGGCTTGCTCACGGCGCACGTCTCCGAGCTCCAGTGCGCCGCGTACGGCGAGGGCACCGAGCTCAGCTGGACCGTTCGCGGGCGCCTCGCGCGCTCGTGGTGGAAGCGACTGCTCGCACGGCTCCTCTTCGCGCGCGCCCTGCGGAGCGGCGTGAAGGACCTCGAGCGCCGCCTCGCCACGTAGGGCCGATTTCGCGGCGATTCATCGGGTGAGCGGCGGCGCCGGGCCGCGACGCTATACTCGAGAGATGGTCGATGCTCTGGTGATGGGAGCGTTCCTGGTCGTCGGCTGGGGGCTCGCCATCTGGGCGATTCGCCGGAAACAGCGCTACTTTGCGACTAGCTTCGAGCTCGATCCGGCGACCGGGACGGCGTCCGGCGTTCCCGACCAGGGCCGCGACGCTCATTCTTCCTCGGCGTCGCATGCGGGCCACGGCTCGCACTGGAGCGGCCACTCGGGCGGAGGTTTTCACGGCGGCTTCGACGCCGGACATCACGGCGGCGGCTTCGACGGCGGCGGTTTTCACGGCGGCGGGCACCACTGATGAAGCGAGCCCTCCCGCACACGACGCTCCGGAGCATGACGCTCGTCGCGCTGCTCGTGTCCTGCGCGGCGTCGAGGCCGGCGCCGAAGCCCGTCGATCCGCTGCAAGGGCTCGAGGATTGCCCGAAGCCTCACGAGGTCGCTCTGAACGGCGCGGACCTCGGTCACGTGCAGGACGTTCTCGCCGGGGCCGAAGCGGACGCTCGCGCCGAACGGGGACGCTGCGCGCCGGCCATGCGCGAATGCGTGTCGTCGTGCGCGGCGTACACGGCGCGCTGCTCGAAGCCGTACGTCGGGATGAACGGCCGCGCTCCGGACGCCCAAGCGTCGGCGAGCGAGTTTTGTGACGGCTCGTGCGACGGCACCGATCCATACCTCGCGCTCGCTCGCTTCTTCGACGGCAGCACGTGCGGCCTGAGCGCGACGATCGGCCCGGCGCCGCCCGTCGCGGAATGACGCGGGCGGGCCGGCTCTCACGCACTCAGCGCGTGGCGACGTGAGTCGCCTGCTCGAACGCCTGGCGCACGCTCGGACGCCCGAGCACCGTGAACGTCATGATGCCGAGCGCCGTGCCGTAGGGGATCTCGAAGCACGAGAGCCCGGCGGTGACGAGACAGAGCGTGCGTGAGCGGCGCTCCTTCAAGCGGATCGCCGTCACGAGCTTCATGCCCGCCGCGAGCGCCGCGATCCCGGCGAACGTCGCGCCGAAGACGCCGAAGAACATGAGCATGAAGGGCGGCGGCGGCGGACCGCCGCCCGTCGGCAGATGCGAAAACACGAGACCCATCACCGCGTAGACGAGACCGAAGGGGATGAAGAGCGCCCAATAGCCGGCCGAGATGAAGTAGCCGATGCGGAGTAACCGCAGGTGCTCCTCGTCGAGGATCGCCTGGCGGGTTTGGCTCGGCGGAAGATACGCTTCGGGGCCGTAACCGGCGAAGGGAGCTTGGGGCGGCCTGTCATAAGGGTTCGCCATGACCCCTCGATGATAGCCGAGCGGCGCGCGCCGGCCGCTACGGCAGCTTTTCGACCGGCGGCTGTTCGATGCGATCGGCGCGGTACGAACCGTTGTTTTCGGGCCATTCGATGGCCCACACGACCTCACCCGCGCGCGTCACCTCGAAGATGCGCGTGTGGGTGCCGGCGCCGCGCGCGCCCGCCGTCACGAGCACGTCGCCGTTGCTCAAGCGATCGGCGTCGCCCCAGATCGGCGTGCTCCAGTCGTTCTCGTACCAAGAGTCGACGTCGAAGCTGCCCGGGAACTCCCACTCGAGCGTCGCGGTCTTGTTGGGCTCGTCGAGCTGATACTCGACGACGCGCGTGTGATAACTGCCGTTGCCCTGGCCGTTGTCGTGACTCATCCAGCCTTGGTTGTCGTAAAAGAGGATCGTGCCGTCGCTGTGGATTTCTGGATCGTGCGAGTCGTTGAAGCGCGCCGAATTGTCGGGGAGATAGGTGATGTCGCCGGTGGTCGGGTCGTCGATGGCGGCGCCCATCTGCCAGATGATGGACTTGTCGGCGCGGTTCACCTTGAAGAGCCCCTGAAAACGACAGTTGAAGTAGAGGAAGTCGTTCACCTCGTCGAACGTCACCGAGTTCAGGTGGCACCAGTCGTTCGCGCTGGTTTTGGGCTTGATGTAGTCGTAGAGGTCCCACGTCCACACCACCTGATCCTGCGGGTTTAGCTCTTCGACGCGCGCCGTGGCGTTCGACTCGCGCACGATGGCGTAGTCGCCGTTCATGAGCTTGCCGGTGTGGTGCGACGCGGCGGGCGTGCCGCCGGTCGGGCCGGTCCACACGATGTTGCCCTCGAGGTCGACCTCGACGGCCGGCTCCGCGCTCGCGTTGCCGACGAGCACGTGACCGTTCGGCAGAAAATCCGTCGAGGTCATGCCGTATTGGTCGGCGGTCGTGCCGTGCACGTAGTACCAAACCGGAATGCCGTCTTCGTCGACGATGACGATGATGCCGGGCTGCGTGGACGTGTTCGAGCTGCCCGCGCCGCCCACCTGGTAGTTCGTGAGCGTCCAGCCGGGTTGCATCTTGTCGCGCTCGTTCGTGATGACGTTCGCGGCGGACGGGAGGTTCGCGGGCACCATGCCGGTCGTGAAAGTGCCTTCGGCGCTGCCCGTCGCCGTCGCGCTCGTGGAGACGGCTTTGATCTGATACGCGGTTTGCGGGTGCATGCCGACGACGTGCACCTTGTGATCGGTCGTGCTCGTCGGGTCGACCACGCGGAACTGATAGCCGCCCATGCCGAAATCGACCTCGGAATTGGCCGCTTCGCTCGTCGTCCAGCTCACGTAGCAGGAGAGCGTCATCTTCGGATTCGGGGCGATCATGAGGTTCGAGACCGTGAGCGCGCCGAGCGGCGCGCCGCCGCCCGCGCCGCTCGCCGCGACGGCTCCGCCCGCGCCGGTGGGCGAGCCGCCCATGCCGCCGAGGGCGACGCCGCTGCCGGCCACGTTCGCGCCGCCGGCACTCATCGTCATCGGCACGCCGCCGGCGCTCCCGGGCGCGCCGCCCGGCGACGACGCGCCGCCGTTGCTCGCGACGTTCGGCGCGCCGCTCGTGCCACCGGCGCTGGCAGCATTCGACGCACCGGCCGTGCTTCGGTCCCCAACACTCGGGCTTCCGCCGCCGCTCGCGCCGGACACGTTCGTCGCGCCGCTCGACTTCGTGGCGTTGCCGTCGCGCGCCGTGCTGCCGCACGCGGCGAGCAGCAGGAGTCCGACGCCGCCTACGTTCGACGCACCCCGCGCGATGCGGCGGCGCGCGCGCAAAAGCCCGAGCTCATACGACTGCACGTTAGCGATTGAGCCTCGGATCCGTCGAGACGACAAGAATCACGCGGGCGAAAGTGACGGCGTTCGGTGCGCTTTTCGAGCCGAAATTGCCACGTCGCTGCGGAGTTCCGTTCGCCGTGTAGACGCGCTCCACGCGCGAGCTCACGCGTGCGAAGCGGACATGCAGGTGCGGAGCGCCGACTTCGCGCGGTAGAGCAGCACGGCGACGTGGTTCGGCGAGACGCCGAGGAGCTCGGCCACGTTTTCGCCGGGTCGCTCTTCGAGCAAGCGCAGGGTGACGACGGCGCGCTGAATTTCACAGAGCTCGGCGACGCACGCGCGCAGGCGCACGACGTCTTCGGCGCGCGCGACGAGCTCTTCTTGCAAGACGAGCTCGGCGTCGGAAAGCTCGCTCTCGCCGAGCTCGTCGTGCTGGCGCGCGCGAAAGTGCCGGCGCCGCGCGTTGCGGGCCGCGTTGCGCACGATGGTGACGAGCACGGGCGCCGGATCGGCGTCCGCGGCGACTTGTCCCGACTGAACGAGATCGAGCAGCGTGCAGAGCGCGTCCTGCACGCAATCGACGGCTTCTTCCGGACGCAGCCCCTCGCCGCGAGCCACGGCGGCGAGTGAAGCGCGCTCGCCCGCGAGCACGTGCGAGAGGCGGTCGAGCACGTCTTCTTCCGCCGGAGGCGGAACGGCGGGCACCGTTCGAGAAGTGTCGGGCGACATGGTCCTCCGGAGAAGGTCTCGACCGAACAGAAGATGACACGCGCGACGCTGTCATCAATCGAGGGCTCGCGACCTTTACCTGCAAGGAGGTGCCCGCATGGCATCCGGTAACGTGAAGACGCTCAACGATTCGACTTTCGACGAAACACTCGCCACGACGGACGGTCCCGTGCTGGTGGAATTCACGGCGACTTGGTGCGGCCCCTGCCGCGTGCAGGCGGCCGTGCTCGAGCGGGTGGCCGCCGGGAATCCGGAGCTCGTGATTGGAGCCGTCGACGTCGACGATTACCCGGAGCTTGCGGCCCGCTACGGCGTGCGCGGCATGCCGACGCTCGTCGTCTTCAAGGGCGGCAAGGAAGCGCGCCGGCGGCTCGGGTTGGCGCAGGATCAAGCCGTGGTCGCGCTCGTGAACGGTCAGGGCGCCGCGCCACGAACGGCGCCGCACGCCGATCATTCGCGCGTGTAGACGCGGAGCCCTCGCGTTTTACTGGCGCGTGAAGACCCACGTGGGCGGTCCGGCTTGGTCACTGGATAGCGTGGGGTCGTCGAGGAAGGCGTAGCGGAGAGCGAGGGTGTCGCCCTCGACGCAATAGTCGTAGGTGTTGCGGAGAAGTTCCTGACTCACGTCGAGTGTGAGTTGATCGCCGTTCAGCGGATACGTGCCCGAATCGATGAGGGGGCTCGAGCTCGTGGTCACGCAGTAGCAACTGCCGTCCACGAGCTCGCAGCGTGAGGCGGACGAGCTCGTGGCAGTCGGCGAGTTCGTGGCGCTGCACGCGTCCGCGGCACTCATCGAGTAGAGCGACATGGCGCACGCGTCGTCGAGCACGAAGCTTTCGAGCGCGGTGTCCACGCCCGCGATGACGACGGTGCCGTCGGCGTTGAAATGCCAAACCAGATCGAAGGTCACCACGCGCGAGTAGAGCTCGCACGTGACGGCGACTCCGCTGTCGTCGACGTTGCAGTCACCCTGGGTCCGCCACACACCGGTGAGGTCACCGCCGCAGGGCGTGAAGTCGGCCTCGCACGCGACGACCGGCTCGGCGCCGCCGGCGCCGGTCGACGTGTCCCCGCCGGCCGGCGCGTTGCCCCCGTGCCCGGCGACGCCGGACACCGCGCCGCTCCCGTCCCCCTGTGTTTGACCCGACTGATGGTCGGTCGAGGCGAGCGTGAAACCGCCACAGCCGACCGTGCACGCGAGGAGCACGACGACGAGACTCCGCGCACTCCACGACGACGACACCATCACCAAGCTGCTCCCGTACGAGGAATTCCCACCGTCCACGTTTTGGATCCCGATCCGCCTCTACTTCATAGACCCAGGTGCTCGATCTTGCCGCCCTCATCGCGACTCTCGTCCCCCGTGGAGGGGGTCGCGGGTATGGTGATTTGTCGATACAATCTAAGTTGTATAGACAAACTCTCAAGCCGCAAACACCCGCCGCCCGCGCCGCGGGCTCGAGAAATTGAGGACACCCCCTAGTCGCGCTTCAGCGTGAGGAGCCCGCCGTTCCCCATGTTGGCGGAGTCGGTCGTGAGCGTGTCGCCGTCGACGCAGTAGGGGTCCGTCTCCATGTACGGCGTCGTGGTGCCGTCGGAGTCGGTCTCGACGTAGTTCAGCGTCACCTCGTCACCGCTGATCGTGTAGGTGCCCTCGTCGTCCGTCTCGCTCGGATCGGAGGTGAAGTGGCAGCTGCAATCGGCGTCTTTCGGGGCGCAACTGAGGGAGCCGCCCGTCATGGCCGAGCCGCCCGCGGCCGCCAACACCGCGCAGGTGGTGGCCGCGTCCACGCCGAAGCTCGCCATCGCGCAGGTGTCGTCGAACGTGAAATCGAGGGAGATGGTGATGGTCCCCTTCGCGGAGTAGCTGCCGTCGGATCCGAACGTGATGACGACGTCGGAGTTGGCGGACTCGGTCGTGCCGTCCGTCGCGCACGAGGGCACCCCCGCCATCCCGCCGCTGCCGGCGTTGCTCGTGTCCGACGCCCCGCACAGCGACGACATCTTCCACGTCCCCACCACGTCGCCGCCACACGGACTGAAGTCGGGACAATTGCCGATCATCACCGAGACCGGGTCGCCGCCGGTGCCGCCGCTGCCGCTCGTGCTCGTGGTGCCGCCGGTGCCGCTCGTCGCGCTGCCGCCTTTGCCGCCGGAGCTCGTCGAGCCGCCGGTCGCGCCCGAGCCGCCCGCGCTCGTCGCGTTACCCGAGCCGCCGGCGCTCGTCGCGTTGCCCGTCCCGCCGCTCGCTTTGGTGCCACCGCCGCCGCCGGTGCCGCTCGAGTCGTCGTCCCCGACCGACTTCGAGCTGCCGCCACAGGCGACCGCGACGCCCAAGACCACGAGAACCGAAGCAACCGAAAAGACGCGAGATGAAGCCACCATGCCCTGAAGCTTAACAGAACTGGCGTTCGCGACCCACCGGAGGCAGCAGGGAGCCCCGCCGCCCCCTTCTGATCCGCCCGTATTTCGGACTAACCTGGGCGCGTAGAGAGGCAAAACGCCCTCTTCCAGAGGGTGTCGCTCTTGCCGGGAGGACGCATGACGCGCGAGATCAGCAGGGACCCGAAGACGCCTACATCCGTCGACGTTCGCGCCAGCGCGCGCGAGCCGGTGACGGACCCGACGCTCGGGATCCGGGTGATCAAAGTCGTGCCGAACGGACCGGCGAAGCACCGCTTGGTCACGATCGGCGATTCGCTGACGCAAGGCTTTCAGAGCGGCGCGGTTCACAACACGGAGCTCAGCTACCCGCGCCTCATCGCGAAGGAGCTCGGCTGGGCGGAGGAGTTTCGCTTCCCGCGCTATCCGGGCGCGGGCGGGCTGCCGCTGAACATCGAGTTCATCGTGCGGAGGCTCGAGCGCTCGTTCGGCGACCGCATCGATTGGTGGCAAGCGCCGGCCGCGGCGTTGAAGCTCCGCTCGGTGATGGACGAAATCGAGGACTATTGGGAGCGCGGCCCGGGCGCGACGCCGCCGTCGAACCCCGCGATCCATCACAACCTGAGCGTGTACGCGTGGGATCTGCGCGACGCGCTCTCACGCACGGCGGGGATCTGCGCGTCAGAGATCGGCACGCCGCACGACGACCTCTTGCTCCAGGTGGTCGAGTCGGCCAACGCTCGAGCGGCGCTCCGCGTGCTGCCGCCGGTCGGGCGCGGACCCGCGGGCGGGATGGGCCTGCTCGACTCGGCCGAGGCGCTCGGCGGGGACGGCGAGATCGAAACACTGATCGTGATGCTGGGCGCGAACAACGCGCTCGGGACCATCGTCGAGCTCAAAGTGGTGTGGAGCAAGGAGGGCTACGACGATCTCGAGAAGAAGAGCGCGTTCACGGTGTGGGACCCGGTGCATTTCGAGAAGGAGCTCCGGCTGCTCGCGGCGCGCGTGAAGAAGATCCGCGCGCGGCACGTGATCTGGTGCACCGTGCCGCACGTGACGATCGCTCCGCTCGCGCGCGGCGTCGGCTCCAAAATCGCTGCGGACTCGCGCTACTTCCCCTTTTACACGCGACCGTGGATCCTAGACCACGACTTCAACCGCGACGAGGATCCGAACATCACGGCCGCCGAAGCGCGCGCGATCGACGCCGCCATCGACCAATACAACGACGCGATCGTCGCCGTCGTGCGCGAGGCGCGGAGCGATCGCGGCGACGCGCGTGACTGGTTCGTGTTCGAGACGGCGGGGCTTTTGGATCGCCTGGCCCAGCGCCGTTACATCGATTCGCCGCCCGCGCGGCCGCCGTGGTGGACGCCTTACGAGCTCCCGGCGGCGCTCCAAGCGCTCACGCCGGTTCCGAACTCGCGCTTCTTCGCGTCGGGTCCCACCGGGCGCACGAGCGGCGGCTTGTTCTCGCTCGACGGCGTGCATCCGACGACGGTCGGTTACGGCATCCTCGCGCAGGAGCTCATCCGCGTGATGGAGCTCGCGGGCGTGAAGTTTTACGCGGCGGACGGCAGCTTGCGCCGAAGTCCCGTGAACGTCGATTTCTCGGCGCTCCTCGGCGAAGACTCGCTCCTGCGCGATCCGCCTCCGTCGTTCACGAGCGATCTCGGCCTGCTCGGCTGGCTCGATCGCGCCGCGGACGTCGTCGGGCTCGGCCGCATGACGCTGCCGCTCACGTGACCTGCCGGCCCGTGCCGCGCCCTCGCTACCCGTTCACGCCGGCTTGGCCGCCGGCGCCGCCTTCGCTCGCGCCGCCCTGACCCGCTGCCGCGCCCGCGGACGTGCCCGCCGTGCCGCCGCGACTCCCCGCTTCGCCGCCCGCGCCCGCGCCGCCGTTCTCTTCACCGGCCGCGCCACCCGCACTACTCCCCGCCGCTTCGCGCCCCGCACCGCCCGCAGCGCCGCCGCTCGTCGTGCCGGCGCCGCCCGCTTTGCCGGCCGCCGCACCCGCGGTGCCCGCCGTTCCGCCCGTGCTTCCGCCGGTGCCGCCCGTGCCGCCGGTGCCGCCCTTGGCCCCTGCTCCGCCGCTCGACGGTGTCTCTTGCGTGGCGTCCGACGACGAGCACGCAGTGGCGGCGAGCACGCCGGTGGACGCGAGCGCGGCGAAGAGCAAGTGAGTCGGGAACTTGACGGAAAAGCCGAGCGACATGCCCGCGATTACAATCCCGGGCCAAGACGCGCGTCAACGTGATAGCTTCCTTCACGGATGACACCGCTAGGCCGGTACGTCGTCGAGACGCTCGTCATGCTGGTCGGGGTGGTGGCGCTCGCGGTGCTGCTCTTGTCGCTCGGGCGCCGCTTCGGCATCGGACGTCCGTCGGGTCCGCTCGAGCTCGTCGGGCGCCTGCCCCTCGACGGACGCCGGGCGGTGTATCTGGTCCGCGTGGGTGAAACGGTGTACGTGGTGGGCGCGAGTGAAAGCGGCCTGAACAAGCTCGGAGAGCTACCGAAAGATGGGGTGGAGTTACCGAAGGGACACACCACGGACGCCGCCTTTCGCGGGGTGCTCGAGCGCGTTCTCGGCCGCGCGACGCCGCCCGCGGGCGACGGCTGATCGCACGGAGTCGGGGGCGGCGTGACACCGGACCTTCTCGCGCGACCCCTCACGCTCGTCGTCGCCATCGGCTTCGCGACGCTCTTGCCGTTCGCGTTCATGACCCTCACCGCGTTCGTCAAGATCTCGACGGTGCTCCAAATCGTGCGCGGCGCGATCGGCGCGCAGAGCGTCCCGACGAACACCGTGATCATCGCGTTCGCCGGCGCGCTCACCGTGCTCGCGATGGCGCCGCTCGGCACGCGCATCGCCGATCGCGCCGGTCCGCTCCTCGAACCCGCAGCCATGAACGACAGCGCGGCGTGGGTCGGCGGCATGCTCACCGCGACACGCGAGCCGCTCCGCGCCTTCTTGAAAGCGAACGGCAGCGCGCGCGAGCGTGAGCGCTTTTATCAAATCGCGCTCGCCGCGCGTCCCGAAGCCGAACGCGCCGGTGTCGGGCGCGACGATCTCGTGATTTTGGTGCCCGCCTTCGTCGTGAGCGAGCTCATCGGCGCGTTCGCGCTCGGTTTCGCGATCTACCTGCCATTCCTCGTGATCGATCTCGTGGTTTCGAACGTGCTTCTCGCGCTCGGCATGCAGATGATGAGTCCGACCCAAGTGAGCTTGCCGTTCAAATTGCTCTTGTTCGTCGCAATCGACGGCTGGGGCCTGCTCGCGCAGACGCTGGTGACGGGGTATCGTTTTTGAAGCGCGGTCGCGTCGTCACGGCGCCGGGGCTCGGGCTCGCGGCAGCGTTCAGCGCGGTCCTCGTCGCGTTGCCGGCCGGCGCAGCGGGTCCCTCGCGCGCCGAAGATCCGAATTACGATCCCGACGCGGAAGCGCGCGCCACCGAACGCGCGCGAACGGCACCGTACGGCGGGCGCGGCTCCCAAACCGGTGAAACCGATCCATACGCGACGAACCAGGAGGCGGACGAAACGCCGTATCTCGAAGCCGACGCGCTCCGTAAACAAATCCCCGACCTCGCGCTCAACGCCTGGCCACCGCCCACGCGCCTCACGTTCGCGCTCGTGCAGCTCTATCCGTTTCAACTCGCCGGGCTCGGCGTCGGCATGGAGACGTACGCAGCCAAGATCCTTCGCCTGAGCGCGTTCTTCAGCGTCGGCTTCGCCGAAGGCGGCACGCCGGACGCGGGCGAACTCCTCTTCAGCACCTACGGCGAGGCCTCGGTCGGCCTGCGCGTCCTTGCGTTCGACGGCAGCATCGCCGCGCACATCGATGCTGCCGATTCGAAACCGAAGGAGCTCTGGACGAAATCACGTCCGCTCTTCGATGCTTGGCTGCCGGGAACTCACGCGTTCCTACTGGAGGCGGGCATGTTCACGGGCGTCGTCCCGCGCGCTCGCTGCCTCGAGCATTGTACCGACGGGGACTTCGAGCAAACCGTTTACCGCTCGGTCAATCCCCAGCTCTTCTATCTCGAAGGCGGACTTCGCTACGTCTTCTTCAGCCAGGCCTACTCGCACTCGATGCCGCTCGCCGACCGCGTTTGGCAGATCGAGGCTTTCTTTCGCCTCGTGAATCGCCCCTTCAACGACGCGCGCGGCGCCTTCGTTTCGCTGAACGACGACCACATCCCCATGAGCCCGTTCGGCGCCCGCGGCGGCGTCGTCTTCCCGGTGTGCGGTCACGACTGTATTCGCGTGAGCTTCACGGGCGGTTACCTGCCGTCGCCCGACACGGCGACGTTCAGCGCCGGAATCAGCTATTAACAAATTCGCTGAGGGGTGATAAAAGCCTAGCTTGGTGTGGATGTCGTATCGGGTTTTGGGCGCGTGCGTGCTCTTGACGTTCGGCTGTTCGACGACGTCGACCATCACGCGCATCAACGAAGCGCCCGTCGAAGGTGACATCGTGGGCGGCTCGCCCGACTCGATTTTCGTCCGGGGCGACAACGGGCGCGAGTACGAAATCCCGCGCGACGACGTGAGCGACATCGACTATCCCGGCAACGTCCACACGAACGTCGGGGTCGGCGTGCTCGCGTACGGCGTGCTCAACATCGCCGTCGGCATGCCGAAGTGCAACCGGCAGACGGACAATCAAGCGGCGTATTGCACCGGCGTCTTTTTGCCGGCTGCCATCGGCGCGGGACTCATCGTCTGGGGTCTCATCGTGCACCACGGGCAAACCGCCGCCGTCGCCGACACGTCGCGTCCGTCGACGCTGCCGCCGCCGCCCCCGCCGCTCCGCATCCGAAAACGCCCGGCGGCTCCCGACGCGGCGCCGAGCGACACGGATGGCGCTGCTCCGCCCGTAGCCCCGGCTTCCGACGCCACCGCGCCCGCGCCGAGCCCGAGCGCGGCCGCCCCCACCCCGACCGCGTCTTACCCGCTGCTTCCGCCCAGCGAAGCGCCCAAAAAGAAGTCGAAGCAGCCATGAAACAGGCCATTCTGCGTGCGCGGCGCCTGGCCGTCTCGACGAGCGCGACCGCGCTCATGGCAAGCGCGTGCGGGCCTTACGTCGGTCTCTACAAGCCACCGGCCGATCTCCCGCCCTCGGAGCTCGCCACGATGACGCTCGATCCGCGCACCAAAGAAGTGACGATCGAAGGCCTGCGCGCGCCGACCGCCGATTCGGAGCGCGACGGCACCGCCAAGGAATTCCCCATCGAGAGCGGCTGCTTGGCGCTCACCGTGAAATACGAAGAGTCTTTTTTAATTTGGGGTGAAGACAAAGCCGACAAGAAGGGGCTCGGCCGCGGCCTCGGCGTTTCTCTCGCGAACACCGAAGTCCACGACTACGAAACGCTCAAGCCCTTTCGCTTCTTCGTCTCCGCAAAACCCGGCTTCAAATACTGGGTCACGGCGAGCTTCACCGGCGACCAATTCCTCCCCCGCGTCGTCGAGCTCGACCCCACGAGCGGCGAAGCCTCCGCCAAATTCCAACCGGACGTCCCGTGCGGCGGCCACGCGCCGCCGTCGAACACGGTCGAGTCGGACGCTGACGCGAAGTAGTCACTCGGCCACCGTTTCCATCGGCGACGGAGCGTGAAGCCTCTTCGAATGACTCGGAGCGTCGCGATTGGGCTGATCGGCGGCCTCGGACTCGTCGTCTCGGGCGTGATGGGAGTCATTTCCGCAGTCTTCAGCGAACAGATCCATAGCCTTGGTCTGCCGGGGGTTCTCGACGACGGCCCGCGCCTCCCGCTGAAGCCCGGGCAGAGCGCCGAGCTCGAGGGCTTCATGCGGAGCGCGTTCCTGCATGCCTTCTCGCGCGGAGCGCTCGCCACCGCGGCGGCGGTTTGTCTGGTTGCGCTCTACCTGAGGCTCGCGGCGCCGAAGAGCTCGAGCGCCGTGCGCAAACCCGCTCCGGTTTGGATCCTGCAAGGCGTGTTGTTCTTGGAAACGTATGCCCTGGTGCAGCGATTCTTCTGGCTGACGATCCTCGACTTCGCTCCTCGCGAAGCGCACCCGACCCCGCTCTTGCCCATCGCCACGGTGGACCCGGCCCCGCTCCTCCACGCCGCCATGCTCGCCGCCGTGGTCGGATGCACCGCCACGCTCGCGCGAGCGCGCTGGTCGCGAGAAGTACTCTTGCTCTGCCTCGGAGTCCTCTGCGTTCATGAAGCGATCCCGCTCGGCCGCTACGTCCTTTCGTACTACCGTCTCCACTTCACGCTTCGCGAGTATGATCACTTCACAGAGCTCGGGAGCGAGGGCTACCCAAACTGGTGGGCACTGCTCCTACTTGCGTCCGTGGCGATCCCACTTCGCCGATCCACGAGCGCTTACCTGCGCGGGGAGGCGCTTCCCGCTGATGCCGCTGAACATCAAGGCGGCTGAAACCACCTCGCGGGCTTGTGGCTGGAGAGCACGTGGAGTCATTTAGGACAAGGCATCTCCAAGGACTTGCAACGGCCGCGTTGCTTTCAAGCGCCGAGCGGGTGTCGTCGGATGATTCCGATGAACGTTGGGCGCTGGTCCATGAGCTTCAGCGACGCGGAGGGGCGGAGACCTTCCGCGCGGCGTCCGGCTGGTGTCTTGCTGCTGAAGCGCATCTGCGGCGCCTCGGCGCCGACGTGCTCGGCCAGCTTGGATACCCTGATTCACATCCGTTCGCCGACGACTCCACTCCGATTCTTGTTGACCTCCTTCGCGACCGTGAAGTGGAGGTGGTTACCGATGCGCTCATCGCCTTGGGACATCTAGCTCGCGGCGAGGTCGGTCTCATCGCAGACCTCGCCTCGCACACGGATGCAAGGGTTCGATACGGCGTCGCCGTCTGCCTTGGCTCGAGAGCCAACGACGCCGCGACGCGAACGCTCCTCACGTTGTCCAAGGACCACGATCGCGACGTGCGGGATTGGGCGACCTTTTGTCTGGCGGATATGATTCACGCTGACACTCCCGAAATTCGGGCAGCACTCACAGAGCGCCTCGACGATATCGACGATGAGATCAGGGGCGAGGCCATGGTTGGGCTGGCAAACCGTGGTGTCACTGACGTGATACCAGCAATCGTCAACGAGCTCCGCGCCACGAGCTCCGTGCTCGCGGTCAGAGCTGCAAGCATCATTCGCGATCCGCTCTTCGTTCCCGAGTTGACCCAATTGCTCGCTATCAACCCGGCGGACCGCGACGTCCGTGAGGCGCTGGATCGCTGTTCGACTCACTGATGGCGTCGCCGGTGCGAACCTCGTCGCCCGGCAAGCCGGACCTCGGAACGTGAGACAACCCTGCTACGCTTCGCGGAATCGTGACAGCGAACGTTTTGGTCCGCGTCGCCCGCGCTCTCGAGCTCGACGTGCTCGCCGAGCTGAACGAGGAACTTCAGCGCCTGCATTTCGAGAACCGACCTGACCAATTCAACGGCGTCGATTCGGAGGAGCTCAAGCGCTGGTTGGCCGACACGCTGCAGACTCCCGCTGCGACGGTTTGGGTGGCCGAAATGCGCGGCGTGCTCGTCGGGTATGCCATCGTGTTCCGGCGCGAACGCACCGCGACACCGTTCTGCCCCGCGAGAGTGTGGTGGGAGCTCGACGCAATCGGAGTTCGAACCGAGCACCGTCGCACGGGGATCGGGCGCGGGCTCGTCGGGAGAATCGTCGCCGAAGCGGAGTCAGCCGGTATCGCGGACATCGAGCTGAACTCTTGGGCGTTCAACACGTCGGCTCAAGCCGCATTCCAGCGCCTCGGCTTCAAGCCGAAGTCCACCCGCTTCGAGCTGCGTCTTACGATCAAATCTGTATAGACAAACTCCGAAGCCGCAAACACTCACCCCCGCGTCCTGGCGACCGTGGCGAGCAGGCAGCGCCGTTTCGGCTCGCGCGCGGGGTCGCCGCGCCCCTTCCCGGCCGACCGCCCACCCAAACCCACCTCACGGCACCGAAAGTCGGGCCAAGACCTCTTCTCGCCGGCTCGGGAATAGCCCGTACGCCCACGGGTTTGTGGCGGTGCCGGTTTCCGGCAGGTCACGCGCAAAGGCTCTCTGGTTGACAGCGATCGCGTCGAAAGTAGGATGCCGCCGCCCGACGGTCGGGCTCGGCGACGCAAAAGCGCCGGTAGATCCGCGCAAATTCGAAAGTTTTCTGTAAGGAGTTCGGATGGCAACCGACGTGATGATCCAGGCGAGCGGCGTCACCAAACGCTTTGGGCACGTCCGAGCGCTCGACAAGGTGAGTTTCGAGGTGAAGCGCGGCGAGGTCGTGGGCTTCCTCGGTCCGAACGGGGCCGGCAAGTCGACGACGATGCGCATTTTGACCTGCTACATCGCCCCGAGCGCGGGCACCGCCAAGGTGCACGGCCACGACGTTTTCGACGAGCCGCTCGCGGTGCGCCAGAAGATCGGCTACCTGCCGCAGCGCGCTCCTCTCTACACGGACATGAACGTGTGGGAGTACCTGAAGTTCGCGGCCGAGCTCCGCGGCATCGACGACTCGCTCTTCCGGCAGCGCCTGAAGAAGGTGGTCGAGGTGTGCGGCCTCGCGCAGTCGCTCGGTAAGGAAATCGGCACGCTCTCGCACGGCTTCCGCCAGCGCGTCGGCCTCGGCCAGGCGCTGATTCACGACCCGCCGATCCTCATCTTGGACGAGCCGACGAGCGACCTCGACCCGAACGAGAAGGCGGAGGTGCTCCGCTACATCAAGGAAATCGGGAAAGATCGCACGATTCTGCTCTCGACCCACAACCTCGCCGAAGTCGAGGAGTCGTGCGCGCGCGCGATCATCGTGAGCAAGGGTCGCGTGGTCGCCGACGGACCGCTCGACAACATCCGCAGCAAGACGGGCCGCGTCCGTTACGTCGTGACGATCGACGAGAAGAACGCGGAAATGGGCAAGCGAGCGCCGTCGGCCGCCGAGGTCGAGAGCGCGCTCGGCGCGATGCTGGGCGTGCGCGGGGCGAAGGAGCTCCCGACCGACGAAACCGCGCACAAGATCGAGATCATCGGCCCGCAAGACACCGACCTCCGCGCCGAGATTTTCCGGCTGGTCGTGCAGAAGGGCTGGACCTTGCTCGAGCTCCGGCGCGACGCGCAGTCGCTCGACGCCGTCTTCCGCGACCTCACGAAGGGCGACGAGCGGGCCGACCGCGGCGACGCCTGGGCGGCCGCGCACGCGCCGGCCGACGACGACGAGGGCGACGAGGAAGAAGAGGAGGAGCGCGCGAAGGCCGCTCCCGCCGCGGACGAGGAAGACGAAGAAGAGGACGAGGACGAAGAGGACTCGGACGAAGAAGAAGAGAAGCCGGCGGCGCGAAAGGGCTGAGCCATGTCTCCGATGTTGACGATTGCAAAACGCGAGTTCCGTTCGTACTTCGATTCACCGCTCGCTTACGTGGTGATGTGCCTGAGCTTTCTCGCGCTCGGCTTCATGTTCTTCATGCTGCACGGCGGGTTCTGGCAGACGGACCGCGCGACCGTGCAGAAGGTCTTCGAGTTCACGCCCTGGGGCCTGTCGCTGCTCGTGATCCCCGTCGTGACGATGCGGCTCATCGCGGAAGAGCGGCGGAGCGGCACGCTCGAAATGCTGATCACGCTGCCCGTGAAGGACAGCGATGTGATCGGCGGGAAGTACCTCGGCGCGCTCGGCCTCGTGCTCGTGCTCGTGCTCGGGACGCTCATCTACCCGCTCGCGATGTTCCGCTTGCCGTGGCACCTCGGGCCGCTCGATCTCGGCCCGGTGTGGAGCGGCTACCTCGGGCTCGTGTTGTTTTCGGCCGCCGGCGTCGCCGTCGGTCTACTCGTGAGCTCGTTCGTCGAGAGCCAGGCGGTCGCGTTCTTCGTGACCTTCGCCGTGCTCGGCACGCTCTGGTTCTTGGACGACATCGCCGAGGTCTCGGGCCACGGCGCGTTCGGCGACGTGCTCCGCTACGTGAGCTTCCAGACGCGCTTGAGCGGCTTCTGGCGCGGCCTCATCGACACGCGCGACGTCGTGTACTTCCTCTCCGTGACGGCGATTGCGCTCGTCATTTCGTTCCGCGCGCTCGAGCGCCGCAAGTGGGCGTGAGCCCGGCGTAGCCACTCAGGACAATCATGGCAACCGAAGAGCAAAAGAAGCGAGTCGCCGCGCAAACGGGACTCTACGTGCTCGTGATCGCGGCAATCGTCGTGGTCGTGAACATCCTGTCGTCCAAGATCTACAAGCGGGACGACGTGACGATGACGGAGCGCTTCACGTTGAGCCAAGGCAGCGGCCGGCTGCTCGCGACGCTGAAGCAGCCGATCCAGGTCGACGCCTACGTGAAGACGGGGCTGCCGCAGCTCGACGCGTTCGTCGCCGACCTCACCGATCTGCTCAAGGAGTACGAGACGGCGGGCAAGGGCAAGTTCAAGTTCACGCTGATCGAGGCGAACACGGACGAGCTCCGGAGCCAGGCGAAGGAAGCGGGCCTGCAGGAGCAGCCGTTCGTCGATCCGAGCCAGACGAGCGAAGATCAGGCGGCGGTCGCCCAGGGCTACATGGGTCTCGTCTTCAAGTACGAGAGCGAAAAGACGGTGATTCCGTTCCTGAGCCCCGCGAGCCAGGACGGCCTCGAGTTCTGGATCACGAACAAGATCCGGGAGATTCGCGACAAAGCCGACGACATCAAGCACCGCATCGGCGTCATCACCGACAAGGACGAGCTCAAGCTCGACGACCAGAACCTCGTGCCGAAGCAGGGCCGTGGTCAGGGCTCGCCGACCATGAAGTCCATCGTGGAGCAGAACTTCCCGTTCTACAAAATCGAGGACGTGAAGCTCAGCGAGACGACGCCGATCGACAAGGATCTGGTCGGGCTCATCATCACGCAGCCGCGCAAGGACTACACGGACGCGGAGCTCAAGAACATCGACGCCTTCATGATGCTCGGCGGCAAGGCGCTCGTCGTGTACGCGTCGGCCGTGACGATGAAGCCGCAGGACCCGTCGATGGCCGCGACGCTCGACACGCACAACCTCGACAAGCTCCTCACCGGCTACGGCATCGAGATGGAGAAGGACGCCGTGCTCGACTTCGGCGCGCAGTTCCGCCTGCCCGTGCGCACGCAGAACGGCGTCGGCTGGATCCGCGACCCGGGCATCGTCCACGTCGTCAACGATTCGCGCTTCGACGAGGGCGACGAAAAGTCGCTCGACATGTCGTTCCCGCCGTTTTTCCGGCTGGAAGAGCTCACGTTCCCCTTCGCGTCGAGCCTGAAGCTCCTGCGCGACAAGCAGCCTTCCGACGTGAAGCTCGCCTCCGTCGCGCGCACCACGCCGCAAACGTCGGTGGACAAGAGCGCCACCGTCGACCTGCGCCTCAAGACGGATTGGAACCCGAAGCCGCCGCAGGAGTCGCGCATCATCGCCGCGTACGCCCAGGGCAAGCTCAAGAGCGCCTTCGGCTCCGAGCGGGCTCCGGCGGACTCGCGCGTCCTCGTCGTGTCGTCGAGCTTGTTCCTCTCGAACCCGTTCGCGTACGCGGGCAACGGCCCGGACCTCGGCGGTCAATTCGCGATGTTCGGCAACGTCGGCGGCGACGAGAACCTGCTCCGCATCGCGCAGCCGTACATCGAGTACCTCACGAACACGATCATCTCGTTCAAAAACACGCTCGACTGGCTTTCGGGCGATTCGGATCTGGTGGCCGCGAGCGCGAAGCTCATCGGCGACCCGCACCTCGTCTACTCGGACGTGGCGAAGCCGAAGTTCAAGAGCGAGGACGATCAGGCCGAGATCAAGCGTAAGGACGAGGAATACCGGAACTCGCGCAAGAGCTTGCAGCGCAACGTGCAGTGGACGCTCACGCTCGGCATTCCGATCCTGTTCGCCGCCTTCGGCCTCCTGCGCTGGCGCCGGCGCGACGCGCTCCGAGCGCAGATGAAGGTGTAATCATGAACTCGGAGATCAAACTCTACGCCGCCATCGGCGTGCTCGCGGTGCTCGGCGGCGCGCTCTTCCTCACGAACAAGAAGCAGCAGGAGGAGGCCGCCACCTACACGCTGTCCGGCCAGTCCGCGAACCTGCCGAAAATCGAGATCAAGGAAGACGACGTGAAGGCGATCGACAAGATCGTGCTCACGAAGGGCGAAGAAGGCGACGCGGGCGCTCCGCGCGAGTTCACGCTCGTGAAGAAGGGCGAGGACTGGCGACTGTCGCAGCCGGTCGACGCCGAGGCGAACCAGTCGAACGTGAAGAGCATGCTCGACAACCTGAAGACGCTCAAAGTGAGCGAGGTCATCGACCCGGGCAAGGGCAACTACGACCAGTACAAAGTGTCGGACGGCAAGGGGCTCCACGCCGTCTTCACCAAGGGCGGCGCGACGGTGCTCGACGCCTGGTTCGGCGAGAACGGCGGGCGCGGGCAGATGGCGCGCCTCGCCGGCAAGGACGGCGTCTACGCCGTCAAGGGTTACTCGAGCTACCTCTACGATCGCGACGCCAAGGGCTGGCGCGACACGACGATCTTCAAGTTCGAGGACACGGCGGTGAACGCCGTGACCATCGACAACGAGCACGGCAGCTTCGCGTTCGCGAAGAGCGGCGACACCTGGACGGCGAAGTTCAAGGAGCCGAAGGCCGGCGCGGCGAAGGACCTCGAGAAGTTCGACGACTCGAAGCTCAAGGACATGCTGCGCGCGTACAAGGGCCTGAACGCGGACGGCTTCGCCGACAAGGAGAAGAAGCCCGCCGATCTCGGTCTCGACAAGCCGACGGCGACGGTCGTCATCACGCTGAACGACGGCGCGAAGCGCGAAGTGAAGGTCGGCGCGACCGCCGAAGGCTCGAGCCGCTGGGTTCAGGCGTCGGGCATCGACGACCTCGTCAGTATCTCGTCGTGGGCGGCCGACTGGGCGCTCGCCGAGCCGAAGAAGTTCCAGAAGTCGGACGACGCAAAAAAGGACGACAAGCCGAAGCCCGCCATGCCCTCGATGCCGCACCCGATGGGCGCAACGCCGGGCTGAGCACGGCCGCTCGCCCGCGGCTTCCTGCACGCCGGAGGGCGCGCCCAAGCGGAGCGCGCCCTTCGCGTCTAAGCTTGCGCGGTGGACGGGAAGCCGAGCTTCGAGCACATCTTCCGGCTCACGGGCGTGCACCTCGGCGCGGGGGCGGCCGGCTTCGTCGCCGCGGCGCTGCTCTTCGCGCCGAAGCCGCACAAGCCGGCGGAGCTCTCGGCGCGCGCCGCGCAAATCCTCGAGCTTAGGACGCAAGCCCGCGCGGTCGCGAGCGCGAACCCGGGTGTGGGTGCGGGTACCGCCGGCGCACCGGGTGCGGCGAGTGCTGCCAGCGCCGTAGCGCCGCCGGCCTCGACCTCGGTCGCGCTCGCGCGCGCGACCGAGCTCTGCAAAGCGCTCGCGTGGCCGGCCTGCGACGCCGACTCGGTGCGCGCGATGGGGAAGGTGCCGTGACGGATCTCACGCCCGACGAGCTCGCGCTCAGCCGCTCGTTCGCGCCGGCGCCGAAACGCCCGTGGCTCACGCCGGCGCTGCTCGGCCTCGCGACGTTCGCGATCACGGCCGTCGCGATCCGCGGCGCCGCGGAACGCCAGGCGCCCATCCTCGATTCCATGGAAATTCAGCCGTTCGTCGCGGCGGCGTCGCTCGCGTACGCGTGGGGCTCGGCCGACGACGCCGTCGCGCTCGAACGCCAGGTGCTGGCGTTGGCCGAACGCGCGCGCGGCACGAGCGCCCAGCACGCCGTCGGCGAGCCCGATTTCGATACGCTGCGCAAGACCGACGCCGACCTCGCGCGGTTCAAGCTCGCCGTGCTCGAGAACGCGCCGTCCACGACGTTTCAAGCGCTCTGCGCGCAAGCGACGATCCGCTGCAACGCGTACAACCTCGAGCGCCTGGTCGAGATGGTGAAGAAACAGCGCGTGGTCGCGACGGCGCCGACCGCCGCGCGCTGAGCGCCACCCGGCTGGCAGCACACGCCGCGCGGCGCCGTGCGGCTGTACCCGAACTCACGCTCGAACGAGCGCTCGCCTCAGAGGCCCGCGAAGAATTCCCACTCGCGATCGGCCCAGCCGGGCAAGGTCTCGTGCCCGAAGTCGGGGTAGAGCACGCGCGACTTCTTCGAGCGGATCTTGTTGAAAATCGCGAATTGGCTCGAGGGCGGGCAGATCGGATCCATGAGGCCGATCGCGAGCATGACTTCGGCCTGGATGCGCGGCGCGAGGTGCTGCACGTCGATGTAGCCGAGGCGCGTGAACCAATGCTCGATGCGCTCGTGCGTCGGATCGTGGCGGCGAAAGAAGAGGCTCAGCTCGTGGTAGGCGTCTTTCGCGAGGTCCATCTCCCAGACGCGGCGGTAGTCCGAGAGAAACGGGTAGACGGGCGCCGCGCGTTTGATGCGCGGCTCGAGCGCGGCGCACGCGAGCGTGAGCGCGCCGCCCTGTGAAGCGCCCATGGCGCCGAGGCGCTCGGGGTCGACCTCGGGCATGGCGGCGACGATGCGCGCGAGCGCTGCCGTGTCGAGGAAGATGTGCCGAAAGAGCAGCGCGTCGGGTTCGTCGTCGAGGCCGCGGATGATGTGGCCCTGGAGCGTGTTGCCCTTCACGCCGCCCACGTCTTCGCTCAGGCCGCCCTGGCCGCGGCAATCGAGCGCCGCGACGACGAAGCCGCCCGCCGCCCACGCGAGCTTCGGCACGAAGTCGCCGCTGTTCACGGAGTAGCCGTGGAATTGGAGCAGCGCGGGGCACTTGCCGCGCGGGGCGCGCGGGCGGACGAGCTTCGCGTGCAGGCGCGCCCCGCGGACGCCCGTGAAGTAGAGGTGGAAGCACTCGGCGAAGCTCGTCTGGATTTTCGCCGGCACGAGCTCGACCGCGGGGTCGACGGCGCGCATTTCGGCGAGCGCTCGTTCCCAATAAGCGTCGAAATCCTCGGGCCGTGGGTTCCGGCCGCCGTAGCGCTCGAGCTCGGCGAGAGGCATGTCGACGATCGGCATCGTTTTTTTGGGGTTAGCAGGTCAGGACGCTCGGCGGAAGGGTTCTGCTAGGCTCGGCGCCCCGGTTTTTCCCCATGCGCGTCTCTTACAATTGGCTGCGAGAACTCTTGCCCGAGCTCACTCTCTCCGCGAGTGACGTCGCGGAACGTTTGATCGGGCTCGGGCTCGCCGTCGATCGCGTGGACCCTTACGGCAGCGCGCTCGCGGAAGTGCGCGTCGCGCGCGTGGACGCTCTCGCGCCGCACCCGAAGCGCTCGGGGCTCCGGCTCGTCACCGTCGATCACGGCCGCGGAACGCAAGAGGTCGTGTGCGGCGCGGCGAACGTGCCGGCGGCGGGCGGCCTCGTGATTCTCGCGCCGCTCGGCGCGCGCTTGCCGAGCCTGCCGGAGCCGCTCGCCGCACGCGAGATCGGCGGCGTGAAGAGCGAAGGCATGCTCGTGAGCGAGACGGAGCTCGGCCTGGCCGCGACGGCCGACGGCATCATCGTGCTGCCCGCAGGCAGCGCGGAGCCGGGCCGCACGCTCGCGGAGCTCGTGCCGAGCGCCGTCGATTCGCTGTTCGAGCTCGACGTGACGCCGAATCGACCGGACGCGCTCGGACACATCGGCGTGGCGCGCGACCTCGCGGCGCTCCTCCGCCTGCCCGCGCCGCGCCCGACGCCGACCGGCGCCGTGAAAAAGTCGTCCGTCGCGCTCGCGTCGCTCGTCAGCGTCGAAAACCGCGACACCGAGCGCTGCCCGCACTACGGCGCCGGCGCGGTGCTCGACGTGACGATCGGCCCCTCCCCGCTCTGGCTCCGCTGGCGGCTCGAAAGCCTGGGCGTGCGCGCGATTTCGAACGTCGTGGACGTGACGAACCTCGTCCTCTTCGAGTGCGGGCAGCCGCTCCACGCGTTCGATCTCGAGCGGGTGCGCGGCGCGCGCATCATCGTGCGGCGCGCGACGCCCGGCGAGCCGTTCAAGACGCTCGACGGCGTCACGCGCAAGCTCGACGCCGACGATCTGGTCATCGCCGACGGCGAGGTGCCGAGCGCGCTCGCGGGCGTGATGGGCGGCGAGGACAGCGAAATCCGGCCGAGCACGACGCGCGTCTTGCTCGAGTGCGCCTACTTCCAGCCGCGCGGCGTGCGGCGCACCGCGCGGCGCCACGGCATGCACACCGAGTCGAGCCATCGCTTCGAACGCGGCGTCGATTTCGGCGCGGTCCCGGCCGTGCTCGAGCGCGCGAAGGAGCTCCTCGCCGAGCTCTCGGGCGGCAGCGTCGTGCCCGAATCGATTCACGCGCGGGCGCCCGAAACGCCGCCGGCGCGCATTCGGCTGCGTTCGAGCCGGCTCGACGCGCTGCTCGGCGTCGCCGTGCCGTTCGACGAGGCGACGAACATCCTCGAACGGCTCGGGTTCGCCGTGGCGGCGCGATCCGGCTCCGGTCCGAGCGCCGCGGTCGAGGTGCTCGCGGCCTCGCACCGGCCGGACGTGGCGCTCGAAGTCGACCTCGTCGACGAGGTGTCGCGCGTGCGCGGCCTCGACGCGATCCCGACGCGCTTGCCCGCCGTCGCGCCCCAGGCGCCGCGACGCACCGGTGACATCGAGCGGCGCGTGCTCGAGCTCGCGCAAGCGCTCGGCTTGAGCGAGGCGCTCACGTACGCGTTCGTCGATCCGCGCGACCTCGAGCGGCTGCACGCGCCCGAAGCCGTCGTGCGCGTGAACAACCCGCTCGGCGAGGAGCGCAGCGTGATGCGCACGAGTCTCCTGCCCGGCCTGCTCGGCTCGCTGGCGCGGGCGCGGCGGCGCGGCGAAGCGCGCGTACGGCTGTTTTCCCTGGGCGCGACGTTCCACGCGCCCGTGCTCGCGCCGAGCGACGGCCCGCGACCGCGCCTGGCGGAAGACGCGGGCACGCTCCCGAGTGAACGGCTCGGCTTCGCCGCCGTGCTCGCCGGTCCGCGCCTCGAGCGGCTGGTGCTCGATCCGCCCGACGTCGACGTGTACGACGCCAAGGCCCTCGCGCTCGAGTTCGTGGAACGGCTGACGCACCGGAGCGCGAGCGTCCGGCTCGCGGCGGGAGCGGACGGCGTGCGCCATTTGCATCCGCGCGGCGCCGGGCTCGTGCTCGTGGGCGAGACGGTCGTCGGCCGCTTCGGACCGCTGCACCCCGACGCGGTGGACGCCTTCGAGCTCGGCGGCGCCGCGCAGGTGGTCGAGCTCGATCTCGAAGAGATCGAGCGACTCGGCGCGCTCGTGCCGCGCTACCACACGATCCCGCGCCTGCCGGCGGTGACGCGCGACGTGTCGCTCGTCGTCGGCGACGAGGTCGAGGCCGGCCGCGTCGCGGACGTGCTCGCCCGCGCCGGCGGGGAGCTCTGCGAATCGATCGAAATCGCGGCCGAATTCCGCGGCGGATCGCTGCCGGCGGGCAGCCGCTCGCTCACCTTTCGGGTCATTTACCGTGACCCGAAGGCCCAGCGCGACGCCGAGGACGCGCGCACGCTCACCGATCAGGAAGTGGACGCCGTCGCCGTGCGCATGCTCGAGGCCGCGCGCGGCGAGCTCGGCGCCACGCTCCGCACATGAAAACGCGCGGGCGCGCGCGGCTCGTCGCGCACGTCGCCGTGGTCGGCGCGCTGCTCCTCGCCGGTTGCCAGCGGAAGGCGCCGGGACCGGACGAATGCCGGGTGTTCGCGCTGCATGCCTACGGCCTGCACAGCGAAGACGAGATCCGCTTCGAAAAGACGCTCGACGACGTCGACGACCTCACGACCGAATGCCTCGTCACGCCCTACGACCGCGAGCTCTTGGCCTGCGTCGATCAGGGCATCGCGGCGACGCGGTGCATGAGCCAGTTCAGAGCGCGACACTCGGGCGCGCCGGCGGAGGATCCGAGCCTACGCGCCGTCCGGCGCCGCCGGCGCGAAGCGCCCGCGCCCTGACGAGCACGGCGCCGCTCAGCTCGACGCCGGCAGCGCGGCGGCGAGCGCCTCGAAGCGCGCGAGCTCGGCTTCGCTGAAGTCGCGTTCGCCCATGAACGCGACGCCGACGACCGCGCGCAGCTCTCCGCTCGGCGCCCGCACCGGAATCGCGAGCGCCGCCTGCGCGTCGACGGCCTTGGCGCCGGGACGCACGTCGCCCGAACGATCGTCCTTCAGGTTGCACACCGACACCGACTGGTTTCGCTCCCAGGCGAGGCCGGCCATGCCCTTGCCTTTCGGAATCGTCTCCGTCGCCTTCACGACCGGCGGCGGGATGTTGACGGCGGCGCGCAGCCGCAAGACGTCACCGTCGCGCTCGTGCACGGTGCCGGCGACGCCGCCGTGCTCGCCGAGAAAGCCCTTCAGCCAGGTTTCGACCGCGGCGTCGGTGCTCATGGCCCGACCAAAGTAGCACGCCCCGTCCGAGCGGCCTCGCTCGAGACCGCGACGTGGAAGGAAGCGCCGTCGCCGCGCGTTTCCATCGTCCGAAAGAGCGTCTACCATGCTGGGGTTGCCGTCGCTCACAGACTTCCCGCCGATCTTCCTGATTGGCTTCGCCGTCGCGTTCGGGCTCGTCTTCGGCAGCTTCTTGAACGTCGTGATTTACCGCCTGCCGCGCGGTGAATCCATCGCGTTCCCGGGCTCGCACTGTCCGCACTGCGGGCAGCCGATCAAGGCGAAGGACAACGTGCCGGTGCTGAGCTACGTCGTGCTGCTCGGCC
>DATJXW010000027.1:0-66595 GCA_035499895.1 Polyangiaceae bacterium | reverse complement strand
GGAACTTGCCGGCTTTGACGAAGGCGTCGACGTCGCGGTTCGTCGCCGCGATCACGCGCACCGCGACCTCGATCTCGCGTTCGCCGCCGAGCCGGCGAAAGCGCTGCGCGTCGAGGAACTTCAAGAGCTTCGCCTGCGAGTGATCCGGAAGCTCGGCGATCTCGTCGAGGAAGAGCGTGCCGCGATCGGCCATTTCGATGAGTCCGCGCCGCGAGGTGCGCGCGTCGGTGAAGGCGCCGCGCTCCCAGCCGAACAGCGTGCCTTCGATGAGGTCGGCGGGGATCGCCGCGCAATTCACGTCCACGAAGGGCGAGTCGGCGCCGGCGGGCGGGTAGGTGAAGCGATGCAGCGCCTCGGCGGCGTACTGCTTGCCGGCACCCGAGGGCCCGACCAGGAGCACCGGCGTGAACGGACTCTGCGCGAGCTGCTCGAGCGTGCGCATGAACGCGCGCATCGCCCCGCTCTTCGGCTCCGTGTGCGGCACCGCCAGCCGTTGCGAGAGCTCGAGCCGGTCCCGCAGGCCGCGCACCTCGAGCGCCTTCTTCACCTTGAGCAGGAGGTCCGTCGGCTGCACGGGCTTCGCGAGGTAGTCGACGGCGCCGGCGCGCAGCGCCTCGACCGCGTTCGCGATGTCCGCGTAAGCCGTGACCAAGATGACGAGCGGCGCCTGACCCTCGGCGCGGATCTCGCGCAGGAGCGTCATGCCGTCGCCGTCGGGCAAGCGCCGATCGAGCAGCACCACGTCGGGCACGGCGCGATCGATTTCCTTCTTCGCGCGCGCGAGGTTCGCGGCCACGCGCACTTCGAAGCCTTCCGAGGCGAGCGCGCTCTCGGCGAGCACGCGGAAGATTTGCTCGTCGTCGACGATGAGGACACTGGGTTTCAACTCGGGCCTCCTGGCAATGTCAGCACGAAAAGAGCTCCCTTGCGCGACGGCACGAGCGCGAGCTTGCCGCCGTGCGCGCGCGCGATGCGCTGCGAGAGCGCGAGCCCGATGCCCACGCCGCTCGGCTTGCCCGAGTGAAACGGCTCGAACAGCTGCGCGACGATGTCCTCGCGCAAACCGGGCCCGTTGTCGCTCACCTCGAGCCGGACGCCGCCGGGCGCCTCGTCGTCGCGCTCGAGCCGCACGTCGATGCGCGGGTCGTCGTCGGCGCTCGCCGCGAGCGCTTCGATCGCGTTCGTGACGAGGTTCGAGACCACGATGTGCAAGAGCTGCGGATCGACCTCGGCGTCGAGATCCTGCGACGGCAGCGTGAGCTCGAGCGTCACGCCGGCTTCCTTCGCCGACTTCTCGAGCAGCGAGGTCACCTTGGGCACGAACTCGGTGAGATTGACGCGCACCTTGCGCGGCACGACGCCCTTCGAAAACGTCATCAGCTCGGCGGTGAAGTTCGCGAGCCGTGAAATCTCGCCGCGGAGCTCCTGCAGCGCCGTGTCGCGCCCCGGAGCGCCGGGGTCGCACGCGAGCTCGGCGGCCATGCGGATGCCGTTCAGCGAATTCTTCACTTCGTGCGCGATGAGGTTCGCCGCCTCGCCGACGCGCTGGAGCCTCTCTTCGCGCACCGCTCGTTCCTCGGAGCGGCGGAACGTGGAGAGCGAGCGCCTGAGCAAGACGACGAGCGCGAAGAGCGGCACGGCGGCGATCGCGAGGGCGACGGCGATGCGCTTTTGAATGCGCGCGCGCGTCTCGTGCAAGAGCTCGTGCTCCGGCACGAGCAGCGCGAGCTCGAGCTCCGTGCCTTCGACGGGCGTGAGGGCGACGGCCGTGCGCGTGCCGGAGAGCTCGATCGTCGTCACGTGGCCGAGCGCCGCGTCGTCCGACGCGAGACGCAGCCAATTCTGCTCGTGGGCGAACCCGGGCGGCGCCGGCGGGTAGACGATGATGCCCTCCCCCGTCGCGACCACGGTGTTCAGGTTCGTGCGCGCGCCGCCCACGGCGAGCACGTCGCCGTGCTTCAAGTCGACCGCGCCGAGCAGCGCGCCCGTGACGAGCCCGTCGCGCACGATCGGCGACACCACGTAGAGCACGGCGTCCTCGGCGCGCTCGGGGTCGACCGGAATGACGTGCACCGCGCGGCTCTTCTCGACGGCGCCGAACCACTCGCGATCGGCGAAGTTCGAGCGCGGCAAGAAGTGCTCCGGCCCCTCCCACAAAACCTGCCCGTCGACCCCGAGGATGGCGACGCCCAGGTTGAAGAAGGCGCTCTTCTGGTGCGACAGATTCACGAGGCTGCGTTCGGGCGCGAGGTTCTGATCGAGCAGCGTCACGTCGGAGCGCAGCCCGAGCCGGCGGAGCTGCTGCACCAAGAGGTCGAGGTAGCGGACCAGGTAGTGGCCGCGCAGGTTCGCCTCGGCGAGGAGCTGCTCGCGCAGTTGATCCTCTTCGTGCGCGCGCTCGGTCGTGAGCACGCCGACGACGAGCGCGAGGGCCGCCGCCGCCGCGGCCAAGTAGATGCCGAGCGCGGCGCGCGCGAACTGCGCGTGAGCCTGCGCGAGCGCCGTCGCGGTGCCGTGGGCGCGCGTCGGGCGCTCCTCGGGCGCAAACTGCTGAGTCACCGCCGAAACCTCATGGGCGCCGTCGCGTTCCCCTTCAAGTACCCCACGCCCGCTAGCGCGGCCAGCCGCGTCGCCCGCGCCGCGCGCTTCAGCGGACCCTGAGGCAACCGTCGCAGAGAAACGCGTAAATCTGCTGGGTCAAGACTTCGGCGCTCTCCTCCGAGAAGCCGAGTGTGACCGCTTGGTAGAGGAGCTCCTTCAACGCGCCGAGCGCCATGTAGGCGAGCACGCGAGGCTCGCCGTCCGACACGATGCCGAGCTTCTGACCGTCTTTGAGCGTCTCGACGAGCAGCAGCACCATGTTTTCGTAGAAGCTCGCGAGCTTGCGATCGAAGAGCGGATCGATGCCGACGGCGTCCGTGAAAAGAATCTTCGTCATCGCGCGCTCGGCGAGACAGGTGCCGATGATGCGGCGAATGTTCTCGTGGATCTGCGCGCCGACACTACGCGTCGGATCGTCCGTCACGATGCGCACGATCGCGACCGCGAGCTGCGAGCCGAAGCGATCGATGAGATCGCTGAAGATGGCGCGCTTGTCTTCGAAGTAGAGATAGAAGGTGCCGCGCGCGACGCCCGCTTGCGCCACGATGTCGTCGATCGTCGTCAGGTGATAACCGCGCTTGGCGAACAAGCCGCGCGCGGCGGACAAGATTTGTTGCCTCCGCTCCGCTTTGGGCACGGGCGCGCGACGCTCCGGTTTGTTCTTGGGCTCGCTCGCGCGACGTTCGGTGCTCGAGACGCGTGACGGCTTCGACACGCTCGGGCGGGCTTTCGGAGCACTCGGCATCGACGCGACGAAGCTTCTCTTTTCGCTGCCCCGCACGCAACCGGCGCGCGGGTTGGCCGAACGGGTGGGCGTGGTATTTAGGGTGCGTGAGGTCCACGCCCGAGGCCAGGGTTCCACTGCTTTTGCAGCGGACGTTCACGCTCGGCAAAGGTCCGGTGTTTTTTCCCGACGAGGAAAAGATGCCTGAGGGCGAGCTTCACCTCGAGCTCAAGATCTTGCTGTTCGCGCTGCTCAAAGCACGCCTCCGCGGCCGCATGTTCGTCGGCTGCGACCAGTTCGTGTATTGGGCGCCCGCGGAGCCCTCGTCGTGTCTCGCGCCCGACGTGTTCGTCAAGCGTGGTGAGCCTCCGCCGCGTTCCGTGCGCTCGTACAAGATCTGGGAACGCGGTGTGCCCGACGTGGGCGTGGAGATCATCGACCGCAACGGCTCGCGCTGGACGAGCATCGAGGACAAACTCGAACGCTACCGACTCGCGGGCATCGGCGAGATCGTCTTCTTCGATTCGGACGGCGAGGAGCCGCTCCTCAGGATTTGGGATTGGGTCGCGGGCGACGTCGTGGAGCGTGATCTCGGCCGGCACGAAGCGCGGCGTTGCCGGACGCTCGAGGCGTATTGGGTGATCGTGAACGACGCCGAGCTCGGTCCGACGCTCCGGCTCGCGGAGGATGCGGACGGCCACGCGCTCTGGCCCACGCCGGCCGAGAGCGAGCGCGCCCAGAAGGAAGCCGAGCGCGCCCAGAAAGAAGCCGAGCGCGCCCAGAAGGAAGCCGAGCGCGCCCAAAAGGAAGCCGAGCGCGCCCAGAAAGAAGCCGAGCGCACCCAAAAGGAAGCCGAGCGCGCCCAAAAGGAAGCCGAGCGGGCCGAAAAGGAACGCGCCCTCGCACGCGTCGCCGAGCTCGAGGCCGAGCTCGCGCGCCGGCGCTGACGAAATCCCCAAAATCCGTTCAGCCCCACGGGGCGCCGTAACGGTACTGACATGGGCGTCACTCGGTTAAATTTGCGCGCTTGGCTTGCGTCCGGAACATGTTTCGGTGCTAACTGACACCCGTGTCACCCGGCCCCCTCAACCCTCGGGTGACGAAGGGCAGCGCATGAGCGATCTCGTCATCGGCATGGACGTTGGCTCGACGACCGTGAAAGCGGTCGTCATACGCCCCGATACCAAAGAGATCCTCTGGAACGACTACCAGCGCCATCACACGAAGCAGCCCGAGAAGGTGCTCGAGTTTTTGACGCGCATCCTCGCCGCGTTCCCCGAGCAGCCCGCCGACGGCTGGCGCATGTTCGTCACGGGCTCCGGCTCCGGCCCGCTCGCCGCGCCGACCGGCGGCAAGTTCGTGCAGGAGGTGAACGCCGTCACGCTCGCCGTCGAGCACAAGCACCCCGACGTGCGGAGCGTGATCGAGCTCGGCGGGCAAGACGCGAAGATCATCATGTTCAAGGAGGACGAGAAGACGGGACAGCGCACCGCCTCGACTTCGATGAACGACAAGTGCGCGAGCGGCACGGGCGCGACCATCGACAAGTGCATGATCAAGGTCGGCGCCGAGGCCGGCTTCGCGACCTCGCTCCACTTCAAGGACGACGCGCTCCATCACGTCGCGGCGAAGTGCGGCGTGTTCGCCGAGACGGACATCGTGAACCTCGTGAAGGGCGGCATCCCGAAGGACGAGGTGCTGAACTCGCTCGCCGACGCGATCGTGCTCCAGAATCTCTCGGTGCTCACGCGCGGCAACACGCTGAAACCCCGGGTGCTCCTGCTCGGCGGCCCGAACACGTACCTGCCGTTTTTGCGTGAATGCTGGCAGCAGCGCATTCCCGAGACGTGGCGCGACCGCGGCTACGACTACCCGAAAGACGTGCCGGTCGAGGAGCTCATCTTCGTCCCGCCGAACGCCGATCTTTACGCCGCGTTCGGCGCCGCCGTGTACGGCATCGCGGACGGCGGTGACGCGGGTCGCTTCAACGGCATCGAGAGCCTGAAGGACTTCATCACGAACGGCCGCCGCGCCCGCCTCGGCGAGCAGGCGGGCCCGCCGCTCTCCGCGAACGAGGGCGAGACGAAGACGTTCGTCGACATGTACCGGATCCCTAAGTTCGTCGCGCCCGCGCTCGCCGCGGGCACGACGGTGCGCGGCGTGATCGGTCTCGACGGCGGCTCCACGTCGTCGAAAGCCGTCGTCATCGGCGAGGACGGCGAGATCCTCGCCAAGGCCTACCAGCTCTCCAAGGGCAATCCGCTCCAGGACACGAAAGAGCTCGTGCGCAAGCTCGTCGATCACTTCGAGGCTCAGGGCACGACGCTGGAAGTGCTCGGCTTCGGCGCGACGGGCTACGCGGCGGACGTGCTCGACGAGACCGTGCTCGCCGACGTGAACATCGTCGAGACGGTCGCGCACATGATGAGCGCCGTGCACTTCTTCGGCGACATCGACGTGGTGTGCGACATCGGCGGGCAGGACATCAAGGTCCTGTTCATGAAGAACGGCGACATCCAGAACTTCAAGCTGTCGAACTCGTGCAGCGCGGGCAACGGCATGCTGCTCCAGGCGATGGCCGATCAGTTCGGCATCCCCGTCACGGAATACGCCGACACGGCGTTCCAGGCGCAGCTCGCCCCGAAGTTTTCCTACGGCTGCGCGGTGTTCCTCGATTCCGATCGCGTGAACTTCCAGAAGGAGGGCTACCAGAAGGAGGAGCTCCTCGCCGGGCTCGCGCAGGTGCTGCCGAAGAACGTGTGGCAGTACGTCGTGCAGATCCCGCGCCTCGCGTCGCTCGGGCGCAAATTCGTGCTGCAGGGCGGCACGCAGTACAACCTCGCCGCCGTCAAAGCGCAGGTCGATTACATCAAGCAGCGCGTGCCGGACGCCGAGGTGTTCGTGCATCCGCACACGGGCGAAGCCGGCGCGATCGGCGCCGCGATCGAGACGCTCCGCCGCTACAAGCGCACCGGCAAGTCGCGCTTCATCGGCCTCAAGGGCGTGCTCGATCTCGAGTACACGGCCACGACCAACGATTCGACGACGTGCCACTTCTGTCCGAACGAGTGCAAGCGCACGTTCATCGACGCGAAGCGACCGGACGGCACCTCGTCGCGCTACATTTCTGGCTTCTCCTGCGAGAAGGGCACCGTCGAGAGCAAGGACGCGATGCTCGCGCTCATGGCCGAGCGCAAGAAGACGGCCGCCGCGTTCCCGAACCTGGTCGATTACGAGGCGAACCGCGCGTTCGTGCACCTCTACGACGCGGCGCCGCTACCGCCGGCCGGCACGCCCGTGGAAGACGTGAAGGTCGTCAAATCGCTCTTCCGCGTGAAGCACGAGAAGGTCACGCGTGGTTTCCGCCGTTCGAGCGCGGAGGCCGCCCAGCGCCGCAAGAGCCTCCGCGTGGGCATTCCGCGCGTCTTGAACGTCTATTCGACGGCGCCGTTTTTCCGCGCCTACTTCGAGACGCTCGGCCTCGGCCGCTCGAACATCGTCTTCAGCGATCAAACGAGCGAGGAAATGTGGGTCGAGGGCGGCAAGTACGGCTCGATCGATCCGTGCTTCCCGAGCAAGGTCGCGCAGGCGCACGTCCACAACCTGCTCTTTCATCACCACGAGCCGGAGCGGAAGCGTCAGCTCAATTACATCTTCTTCCCCATCCTCACGCACGTGAACAACTTCGTGAAGGACACGCAGGACAACGCCTCGTGTCCGATCGTCGCCGGTACGCCGGACGTGATGAAGGCGGCGTTCACGAAGGAGGTCGACTTCTTCGCGCAACGCGGCATCGAGTACCTCGCGCCGGCACTCTCGTTCCAGGAGCCGATTCTGCTCGCGAAACGCATGTTCGAGACGTTCGGCGCGCGCCTCGACATCACCGAGGACGAGAACGATCACGCCTGTCGCGAGGCGTGGCACGCGTTCGACGCGTTCGACAAGGATTTGCAGGAGAAGGGCCGCGCCATCCTCGAGACGGTCGAGGCCGAGGATCGCATCGCGATTCTGGTTTTGAACCGGCCGTACCACTCCGATCCGGGGCTCAACCACGGCATTCCGGAAGAGTTCCAGGTGCTCGGCTATCCGATCTTGTCGATTCGCTCGATTCCGAAGGATCGCGAGTACCTCGACCGCTACTACAAGGACGAGCTCGAGCGCGGCGTGATCAAGACGCCGCTCGAGCTGAACCACGTGTGGCCCGAGAACTACTCGGTGAACAGCGCGCAGAAGGTGTGGGGCGCGGCGTTCGCGGCGCATCACCCGAACGTCGCCGTGCTCGACCTCTCGAGCTTCAAGTGCGGCCACGACGCGCCGACGTACGGCTTGATCGCCGACATCCTGCAAACGGCGAAGACGCCCTCGGCCGCTCTGCACGACCTCGACGCGAACAAGCCGGGCGGCTCGATCAAGATCCGCGTGAAGACGTACGCGCACTCCCTGCGGCTCCAACAAGAGCGGCTCGAAGATCTCACGGGCAAGAAGCGCGAGCTCGCGCGCCGCATCGACGAGAAGCGGCTCGAGCTCCTGCGCTTGCGCCAGGCGCAGCTCGAGAGCGTGAAGCAGAAGGACGCGGCGCTCGAGCAGAGCATCGCGGAATTGGCCGAAAAGGTGCGGGCTTACAGCGCGCCGCCGCCCGCCGCCGAACCCGCCATGGGCATCATGAAGCTCGGCAAGAAGATGCCGGACGGCTCGATCCAGCGGATCGGAGCGGTGGCGGACGGCGCCGCACCCAACACCCAAAAACCAACCACGGAAGTCGCCGCGAGCGCGGCCGAATGATTTCGTAGTCGAGATTAGTGTCGATAGGAGAACCCCGATGACCCAATCGATGATGAGCGACGGTTCCAGCACCAAGCGCAGCCTGCCCATCGCCGGCCGGAAGAACGAAACCCTCGACGTCGACGCCGAGCTCGCTCGCTTCGAAGCCGAAGAACGCGCCCGCCTCGGACTCGCTCAAGAAGAGCAGTGGGTCGAGAAGATGGCGAACCTCATGTTCACCAAGAAGGAGAAGGGCAAGATAACCCTCCTCATCGGCGGCCTCACGATGGCGCACGACTACCTCATCTCCGGCGCGTTCCGTAGCCTCGGGTACAACGTGGTGCCGCTCGACGCCCCCGACTACGAAGCGCTCCGCGCCGGCAAGGAGTTCGGCAACCGCGGCCAGTGCAACCCGACCTATTTCACGGTCGGGAACCTGATCAAGTTCCTCATCCACGTGCGCGACAAGGGCGGCCTCACGTCGCAAGAAGTGGTGGAAAACTTCGTGTTTCTCACCGCCGGCGCCTGCGGCCCGTGTCGCTTCGGCATGTACGTGACGGAATACCGCAAGGCCCTGCGCGACGCGGGCTTCGACGGCTTCCGCGTGATGCTCTTCCAGCAGCAGGGCGGCTTGAGCCAGGCGACGGGCGAGGAGAGCGGGCTCGAGCTGAACCCGCCGTTCTTCATCGGACTCCTCAAGGGCTTGCTCGCGGGCGACGTGATCAACGGCATCGCCTACCGGCTTCGCCCGTACGAGGTGGTGCCGGGCTCGACGGACGCCGCCGTCGCCGAAGCGAAGAAGATTTGTTACGACGCGCTCTACGAGAAGCGCAGCATCCTGCGCGCCCTGCACCAGTCGCGGAAGATTTTCGAGAAGGTCGAGGTCGATCGCACGATCCCGAAGCCGAAGGTCGCGATCATCGGCGAGTTCTGGGCGATGACGACCGAGGGCGACGGCAACTACCAGCTCCAGCGCTTCCTCGAGGCCGAGGGCGCCGAGTGCGACATCCAGTTCGTGACGGCGTGGCTCCTCTACAACGTGTGGGAAGTGCGCTTCGACACGAAGAACCGCACGCTCCTCCGCGGCAAGGATCACGGCAAGCTCGGGCTCGCCGGCACGAGTGACTTCCACGCGTTCAAGATGAAGGCGTCGCTCTGGGCGGCCGACAAGGCGATCCGCGTCGCGTTCCAGACGTTCGCGAACGTGGGCGGTTTCTACGATTACCACCTGCCGGACATGGACGAAGTCGCCGACGTCGCGGCGCCCTTCTACAACAACGACCTTCGCGGCGGCGAAGGGCACATGGAAGTCGGCAAGCTGATTTTGAACGTGGTCAAGAGCAAGGCCACGATGACGCTCAGCGTGAAGCCCTTCGGTTGCATGCCGAGCTCGAGCGTGTCGGACGGCGTGCAGTCGCTCATCACCGAGCGCTACCCCGGCACCATCTACTGCGCGGTCGAGACGAGCGGCGACGGCGCCGTGAACTTCCAGAGCCGCGTGCAGATGTACCTCTTCAAGGCGCGCCAGGCCGCAGTCGAGGATTTCGAGCGGGCGCTCGAGAAGACGGGCCTGACGCTGGAAAAGCTCCGCGCGTTCCTGAAGGCGAACCCGAAGTACGCGGCGGGCTTGCACAAGTCGCCGCACTACGCGGGGAGCACGCCGGCCGATCTCGTGCACGAAGTGGCCGAGGTCGTCGACCTCACGCCCGCGAAGCGCACGCTGTTCCTCGCGCAGAAGAAGGCGAAGGGCGTACTCGACGCGCTCACGAACGCCGCGAAGGACGCCCCCGCGAACACGCGCTCGGCGGCCGTGCTCTTCGCGCAAGCGGCGGCCGAGCTCGCCGAAATCGCGAAGGAGAAAGCGCCGGGCATGGCCGAGTCGGCCGTGAACGCCGCGCGCGATCGCCTCGCGAAGGTGCTGCCGTTCACGGCTCAGCGCCCGGTGCACGAGCCGGTCGTCGCCGCGGCCGAGTGAGCGCGGCTCGGGTGTGACGAGCGCCGGGCGTCGCCGATTTCGGCTCGCGGCGGCGCTCGTCGCCTGCACTTCGACGGCGGGGGCCGTCGGCGCGGAACCTCCGCCGCTGCCCCCGGCCGCTCCGCTCGACCTCGCGGCGGACGCGCCGTGCCCCGACGCGGGCGCGGTGGGTGACGCGCTGCGCGAGATCCTCGGTCTCGGCGCGACCGAGCGGCTGCGCGAAGTCGCGCGCCTCGCCCACACGGACACGACGCTCGTCGTCTCGCTGCGGGACGCCGACGGACGCGCGCTCGGCGAACGAGCGCTGCCGCTCGAGGGCAGCTGCGACGAGCTCGCGCGCGCGGCGGCCGTCGTGCTCGCGACCTGGCTCAGCGACGTGCACCCGGAGTTCGTCCCGCACCTCGCGCAACGAGCGAACGCCGCGACCGCGACGAACGCACCGAGCGCGCCGAGCGCGGACCCAGCGCACGCACCGAACGCACCGCACGGCGCGCGCACGGAACCCGCGCCGAGCGGGCTCGTGCTGTCGCGCGGCGCGCTCCGACCCGAGAACGATTGGCGGCTGCGCGGGGCCGCCGCCGTCGGCGTGTCGGTGCTGCCCGTGCCGGTCGCGTTCGCGGGCACGCTGGCCGTCGCGTTCGAGCCCGAGCGCGGCGGCATCGGAGCGACGCTGCGCGCGGGGGCCGAAAGCTCGCGTGAGAGCGCGGTGCCCGGCGGTAAAGTTCGCTACTTTCGCTGGCCGCTCGAGGCGGGCGCGCTCGTGCGCTTACCGGCGCGCAGCGTCGCGTTCGAGCTCGACGCGGGCGCGGCGCTCGGCTGGCTTCACGTGGCGGGGCGAACGTTCTCCCCGAATCGCAGCGCGAACGACGTGACGTTCGGGGGGTTCGCGGGGGCGCGCGTGCTCGCCGCGCGCGGGCGCGTTCAGCCGTTCGTCGAGCTCGGCGGTACGTTTTGGATCCCGTCGTCGCGGGTTTACGCCGAGGCGACGCAGCCGAGCGTCGTGCTGCCTCACGCTGAAATGACGCTGTCCCTCGGCGCGACCGTCGTTCCTTGACGGATCGGCGTAAGGTTCGGGGGGCGGCGCGACACGAAGGAGCATGAACCGAAGCGCGATGGTTTTCGCCCGGCGGGCGGGCGCCCTCTGGCTGGCCTTCCTCGGCGCCTGCTCCGGGCGCTACGACATCGGTGACGTCGTGAACGGCGGCGGCTCGAGCGGCAGCGGCACGCCGAATCAAGCCGGCGGCGCCGGCGCCGCGGCGGGCGCGCCCGGCTCCGGGGGTACGAACCCGACGGGGACCGGCGGCACGTCGACGTCCGCGCCGGGCGGTACCGACGACACCGGTGGCTCGATCGCGGCCGGGGGCTCGGTCGCCGCTTCCGCGGGGGGCTCGATCGCAGCCGGTGGCTCGATCGCCACTTCCGCCGGTGGCTCGATCGCAGCCGGTGGCTCGATTGCGGCCGGTGGCTCGATTGCGGCCGCCGGAAGTCCCTCGAGCGCCGGCGCGCCGAGCGCTTCGGGCGGCTCCTCGTCGTTCATGCCGCCGGGCGCCGCGGTCGCGACGAACTCGACGTGCGCGCTGAACCCCGGGACACCGACGCCGTCACTCGACTACGGGACGCTCGTGACGCCGGACGTGCTCGTCGATCGCATCAGCATCTTGCTCGAAGCCGGCGCGTGGACGCTGCCTGCGCCGGACGAGACGACGCCAGAGGTCGCAGCCGATCTCGTCACGACCGACCTCAGCGCCGACGACGCCAACGGGCAGCTCCCGTCCGGCTTTCTGCGCTTCGCGCAACAGTGGACCCATTTGAAGGACATGATCGACGACGGGGCGTTCGCAAACGCGCTCGCGACGAGGTTCGCGACGCCCGGCGCGACGCTGAGCGATCTCGTGGGAGCGGCGTCGTGGAAGGATCCGGCGATGACGAGCGTGCGGACGACCATCGCGGAGCGCGGCGACCTGCTGCTGACGACGCTGTTTTGCGCCGACGTCGGACCCGATCTCGGGGTGCCGCCCGACATGAGCGGTCCCGGCGTCACGGAGCGGCAAGCGTTCGAGACGCTCGTGAGCCAAGACGTTTGCCGCGGCTGTCACGTGCTCATCGACCCGCTCGGCTTCAGCCTCGACCAGATCGACGCGACCGGTACCTTCCAAACGATGGACCAATACGGGAACACGCTCGACGCTTCGGGCAGCTTCTCGAGCCCGGCGGTGTCTTTTCCCATCGGCACGACCTTCACGTTCACGAGCATCGACGATCTCGCGCCGGAGTTTCTCGAGTCGTGCGAGGTGATCCGCTGCTTCGTGCAGTCGTACACGCACTCGGCCCTGTTCGCGGCGTCACTCCCCGACCTGCAGGCAGACGAGCTCGAATTCGTGGTCGCCGAGTTCACCCAGAGTCAGCTCGACCTGAGCGCCCTCGTGCGGGCGTTGGTCAAGACACCCACGTTCTTGCAATGAATCGTCACGGCTTGGACCGAACTCGCGAAGGAGCGCGCGACGGACGGCGTGGTTGAGCGAACCTGCGACGAGGCGCACAGCGCGGGCTCGCTCGGGCTCGAGGCGATTTACCGTGCCGAGGCCGGGCGCGTCGCGGTGTGGATTCAACGGCTCGATCCCGCGGGCGACACGGAGGATCTCCTGCACGAGGTTTTTTTGGTGGTGAAGCGCAGGCTCGCGGAGTTCCGCGGCGACGCGGCCCTGCGCACCTGGCTCCACGCGATCACGACGCGCGTCGTGCTTTCGGAGCGGCGCAAGCGACGCGTCCGGCGCTTCTTGCTCGGGCGTGAAACGCCGGTTCTCGCCGAGCGCGTCGCACCGAAGACGCCCGAAGACGAATTGCGCGCACGCGAGCTCGGACGCTTGCTCTACGAGCTCCTCGAGCGTCTCTCCGAACGCGATCGAACGCTGCTCATCCTGCACGAGCTCGAAGGGCTCGCCGGCGCGGAGCTCGCGACCGTCGCCGGAGTTTCGGAAAAGGCCGTCCACGTCGCGCTCCACCGCGCGCGGACCCGCCTGCGCGCAGCCTACGTCGCGCGGCACGCAGAAAGAGAGCGCCCATGACGCAACGCTCGAACACGCCGCCCGTTCTCGAGCCCGTGCGGCTCGCCGACGGAAACCCCGACGATCCGGTGCTCGACGAGCTCGGACGCTGGTTCGCCGGCGCGGCCGCTCCGTCCGGGCTCGACGCGCAGCGGCTCGCTCGGGTCGCGCGGCGGCTCGAGGGTGCGGAAGTCGCGCGCCGCACGCCGTGGCGAAGCGTCGCCTTGGCGGCCGCGCTCGTGGTCGTCGCGGGCGGCGCCGCGGCGGAATGGGGGCACTCCCGCGGCGCGGGGCGCTTGCTCTCCATCTTCGCGCGGGGTGCCGCGGCGCCGGCAGCGAGCGGCGAGGTGAAGCGACGCGGACCGAGCAAGCCCGAACGCGCCCACGCCACGGAAGCGCCCGCGGAGGTGCGCGCCCCCGCGGAAGCGCTACCGAGCGCGGCGCCGGCGCTCGACGGCGTCGGCGAGGGCAGCGACGCGGCGGCGAGCTCGCATTTCGCAGCCGTCGGCAGCGTCCCGGCAGCGAGCGCGAGCGCGAACGCCGGTGAGCTCGCGCGGGAATCGGCCGCGCTCGAACGCGCGCTCACCGCGCTCCGACGCGAGCACGACGCGGCGGGCGCGCTCGCCCTGCTCGATCGCTACGCGGCGGACTTCCCGGCGGGCGAGTTACGGCTCGAAGCCGACGTCGCGCGCGTGGACGCGAACCTCGCGCTCGGCAAGGACAGCGCGGCGCTCGCGCTGCTCGACCGCCTGCCGCTCGAACACGTCGGACGTGGACTCGAGCTCCGGCTCGTGCGCGCCGAGCTCACGGCGACGCGCGATTGCGGGCGCGCGAACCTCGACTTCGATCGCGTGCTCGCCTCGCACCCGGCTCCGGCATTCGACGAGCGCGCGCTCTTCGGCCGCGCGTCGTGCCGGCAGAAGGTCGGTGACGCCTCCGGGAGCCGCGCCGACCTCGAGACGTACCTCGCGCGCTACCCCGAAGGGCGCTTCGCCGCGGCCGCGCGAGCACAGACTCGGTGAGCCTTCAGTCGGGGGCGCGCCGGCCGACACCGAAGACGCCCGTCCCGAGTGCGACGAACGTCGCGAGCACGACGAACCACATGCCGAGGCCCGTGCTGGCGAGAAAGACGCGCATCACGGAGTAGAACGCGAACGCGAGGATCGCGAAGGAGCCGAGCGCCGCGACCCACGAGGTGACGCGGAGCCCCCACACGCTCCCGATGAGCAACGCGACGCCGAGCAACGGCACCGCGATGAGCAGCGTGCGGTTGGCCCCGGCAAGGAGCCCCACCATCTGCCCGTTGGTGAACACCAAGCCGAAGCCGCTGAGCGACAAGAACGCGCCCACCAAAAACCACCCGCCGAACGATGCCGAGCGGCGGCATGGGTTTGGGCCCGCTTACGGCGACGACATCCTCCGACATGCGCGGAAACTAGTGCCAGGCGCGGCAAATGGCGACGCCATTCTCGAAGGTGCGCGTCCGGACGCGACGCCCGCAAGGATTTCGAGCCCTTGGCGTGATGGCCGCGCGGCGTTGAACGCGGCATGCTCGAGAAGCAACGAACTTAGCCGATGGCGCTCGTCGCTGCTCCACCAGCGCACCGGCTCGGACGGGCGCTTCGAGCCCGCGTGGCGGCGGCGCTCTCGGTGCTTTGCGTCGCGGGCTGTGGCGCCGGCGATGATGGCGGCGCCGGGCCGGGTGGACGTGGTGGAAGTGCGGCGGTCGCCGGAACCGCCGGCGTCGCAACGGGCGGCCGTGGCGGCCATGGCGGATCGGGCGGCGCGGTGAACGAGCCGGGCGATACCGCAGGGGAAGGTGGCTTGGGCGCAGGCGGCGAAGCCGGCCAGGCGGGCGCGGCCGGGCCTTCCGAGAGCGGCGGGACCACGAGCGGCGGCGGGACCACGAGCGGCGGCGGCACCGCGGGCAGCGGCGGCACCACGAGCGGCGGCGGCACCACGGGCAACGGCGGCGCGCTTGGGACGGGCGGCTCCGCCGGACTCGGCGAGGCGACGGGCGGAACTCCCGCCGCCGGGAGCGGCGGCACGGTCGCGAGCGCTGGGTCGGGGGGCACCGGCGTCGTCGCGGGCGCCGCGGGTGTCGCGGGGAGCGGCGGCACGGTCGCGAGCGCCGGGTCGGGGGGCACCGGCGTCGTCGCAGGCGCCGGCGGTGTCGCGGGGAGCGGCGGCGGCGGCGTGACGTGCGTGCGTGTCGCTGCGTCGGGCGACGACGCGAACGGCGCGAACACGGGCGGCAGCTCGCCGTTCAAGACCCTGCAAGCGGCCGTCGACTACGCGGCAGCGCACCGCGACGTCGTCACCTCGGTCTGCGTCGCGGAAGGCGACGCCTGCGGGGCGACCGCCGCGTACGCGGCTCCGACGATGCGCGACGGCATCTCCGTCTACGCGAACTACGAAGCGACCGGATGGACGCACTGCACCGATCACGGGACGACGCTCGTGGACGGCGGCGCGGGCGGCGTCTACTTCGGGAGCGACATTTCCGCGGCGACCGCGCTCGACGGCTTCTCGGTCACGGTGCTGCCCGTCACGGTGGACGGCGCACGGAACGCGAAGCTCGTCGATCTCGACGTGACGTGCTCGAGCGGCGCCTGCGGCGGGAGCGGCGTGCGAGCGCTCGGCAACGTCGACGGGCTCGAGCTCACGGCGAGCACGGTCGCGATTGCGGCGAGCGGCGGCTCCGCGGTCGCCGTCGACCTCGCGAGCTGTGCCGGAAACGTGCTCATCTCGGGCAATTCACTGCACGTCGCGAGCTCGCTCGGACCGGGAACGCTCACGGCCCTGAGCGTGGACGGCACGTGCAACGCCACGATCGAAAACAACGAGCTCGAGAGCGACGGCGCGGACGGCGTCGACAACGAGGCGCTCGCGTGTTCGGCGCCCTGCGCCGTGCTCAAGAACGAGATCACGGTCGCCAAAACCGGCAGCTTCGACTACCGCGGCGAAGGCGGCACGCCGCCCGCGCGCGGTGAGGTTCGCGCGCTCACGTGCACCGGCTGCGAGGAGGTCTCGGACAACGTCGTCGAGAACGACGTTCCGACCTACGTCGCGGCCTGCAGCACGGGCCTGTCTTGCACGTACCCGAGCGGTTACTCCGTCGTCGGCGCGCTGGTCGCGGAAACGGCGCTCGTCGCCAGAAACGAGATCTCGAGCGGGTGCGGCGACGACTCGACGGCGCTCGACATGAGCGGCGGTCGCCTCGAGAACAATTTCGTGACCGGCGGTTGCGTGCGGCCCGGCGACTTCACCACGCTCCACGTCGCGCTGACGAGCGTCGCGCTGCGGGCGAACGGCGTCGACATCGACTCGAACTATCTCGCCTCGCCGTCGCCCTACACGTCGATGGCGAGCGAGAGCGTCGGACTTTGGGGCGGCGGCCCGCACGTCCGCAACAACGTCATCACCGGCAATCACGTCGCGTTCACGCTGACGGACACTTCCACGCTCGAGTACAACGACCTGCCGGGACCGCTCGGCGTCCCGGAGAGCGAGCTCACTCCCGCCGGCAACTTCTTCGGCGACTGCTGGTTCTCGAACGGCCACTTGGTCGCGGGGTCCGCCTGCATCGACGCGGGGACGCCGGTCGGCGCGCCGAGCACCGATTTCGGCGGTCAGCCGCGCGACGCGCACCCCGACGTGGGTCCCGACGAATGGTCGGCGGCCGACGACCCCTGCACCGGCATGACCTGCGGCGGTCACGGCACCTGCACGGGGAGCTACGTCACGACCTCGGGCCTCGACTGCACGTGCGACACCGGTTACGAGCGATTGCTCACCGATCCGCTGACGTGCTTCGCGGATCCGTGCGCCGGCAACGGCGGCTGCGACCCGCTCACCACCTGCATCGGGAACGGCTCGACGCGCAGCTGCGGCCCCTGCCCCACCGGCTATACCGGCACGGGCGAAACGGGCTGCACGCCGGTGCAGACCCCGTGCTCGAGCGCCCCTTGCCAGCACGGCGGCACCTGCGTCGACGGCGGCGACGACTACACGTGTCAATGCCCCGTCGGAATCAACGGCAAGAACTGCGAGCTCACGTTCAGCGAGCTTCACGGCACGCTCGAAGGCATGTGCGGGCTGCGGAGCGACGGGCAGATCCGCTGCTGGAACGATCAGGCTCTCGCCGACGATCCGCCGACCGGCACCTTCGTCTCCTTCGACGCGGGGGGCAACCAACTGTGCGCCGTGGACGCGACCGGCCGGGTGCAGTGCTTCGGCGGCGATCAAAATGGCGTGAAGAGCCCGCCGGCTCAGGCGTTCGCCGCGGTGAGCAACGCGGGCGCCGGAGCCTGCGGTTTACTCCTCGACGGCACGATGTCGTGCTGGGGCAGCATCCTCGACTGGCTCACGCCGCCGAGCGGCGCATTCGCGTCCATCTCGGTCGGGCCCTCGAACGTCTGTGAAATCGGCGTCGACGAGCTCTTGCAGTGTCAGGGCATCGCCGCGGCCGATCACGGCCAGTCGAGCCCGCCGCCCGGCACGTTCACCGCGGTCGCCGCCGACACTTACGCGAGCTGCGCCCTCCGCACCGACGGCACGCTCGCGTGCTTCGGGGACGACGGCACCGGAAATCCGCTCGTCGCGCCGGGCGGCACGTTCTCCGGGTTCGACTTCGGCAACGCCTACGGCTGCGGCATTCAGACGGGCGGGACGCTCGCGTGTTGGGGCAGTCCCCCGTTCGGCATCGCGACCTCACCTCCCGTCGGCACGTTTCGCGACGTCGCGACCGGCGGCGACTTGCCTTGTGCCGTCGGCACCGACGACACGGTGACGTGTTGGGGGCCCTTGGCCGCGAGCTCCACCATCCCGACGAACGAGCTCTGACGCGTCAGATGCCGTTGATTTTCGGCGGCGGCGAGCTGTAGAGCGAGCGCCGCTTTTCCATGTAGCTCAGAGTTCCGCCGATCGGGAAGCTGAAGGACTGGAGCACGGTGTTGTCCGGGCCGAGCTCCTGGATCACGCCCGACGACGAGTAGGTGACGAGCAGGTTGCCGTTGTCGAGCCGCTGCACGTCGCCGCCGAAGCCCGTGCTGATGCCGCCGTCGTAGCGGAGGAGCGTCGTCGCGGTCTTCGCCGTCTCGTCGACCGTGAGCTCGTAAACGATGGAGTCCGGCTGGCCCGGGTCGCCTTTGTTGCTGAACACGATGAGGTGGTCGGGACCGAGCGCGTGGATGCCGTGCTGAGCGGTCCAGTTCGTGCCGGAAATCGTGCTCTTCGTGCCGTTCAGCACCCATTTCAGCTCGCCCTGGCGGCTGATCTTGACGACGGTGCTCTGGTCGTAATCCGAGACGAAGAAGCTGTCGTCGCCCGAGTAATACGCGAGGTAATTCACCTGGCACATCGTGCTGCCGTGCGCGTCCGCGAGGTTGAACACCGAGCGGAGATCCTGCGTCGTCGGATTGAACTCCGTGACTTCCCAACAGCCGTTCGACGCATGACTGATGAGACCCACGTCGCCGTCGGGCAAGACGACGAGATCGTGCGTCGTGTGCGTGAGATCCCACTTCTCTTCGGTGAGCCCGTCGAGCGTGACGCGCCGCACCCAACCGCCGCCGTCCTCTTCGGAGGTGTTGCGGATCCACATGCGCTTGCCGTCGTAGGAGAAACGCGCGCGAATGACGTCGTCCTCGACGGGGTACCACCAGACGAGGTCGCCGTCGGCGTCGAGGATCATCGCGGGACCGCCGTTGTTCATGCCCCAGCGCGCGGTCACCATGTAACCGCCGTAGAGCTTGTCCGGCGTCGTGTTCGTGACGACCGTCGGCTTGGCCAAGCCGTTCGGCCCCGCGCCGGTGTCGAGCGTGTCGTCGGCGCTCGTGCATTGTTTGCCGCCCGAAACCGCGACCACGCGGAAGTGGTAGGTGTGCGACGTCTTCATGCCGAGGAGCAGCGTGCGGTAGCTCGGCTCGGTGAGATCGACCGGCGCCGTGAGGCCGTAGTTCGTGTCGAGGCCGAACTGGATCGTGGCGCTGTCGAGCTGCGGGAGATCGGTCGAAAACTGGATGATGCCGACGGTCGGGATTTTCTCGCTCAACGACTTCTGCACGGTGATGGTGCAGCTCGTCGTCGCGACGGCGCCGCCCGCACCGGCAGCGACCCCGGTCGCGCCGCCCGCAGTGCCGCCCGACGGCATGCCGCCGCCGCCCGTTGCCGGAGCACCACCGCTTGCGGCGCCGCTCGTTCCGACGGCGCTCGTGCCGGCCGATTGACCTTGCGCCGACCCTGCGCTCGCCGGCGCGCCGCCGCTCGCACCGCCCGGCGAGCCGAGGTTCGCTTGACCGCCGCTCGTCGCAGCGGCGCTCGCTCCCGCCGTTCCGCCGGAGCCGTCAGTCCCAGTCGAAGCGGCAGGTCGTGAAGAACACGCCAGTGCTAGGGACGCCGCCGAGACCGAAACGAAAACGATGAGCGCTCGCATGCGCTTCCAAACATAAGCGAACCGATATGAAATGGTCTCGCATGCTCGACACCTTCATACTTCTCGCCAGCGCGGATTTTCCGCGCGATTTCGAAACGCACGCCCGTCACGCTCGACGGCGCGCGATTGTGCGCCTGCTCGAGAGCGCTCCGGTTACTGACGCGCGCTCGTGACGGAACGCTACTCTGCGGCGTGTCCGAGTTGGACGGGACGCTCGCTCACGAGCTGCTGCGCCGCCCTAACGCGACGCGCCGCGACGACCGCGTAGACCACGCCGAGCACGACCGCGAGCGGCCCGACGATCGCGAGGTGCAGGTTCGTCGCGCCGACGAGCTTCAGACCCGAGACGAGAAGCACGACGACGAGCGCCGGGCGAATCACGTGATCGGGAGCACGCGACGAGAAGCGCGCGCCGAAGAAGACGCCCGGAACGCTGCCGATGAGGATCGACGTGGTCAGGCTGAGCTTGAAGTCTCCGAACAGCAGATGGCCGAGCGCGGCGCTCGTGACGAGCGGCACCGCCTGCACGAGATCGGTACCGACGAGCTCGGACAGCTTGAGCCGCGGGTAGAGCACGAGGAGCAGGATGATCATGAGCGAGCCCGAGCCGACGGAAGTGAGGCCGACGACGAGTCCGCCGAGGATGCCGATGAGCAGCGTGGGCAGCGGTTTCACCGCGAGCGGCGACAGGCTCTCGCCCGGCTTCTTCCGCGCGGCGAGCAACGGCTTGAGGATGAGCCCGGCCGTCACGATGAGGAGCGCGACACCGAGCGAGAGCTTCACGTTCGCTTGAAGCGCGGCACCCGAGCCGAAGCGGCGCAAGAGGAGCACGCCGAGAAACGCGGAAGGAACGGAGCCGAGCACGAGCCACTTCACGAGCCCGAGGTTCACGGTGCCGCGCTTCCAGTGCACGCCGCCGCCGATGGGCTTCATCACCATCGACGCGACGATGTCGCTCGACACCGCGGTGAGCGGCTCGACGCCGAAGAGCAGCACCAGGATCGGGGTCATCAGCGCGCCCCCTCCCATCCCGGTGAGACCGACGACGAAACCCACGAAGGCACCGGCCAAGGTGACGAACGGGTCGAACATGCTCAGCAGCGTATCACACAATTCCTAGAGAATTAGTAGATTTTATAAGAATTGGAAATTATTGTCGATTATTCTCGGCGACTAGCGTGACGGCTGCCCGCCGTGCGCCGTGAGCGCCGGCGGGGGCGAGCCCGAGGCGCGCGCGCCGACGAGCCGCCGATGCGCGACGTAGGCGTAGCCGGCACCGGCGAGGGCCACGGGCGGCGCGACGACGGCCAGCATTGCGTCCGGAAGACCGAGCAGCTTCACGCCCGAGACGAAGAGCACGACGACGAGCGCCGGGCGAATCACGTGATCCGGCGCGCGCGACGAGAGCCGGGCCCCGAAGAAAACGCCCGGCACGCTCCCGATCAGAATGGACGCCGTGAGACCGAACTTGAAGTTGCCGAACAGGAGATGCCCGAGGGCCGCGCTCGTCACGAGCGGCACGGCTTGAACCAGATCGGTACCGACGAGCTCCGAGAGCTTGAGCCGGGGGTAGAGGACGAGCAAGAGGATGATCATCAGCGAGCCCGAGCCGACCGAAGTGAGGCCGACGATCAATCCGCCGAAAATACCGATGAAAAGCGTCGGCACGGGGCGGACGACGAGCGGCAAGAGGCTTTCACCGGGCCGCTTGCGCACGAGCAACGGACGGACCACGAGCGCGATCGAGACGATGAGCAGCACGACGCCGAGCGCGAGCTTCACGTGAGACTCGAGCTCCGCGCCGGCGCCGAGCTTGCGCAAGAGCAGCACGCCGAGAAACGCCGACGGAATCGAGCCGAGCGCGAGCCACTTCACGAGGCCCCAATTCACGGTGCCTCGGCGCCAGTGCACGCCGCCGCCGATGGGCCGCATCACCATCGCCGCGACGACGTCGCTCGAGACGGCGGCAAGCGGCTGCACGCCGAACAGGAGCACGAGGATCGGCGTCATCAGGGCGCCGCCGCCCATGCCGGTCAGGCCAACGACGAAGCCGACGAAGGCTCCGGCGACGATGACGAGCGGATCGAGCATGAGCGAAGTGTAATGGACAATTCCTAGCGAGTTAGTTGGTGATGTTTCAACCAACTGAAATCATTGAATATTTTTATGAGCCCGGCCGGATACAATCGTGCTGGAAGGGGTCTCGACCGCGTTTCAGACCTGAGCGGGTGGCATCAGACTGGTGCGAGAAATCTCAGCTTCCTCGCGGCGCGTTTCCCCTGCGCGGTCGAGCGCGAGCTTGAAGAGCACGGGACCGATCATCTCGTTGATCGCGACGGCGGCGATGGCGAGCGAGCGAAAGCCTTCGCCGACGCCCGGAAACGCGGTCGCGATCGTCATGGCCAGGCCGAGCGCGAGGCCGGCTTGCGAGACGAGCGACGACCAGCCCCACTTCTTGAGCACGGGCTCGTCGGCCGCGAGGCGGCTGCTCACGAGGTGCGCGACGTAGGTGACGAGCCCGCGCGCGACGCAGAGCGCCAGCGCGATGGGCCAAAACTTCCGGAGCAACGGCACGTTCAGGTGCGCTCCCGCGTTCGCGAAGAACACGACGAAGACGACGTTGCCCGTCTGCTCGATGGCGTGGAGCAGCTTCGAGCCCTGCGCGGTGAGGTTTTGCACGACGAAGCCGGCGACCATGAACGCGAGCGTCGCGTCGACCTTGACGTAACGCAGGAAGTCCGAGAGACCGAAGCCGATCGCGAGCAGCACGAGCAGGAGCCCGCGCCCGACGAGCTTCAAGTAGGCGGCGAGCGCGAGCCCGAGCGTCGTGCCGAACGCGATGCTGCCGAGCAGCTCGTGCCCGAGGTCCACCACGTCACGCAGGGAAAAGCCGCCGGATCCGCTGATGAGCGGGCGAGCGATCATCATCACGGCGGCCACCAGGATCACGACCACGATGTCGGAGGACATGATGAACGCGAGCGCGAAGGTGGCGACGGGCCCTTTGGCGCGCGTCTGGGACAAGATGCCCATGCACGCGGAAGGGCTGCGCGTGATGCAGAGCACGCCCCAAAGCAGCGACACGCCGAACATCGGTACCGTGGCGAGCGTCGTGAAGAACGGCGCGAGACGGCCGATGAAGAACATCGCCGCGGTCATGAGCACGCCGACCAAGACGCTCTGCGACAGCATCGCGTAAGTCAGGCTCTTGGCGACCTCGCGCAGGGTGCTCACCTTGAGCTCGGCGCCGCCGGCGAGCGCGATGAGCGCGAGCGCGAGCGTGTTCACGGGCGACAGCTGGTCGACCGTGTGATGATCGACGAGCTCGAGCACGTCCGGACCGCCGATGATGCCGGCGAGCAGGTACCCGGAGAGGTGCGGCAGCCCGATCGTCTCGAGCAGCTCGGAGAGCAGGGTGCCGGCGAGCAACAAGAAGCCGACGCCCGCGACCGTGCCGAGCTCGCCCTTGAGCTCGGGCGTGAGGCGGGTCGCGCCGAAAAGCAGGCACACGGTGACGGCGAGCGCGAGCGCCTGCACCACGCGCGTGCCGAGACCCTTGGCGCCGGCCGCGGCGCTGCTCATCGGCGCGCCTCCGGGAAATCCGAGACGGACGTGCGCTCGGCGAAGTCCGCTTCGTGCAAGGCCGAGCTCGGCAAGGAGAGCGGCGCCACGTCGGTTTCGGCGTCGAGCGCGTGCGTCTCACCTGCTTGCTCGAGCGCGCGCTTGAGCTCGGCGGGCCCGATGAGCTCGCCGAGCAGCACGCCCGCCGCGGCAAGCAGCAGCACCGCGCTGCTCGCGGGACCCGGCAGGCGCACGGTGAGCGTGAACGCGAGCGCGAGCGAGATGGCGCCCGTCGAGGCCATGCCGAAGCCGATGCGCGGCCCCGCCCGGCGCGCGACGGGCAAGAGCGCGACGAGGAGCACGCCGCGCACGAGCTCCGCGCAGAGGCGCGCCGCGAGCGCCACGGCGACGAGCAGCCAGAGCTTCGGGAGCGAATCGAAGTCGACGCAGGCACCCGCCACCAACACCACCGGCAAGAGCACCGGTTTTTCCGTGGGTTGCACCATGAATTTGATCTCGAGGCGGTGCCGCGAGGCGATCGAGAGCGTGAGCCCCATCGCGAAGAGCGTGGCGACGGCCGCGAGGCCGAGGCGCGTGGCGACGCCCGCGGCGAGCAGCGAGGTGCCGAGCAAAATGCCCCAGCTCTCGTCGCGCCGGAATTCGCTCCCGAGCAAGACCGCGGCGACGAGACCCATCACGACGCCGATGCCGAGCGTGCAGCCGACGCGCACCGAAAGCTCGAACCCGCCGAGCGGCGCGTCGGGCGCGACGGCGAAGAGGATGCCGAGACCGAGCACGGGCACGAGCGCGCTCGCTCGCGCCATGTCGGCGAGCCAGTCGCTGAGCTTGCCGCGCGCGCCGTGGCGTTCGGCGACCCAGCGCACGGTGTGGCGGGTCGTCTCCGAACCCACGAAGCCGGCGCCGAGCGCGAGCTCGAGACGCTCGAAGCCGTGGAGGAGCCCGACCAGGTCGAGGACGAAAAAGAGCGCGGCCGCGACGCCGGCGCCGACGAGCCCGGCGCCGAAAATGCCCGCGAGCGCCCGCCCGAGCCGCACGCGCCGCCGCCCGACGATGAGGTAGCCGAGGCCGACAACGAACGCGAGCCACGCCGCCGCGCACACGAAGATCGGCTGGAAACCGTGGACCGTGGAGCGCGGCAAGAGGCCGAGCCCGTGCGGCCCCACCACCACGCCGAGCACGAGGTATTCCGCGCCCGACGGCAAGCCGAAGCCGCGAATCGTGCGGCCGCCGACGAGCATGCTGCTCACGAACGCGACGACCAGAAGGCCGAGCAGGACCGCGATGCCGCCGCTCACGCGTTCGCTCCGCGATCGAGCCGTCCGAGCGGCACGCGGGCGCTCGCGAGCGCCTCGACGATCGCGAGCTGCACCTCGGAGCGCGCGTTGCGCTGTTCGGAGGCGAAACGCACGCGAAAGAGCGTGCGCTCGGCGTCGGCGCTCACGAGCTCGACGCGCGCGTCGTCCGAAAAGCGCGACGCGACCCGGAGCAAGACGCCCTGCACGTCCATGTGCGGCACGCCCGGCGCGACGGCGACGTCGACGTCGAAACGCGGACGCACGCCGATGACGCGCGTCGGGTGGCGGAGGGCGTACAGGTGCGGGATGCGTACCTCGGCGCGCTCGGGGTCCTCGAGCCGCAGGTCGAGCAGACCGATGCTCGAGATGCGCCCGCCGTAGGCGCCGATCTCGACGTGTTGGCCGGGTCGCAGACGGCGCCCGAAGAGCACGATGGCGCCGAGCATGCCGCTCGCGAGCAGCGGCGTCGACGCGAGACCGAGCGCGACGAGCACGACGACGCCCGTCCGCGTGAGCGCGCCTTCGGTGTTGCCGGTGACGAGCGGCGCGAGGAACACGAGCGCGGCGAGCACGACCCCGAGACGGAGGAGCGTGCTCGTCGGACCGGCGAGGTCGGGCGTGACCCAGCTCACGACGTTCTCGCGCCGCTCGATGCTGTCGAAGAACAAGCCGAGGAAGCGGACGAGCACGAACACGGCCGCGCCGGCCACGACGAGCACGGCGAGCACCGGCAGCCCGGTCGCGAGGCGCGTCATCAGCTGCGAGAGCGGCGTGACGATGAGGCCCGTGAGCTTCTGCGTGTAGTCGCGCGTCTCTTCGAACAGCGAGAGCACGACGACGAGCCAGGCGTAAAAGACGCCCGCCTGCGCGACGCGCTTGCCGAGGCCGAGCACGACGACGGCGGTGCTGCGCACCGTGCCCGGGCTCACGACCTCGATCTGGCGCACGCGCACGGCGAGCGCCTGCTCCGCGTTGGCGTCGATCCAACTCCGCGCGCGCTCGGCGAATTCGCCGATTTTTTGCACCAGGTAGAAGGCGATGAGTCCGAGAAAGACGAGCAGCGAAATCGAGAAGACCGTCTTCGAGAGCGCGGCTTGACGGTGCTCGCTCTCGATGGCGCTCCGGAGCGCGCCGACGACGCTCGCCGCGTGCACGTCGACGGTGCTCGCGCCCGCGGCCTGCGCGTCCTCGAGTCCGAGCTCGACGATCGGCGTCTGCCCGGCGAGCACGACGGCGAAGTCGCCGCGGTGCTCGTAACGCACGTCGTTTTCGTGCACGTGCTCCACGGCGGCGGCGAGCGCGGTGGTGGCGGCTTGCGCGCGTTGCTCGGGGGTCTTGTTCCCGCGCGGCACGCGGATCGCGAACACGTGCGCGTCCCCGAGCAGGACTTCTGCGTTCGCGAGGGGCGCGGCCGAGGCGCTCGGCGCGTGGTGCGGCCCGGGCGCGCTCGGGAGCGCGGGCGGCGGGGCGGCGGCGTTCGACGGCGGGGCGCTCCGCGCCGTGCTCGCAGCGACGGGAGCGGGCGGGACCGGCGGAGACGGCGGCGGAACGGGCGCGGGCGAAGCGCTCACGAGCGGCGGCTCGGCCACGGGGGCGACGGGGAGCGCCGAATTGCTCGCCGCAGCCTGCACTCCGGCCGGGGCGATTTCCTGTGCCGAGGACGCGCTGGGCGCCGCCGTGTGCGAGGACGCGGGGGGCGCGGCCGTGAGCGCGGCTGACGGTGCTCCGACGCTCGCCGCGGGCGCCGGCTCGGCCCCGAGAGGCGCCGCGAACAAGAGGACGGCGAGCGCGGCCGAGCGCAGGCGAGACCAGTCGAGCGGAGTCCTCACCTCTACGACTTCTACTCGGTCACGTGCCGCGAGTCACTCCGCCGGATCGATGCGAAATACGCGGCGATTGGCGGCATCCGCGACATAGGCGCGGCCGTCGGGGCCAATCGTGATGCCGCCGAGCGCGTCGACCGGTAAGCCCGTATCGAGATCGGCGAGCGTGTGGCCTTGGCGATCGTACGCGACGATGTGGCCGTTGAACGCGTCCGTCACGAAGAGCACGCCTTGGTAGAGCGCGAGACCGCTCGGCACCGCGAGGCGGCCCGGCGCGACGACGTTCGTGAGCTTCCAGCCGTCGATGCTCACGTGGATTTGAATCGGGTCGTAGGTCGTGACTTCGGCGCCGGGCGTACCGGCCGTCGTGTCGAGCGCGACGATGCGGCCGTTGCCCGAATCCGCCGCGTAAAGCAGCGCCGTGTCCGGATCGAAGACGAGATGGCTCGGCACCTCGGGCACGCGCGAGACGGCGCCGGTCGCGTAGCGCTCGAGCTCGCCGTCGGAGTGGTCGTCGCCGCCGGGCTCGTGCGGCGCGTGAAAATCGTAGCGATCGAGCGAGCCGGCGTCGCCGTTGAACGCCCAGTACACGTTGTCACGCTGGTGCGCGACGCCCATGCAGTACGGCGATTCGTGCAGCATGTCGATGTGCGTGCTGTGCGTCGGCGAGTCGGCGGGCGGCGTCGCACCGAAGATGCTGGGGTCGGCCGACCAGAGCACGGGGCCGTTGTAGGGCACGTCCTCGTCCTCGTAGTTGCTCGTGCGCGCTTCGGCGCAGGTCGAGAAGGTGTCGTCGTCGCCGAACGAAATGGAGGTCGGCCGCCGCATGAAGTGCCACGCGTTCGCGTCCTCCTTGACCTCCGACGTCGCGGGCGTGCCTGGCGCCGCGGTCGCGCCGTGCACGATCGCGACGCGCCCGATGAGCCACGGACAGCCGGTGGTGTCGCCGTCGTCGCACACCTGATCGGTGAGCGGCTGTCGGAGCGTGATCCAGAGCTCGTCGTCCACCGCCGGATTGAACCCGAGCGCGGTCGGGTAAAAGGGCTGGATGCTGTCGGCGGCCGCGTCGTAAACGAGGAAGAACGACGGAGGCGTGTCGCCCGCGCCGAGCAGCGACGCCACGGCGAGGTCGTCGGCGGACGGCGCCCCCGGCGGCTCGCCCGCAGAGGACGCGGCCGCGGGCGCCTTGGCGCCGCCGCAAGCGCACGCGCAGAGCCCGATGATCGCAGCGCAGCGCTTCACGAAGGCCACGCCGGTATCTCCCACGCCGTGCCCGCAAGCTCAACTCGCACGCGACAAAGAATGCTAAATAGCCCCCGCCCATGACTTCGCACGAGTACCCCGATCGCATCGTTCTTCACATCGCCGGCGCCGACCGCCCGGGAGTGACGGCGCGTCTCACCGAGATCATCGCCGAGGAGGACGCGGATCTCGTGGATATCGGGCAATCGGTGCTGCACGGCTACCTGATGCTCTCGGCGATCGTCGACGTGCCGACGACTTCGAATGCGTTTCGCAAAATTCTGTTCGCGGTGGCCGACCTCGGGCTGCGGCTCGAAGTGAGCGCTTACCGCGCGGAGCGTGCGCTCGGGGTGAGCGACGCCGGCGCGCTCGCGGTGACGGTCCTCGGCCCGCTCGCGGACGGCGGCGCCACGGCGCGCATCACGCGCTTCATGGCCGAGCGCGACATGAACATCCGCGAGATCCGCTCGCTCAGCGAGAAGGAGTTGAGCGGGCTCGAGCTCATCGTCGATCTCAAGCGCGGCACCGAGCCCGACCCGGGCGAGCTCATGGATCTTCGCGGCAAGCTACTCGCGCTCGGCACCGAGCTCGGCGTCGACCTCGCCGTGCAGAAGGACGACATTTTCCGGCGCGACAAGCGGCTCGTCTGCATGGACGTCGATTCGACGTTCGTGAAGGGCGAGCTCATCGACGAGCTCGCGTCGCTCGTCGGCGCGAAGGAGAAAGTCGCGCAGATCACCGCGCGCGCCATGCGCGGTGAAATCGACTTCAAGCAGGCGCTCACCGAGCGCGTGAAGCTGCTCGAGGGGTTGCCCTTCGAGCAAGCGAAGAACCTCGCCGACCGCTCCGAGCTCACGCCCGGCGCCGACCGCTTCGTGCGCGTGCTCCAGGGTCTCGGCTACCGCATCGGCCTCGTGAGCGGCGGCTTCACGTTCTTCGTCGACGACCTCAAGGCGCGCTTCGGGCTCGACTTCGCCGTCTCGAACGAGCTCGAGATCGCCGACGGCAAGCTCACCGGCCGCGTGCGCGGCTCGATCGTCGACGGCGAGCGCAAGAGCCAGGTGCTGCGCGACATGAGCCAGGCGTACCGGCTCCGCCTCGGCCAGACCATCGCCATCGGGGACGGCGCGAACGACATCCTCATGCTGCAGAGCGCGGGGCTCGGCATCGCCTTCCGCGCCAAGCCGAAGCTCCAGGCCGTCGCGGACATGAGCCTGAACCACCACGAGCGGCTCGACACGCTGCTCTACCTGATGGGTTACAACGCGCGCGATCTGCGCGAAGCCGAGAACGTCGCCGGCTGGTCCGCCGCGCCGCCGAAGGTCGCCGCGCACTGAGTCACTCCGCGCGCACGAGCGGCTCGCGCGTCGTGTCGCCGGAGATTCGAGCCGCCCGTTCGATGAGCGCCACGAGCTCACGGCGCTCGCCGGCCGCGTCGGCGCCGAGCGCCGTGGACGCGGTCTGCCTCGCTTGCTCGAGGCCGAGCCGGCCGACGGCCTTGCTGCCGCGGAGAATTTGGCCGAACTCGGCGACGGCGACGGCGAAGCGATGGTCCGCGCTCGCGCTCGCGAACGGCACCGGGCGGTCCACGACGACCGACGCGATCTTCTCGCTCGTGTTCCCGAGCGGCGCCTTGTAGCGGACGCTCACGGTGAGGAGTTCCGGCTCCTTCGCAGCGGGCGCGAGCGAGGCGCCGTTCTGGTACTTGAGCGGACTCACGGCCGGCGCCTGACCCGACGGCGCGGGCGCGCCCACCGGCACCACTTCGTAGAGGGCGGTGACGGAGTGACCGGCGCCCATGTCGCCCGCGTCTTTGGCGTCGTCGTTGAAGTCTTGGTCGGCGAGCAGGCGATTCTCGTAGCCGATCAACCGGTAGCTCTGGACGCGCGCGGGGTTGAACTCCGTCTGGAGCTTCACGTCCTTGGCGACGGTGACGAGCGTCGAGCCCGCTTCGCGCACGAGCACCTTGCGCGCTTCCGCCAGCGAATCGACGTAAGCGTAATTGCCGTTGCCCTTGTCGGCGAGCATCTCCATCGTCGAGTCCTTGACGTTGCCTTCGCCGAAGCCGAGCACGGTGAGAAAGACGCCCGTCTTGCGCTTGTCCTCGATCAGGCGCGCGAGCTCGCCTTCGCTCGTGGTGCCGACGTTGAAGTCGCCGTCGGTCGCGAGGACGACGCGGTTGATGCCGTTTTTCTGGAAATGCTCTTGTGCCACGCGGTAAGCGAGCTCGATGCCCTGACCGCCGTTCGTCGAGCCGCCGGCTTCGAGCGCGTCGAGCGCGTCGAGGATCTTGTCTTGGTCTTCGCCGGAGGTGGACGGCAGGACGAGCCCCGACGAGCCGGCGTAAACGACCATGGCGACGTGGTCTTCGGGGCGCAGCGTGCGCGTGAGCAGCGACAGGCCGCGCTTCAAGAGCGGCAGCTTGTTCGCGGGCATCATCGAGCCCGAGACGTCGATCAGAAAGACGAGATTGCGCGGCGGCGTGTTCGCCTGCTCGATGGGTCGCGACGTGATGCCGATGCGGACGAGCCGGTGCGACGGCGACCACGGGCAATCGGACAGCTCCGTGCGGATCGCGACGGGCGCGTCACCCGCCGGGGGCGCGTACCCGTACGCGAAGTAGTTGAGCCACTCCTCGATGCGCACGGAGTCTTGCGGCGGCAGGCGCCCCTCACCCAAAAACCGCCGTGCGTTGCTGTACGACGCCGTATCGACGTCGGACGAGAAGGTCGAGAGCGGATGCTCGCTCACCGCGAGAAACGGATTTTCGACGAGCGGCGCGTAGCCTTCGGTATCGAGGTCGGCCGGCGCCGGCGCGTTCCGTGCGGCGAGCCGGCCGTGACCGATCCCGGCGCCCCAGGCGTTGCCGGCGGTGGCACGCGGCTTGGGCGACTGCGGCCGCGCGGGGGCCGGCTGCGACGCGCCCGCACCGTTCGATTCCGCATACGCGGCGTCGGTGCGCCAGCCGCGCGGGTGCGGACTCGGCGCACCGAGGGCGCCTTGTTCACCGCGAGCACGCGTTCCGGTGCCGCCTTCTCGGAGCGCGAACGCCGGTGAACGAGGCATCGGCATGGCGAGCGACGGGGGCGCGGCCTCCGGCACCTTTTCGACGAGCGACGGCGCCGTGTTCGCGCTGGCGAGGGGCAGCGCCTGCTTCGAGCGGCCGGACTTCTGCGCGTCGGCGAGCGGCGCGTGGTGCGAGCACGCGAGGGCGAAGACGACAACGGGCGCAAACAGGGCCTGGCGGCGAAACGCGGACGCACCTCGGGCGCGCCCGAACGCAGAGCTCGGGTTCATGGCTTCCTCCGTGAATGGAACGAGCTATTGGACGCCCGGCGCGCCGGAAAGTTTTGGGACCGATGCCGGAGCGCTCAGTTCGGCAAGATCGGGCACGACGTCTGTAGGGAACTCACGCACCCGACGCCGGAGCAGCAACGCTGGCCGTCGGTGCATTTCTCGACGGTGGTCGTGCACGTGCCCGCGTTGCACGTCGGGTGCGAGCAGCCGAGGGTACCGCCGTCGAGGATCGGCCCGGCCGCGAGCGCCATCAGTCCCGACGAGCAATCGCTGTCCTGGCAACACTCGGCGCACGTGCCCGTCGTCTGGCAGCAGAGCGGAGTCGACCCGCTGCACTGGTCGTTCGAACAGCACGCCTCGCACTTGCCCGTCGCTTTGCAGCACGTTTCGCCGTGACTGCAGGAGAGGTTCGAGTACTCGCAGCGCCCGTTGTTGCAGGCGACCGTTTGACACACGTTCGGCGCCGCGCAATCCGACGCCGACGTGCACTGGTTCGACGAGCAGCCCTTCACGGGATCGCACGTCTGCCCCGGCATGCAGAGCGACGCGTCGGGCACGCTCGAGCAGGTGAGCTTGCCGCCCGTTCCGGCCTTGCACTGCTCCACCGTGCAGCTCACGCCGTCGTCCGGGCAGTCGCTCGCTTCACAGCACGCGCCGCACGCGGCCGTCGTCCCGTCTTGACTCGGGCAACAGCGATCGCCCGCGCCGCAGAGCGCGCTCGTCGAGCATTTCAGATCCGCTCCGCAGGTGCTCGGGTTGCACGGGTCGGCGGTTTGACATTGTGAGTCACTGCAGCAGCTGCCGCAGCCCTTCCCCGGGCAGCAGGTGCCGCCGGCGGGACAGGAGGGGTGGCTGCACAGGTGATTGACGCAGGTGTCGACCGTGCACGGATCGGTGTCGGCGCAGTCGGCGTCGGTCGTGCACCCTTCGCGCGGGACACAGCCGGTCGGCGAGCAGTAGTCGTTTTGGTCCGGACACGTGCCGGGCGTGTTGGTGCAGAAACCGGCAAAGCACTCGTCGTCGGTGCAATCGACCTGGTCGTCGCAGTCGCCCTTGCTGCAACACTGACCGCAAACGCCGTCGCAGCACACGTCCGTGCCGGTGCACTTCGGTTCGTGCACGCATACGCCGTCCGCGCCGCAGCTGTCGACCGTGCACGGATCGGTGTCGTCGCAGTCCTTCGCTCCGGTGCAGAGCGTGGTGCCGCCGCCCGCCGTGCCGCCCGTGCCCGCGGTGCCGCCCGTGCCGCCGCCGGTCGGCACGCCCGCCATGCCGCCGAGCGACGAATCACCGGACGTGCCCGCGCTCCCTCCCCGCGCGCCCGTCGCGCTGCCCGCCGTGCCGCCGGTCGACTGATTCCCGGACGACGAAAACTCGGGACCGCCGCACGCCGCGGGAACGACCGCGCAAGCAAAGCCGAGGCCGAGCACGCGAAAAAGCAAGCGCATGCCTCGAATTATAGCCCAGTGAAGGCGAGGAGGTACTACGCCTGTGCACCCTGTTCGAGCGAACCGAAGAACGCGCGCACGACGGCGTTCCGGAGCTTGCTCTTTTCCGCACACACGCCGACACCGAGATCACCGAGATCGGACTCGCTGTCGAGGCCGCGAACTTGCGCGCGAAGCGGACTCTTTTCGATCACGACCTTCGGTACGACACCGACGCCACAACCGAGGCTCACGAGCGACAAGATCGCCTCGTTGCCCGGCAGCTCACCGTAGATGGTGGGTTTCACGCGACGGCGGCGGAAGAAGCGCTCGGCGCCGACGCGACCGGGCCCGGTGCTCGGCAGCACCATGGGCACGCGCTCCCACGCGATGGTGCGCTCCTCGACCAGGCGGCTCACCTCGCAGTCGCTCGCGGGCGCGACGAACACGAGCGGCGTGACGAGCAGCGTGCGCGACACGAGGCCCGGCGGCGTGCGTGAGGGCAGCGCCGCCACGGCGACGTCGACCGCACCGCGCGACAGCATGGCGAGCGCGTCCGTCGCATAACCCGTCTCGAGGCGGATGTGGATGTCGGGATGACGGCGACGAAAGCTCGCGAGCGCGTCGGGCAAGAAGCTCTGACACGCGGTCACCGATGCGAAGATGCCGATCGTCCCGGTCAGGCGCTCGGACGTGTCGGACAGGCGCGTGCGGAGCGCCTGCCAGCGCGAGAGCGTTTCGGCGGCGTGAAGCTTCAGCGCTTCGCCGGCCGGCGCGAGCTCGACGCTTCGGCGATCGCGCACGAAGAGCGGCCGCCCGACTTCGCTCTCCAAGCGTTGAATCGTGCGCGAGAGGGCCGACGGGCTCACGTGACATTCGCGGCTCGTGCGCCCGAAGTGGAGCGAGCGGGAGAGATGCAGGAACAGGTGGAGCTCGTCGTAGGTCATGGGGACGTGAGAAAGCTTGCGGCTTTCGTGCGTTATTTGGTGTTGCCCAATTCGCAATACAATATGGCGAATATATCACATTGCGCAACACGAGCCGGCAGCTAGGCTCTCGCCCATGTCGAAGCCGCTGTCCTTCACCTCCAAGGTTTTCAACGTCGAGCGTCTGGATTTCGGGAGCCAGAGCGAGCAGGTCGTCAAGGGAGGGAGAAACCTCTTCTCGCTCCTGCCGAAGGCCTTCGCCGGCATCAAGCAGATCGGCGTCATCGGGTGGGGCTCGCAGGGGCCCGCGCAGGCGCAAAACCTCCGGGACTCGCTCGCGGGCACCGACATCAAGGTGAAGGTCGGTTTGCGCGCGGGCTCGGCTTCGGCGAAGGCGGCCGAACAGGCGGGCTTCACCCAAGCGAACGGCACGCTCGGCGATCAGTACGACGTGGTGAAGGAGAGCGACCTCGTGCTGCTCCTCATCTCGGACGCGGCGCAGGCCGAAAACTTCAAGCGCTACCTCGAGCTCATGCGGCCCGGCACGACGCTCGGCCTCTCGCACGGCTTCTTGCTCGGCCACATGAAGAACGTCGGCGCGAAGTTCCCCGCGAACATCAACGTCGTCGCCGTCTGCCCGAAGGGCATGGGCCCGAGCGTGCGCCGCCTCTACGTTCAGGGGAAGGAAGTGAACGGCGCCGGCATCAACGCGAGCTTCGCCGTCGAGCAGGACATCGACGGGCGCGCGACGGACATCGCGCTCGGCTGGTCGGTGGCGCTCGGTTCGCCCTACACGTTCCAGACCACGCTCGAGAGCGAATACAAGTCCGACATTTACGGCGAGCGCGGCATTTTGCTCGGTGCCGTGCACGGCGTGATCGAGTCGCTTTACCGGCGTTTCGTGAGCCAGGGCATGACGCGCGAGAACGCGTTCCTGAACTCGGCCGAATCGATCACGGGGCCGATCTCGAAGACCATCTCGAAGCAGGGCATCATCGCCGTGTACGAGGGGCTCGACGCGACGGGCAAGGCGGAGTTCGAAAAGGCGTACACGGCGACTTACCCCGCGGCGCGCGAAGTGATGGAGGAGATTTACGACGAGGTCTCGAGCGGCAACGAGATCAGGGGCGTGGTGCTCGCGGGCGAGCGCCTGAAGCACCGCCCGATGGGCAAGATCGACGGGACCGAGACGTGGAAGGTCGGCGCCGAGGTGCGGAAGAAGCGCACCGAAGCGAAGATCCCGGTGCACCCCTTCACGGCCGGCGTCTACATCGCGACGATGATGGCGCAAATCGACGTGCTCTACGCGCACGAGCACCCGGGCTCCGAAATCGCGAACGAGAGCGTCATCGAATGCACGGATTCACTGAACCCGTACATGCACGCGCGCGGCGTCTCCTACATGATCGACAACTGCTCGACCACGGCCCGCCTCGGCGCGCGCCGCTGGGCGCCGCGTTTCGATTACACCATCACGCAGCAGGCCTACGTCGACCTCGACGAGAATCGCGCGCTCGATCAGAAGCTCGTCCCCGCGTTCAAGGCGCACGCGATCCATCCCGTGCTCGCCGCGTGCGCGAAGCTCCGGCCCACGGTCGACATCTTCGTCGAGTGAGCCGCGCCCCCGGGTCTCAGGGCGCCGACTGATCGGCGCCCTGCGCGACCCAGTCGAACAGGATCTGGAAGTCGGCGGGCGTCACGTCGAAGTACGTCGGCAGATCCTGCCATTCCGAGGGGTCGGTGCTCTGCGTCGTCGACGGCATGCGGCGGTCGCCGTACTTCGCGTTGAAGCGTGACTTCGGGTTGCCGCCTCCGTACCAGACGAGCCCGGCGGGCGAGGTGCCGGCGTTTTCGTCCGGCCGCGAACGAACGAGCAAGTCCGAGATGCCGGGCGCGCCCGGTTCGACCAGAAACTCGGCCTTGTCGATCTTCGCGATGCAGTCGGCGAGCTCCTGACTGCCGGCGGCGTCGTCGGCCTCGCAATCCTCCGTCTGCTCTTTGAGCGCGAAGTTGTCGTTCACGAGCTCGTCCGGAGTACCGGTGACGAGATAGAAGTCGGCGTCGTCCGGACCGCCCGGGCGATGGCACGACGCGCAGTTGTTCACCAAGATCGGCGACACCTCGCGCTCGAACGAGCGCCGGACGTGCTTTTCCGGTTGGCCGACGCTCTTCGGCGCTTCGAGCGCGCTCCCGTCGACGTCGATGGCGGCCGCGCCGGCGTAACGCTGATCTTCGACGCCCGCGACGACCACGATGGGCGCGGCGACGACGGCCCGGAACGAGACCGTCACGGTTCCGGTGACGGTCGAGACGAATGCGCCGTTTTCCCAGGTGCCGCGCGTCGTCGCGGTCATGAGTCCGTTCGCGCTGCCGTCGTCCGCGGGGGCGAGGCCGGAGGCCGCCCCGCCAATCGTCGCGGGCATGAGCAGATTGGGGCTCTTGCGCGCCGCGGTCGAGGTGAACCCCGTGAGGGGCGTGAGCTCAGAGTCGGGCCCGAGCGTGTAGAGCCAGAGATCGGTGACGACGGGGGTCGCTCCGTCGAGGGCGGTGATTTGCAGCGTTTCGGCGGCGACGGGCGTCTCCGAGCCGCCGGCCGTCGCGTCCGGCGTGCCGAGAGAGAGCTCGAGAGTCAGCGGTTTCTCGACGTACGTCGGCGGCGCGTCCGGAGCCGGCTCGTTCGGGCTCGCCGGCCCGGCTGACGAGCAGGCCGTGAGCGGGTGCGCGAAGGCGAGCCAAAGAACGAACGGGGCGCGAGTGCTCCAAGTCATGCGCCGGCGTCTAACGTTAATGAAAATGAAAGTCAAAATCATTTTCGATAAGCAAGCGCCGGGAGCCTGCACGCGGTCGCGGCCTGCTCGGCGCGAACGCCTGCGTCCGGATTGACGGAGCCGAACGGAGCGCGGCTCGGCGCCGCGACGGAGCCGAGGAGCGTTTAGCTGCTCAGCGCTGACCCGAGCAGAGCTCGGCCAGGGCGCCCGTCGCGTCGGCGCAGCTGCACTTGTCGATGTAGCGCTGGGCTTGGCTCACGCACTGGTTATCGACGCCGGGACAGCTTTGATTTTCGCTGGTGCAGTTCGCGAAATCGCTGAACGCGTTCTGGCAGTCCGAGCTTCGCGCCTGGATGTTGCGCACGCATTGCTGCGAGCAATCGTCCACGCCGAGCGCGTCCACCGTGCAACGCGATTGCCACTCGCACACGTTCTGGCACTCGCCCTCCGTCGAGTTGCAGCCGAAGACGGCACAGGCCGCGACGAGCGCGAGGAGACGGACGGCGCGAAAGCCAGAAACGAGGGCGGGCATGCGTGAAGCGCGCGGACGCTAGCACGACCTGCGGCGGCCGGTGGGGGCTCTAGTGGCCGAGCTTTTTCGCCTCCGCGACGAAGCGCGCGCCGAGCGCCTCGTACACGGGCCGAACGCTCGGATCCGGCGCGACGCGCTCGGGGCCGGGCGCGCAAAACGGGGTGAAGAGCTCGGCGAACGAGCGGCCTTCGACGGCTTGGGCCGCACGCAAAGCGCCCCCGAGGGCCGACGAGTTCGCGACCGCGAGCGTGCGTACCTCGGCCTGGAACACGTCGGCGAGCACCTTCAGGATGCCGCGATTCTTGGCGGCGCCGCCCGTCGCGAGCAAGGTGCGCGGCGTCTCTCCGATCCACTCCGAGTGGTGGCGCATCGCGAGCGCCTGCGCCTCGACGATGGCGCGCGCGGCGAGCGCCGGAGCCTTCCAAGCGACGAACTCGGGCGAACCGAAGAGGCGCACGTCGGGTTTGGCGATGCGCGGCGTGATCTCCGGCACGAAATACGGGAGCATCCAGTTGCCGTCGTTGCCCGGCTTCGTCTCGGCGAGGATCGCGCGCTCGAACGCGGGCCAGTCGAGCTTCACGCGCTCGGCCACCGCTTCGCGCGCGAGCGAGCCGTTCGAGAAGCAGATGAGGCACATGAAGCCGCCCGCCGGGTTGCCGAAGACGTGGCCGAAGCCGCCCGGATCCGTCTTCGGCTGGCGCATCGCGGCGAACACGGTGTCGCTCGTCCCGAGACTCACGACGGCCGTCCCCGGGAGCGCCGCACCCATGCCGACCAGGCTCGACGGATTGTCGCCGGTGAAAGCGATGACGGGCGTGCCCGCGCGGAACCCGTAGCGTTCGACGAAGTACGGCGCGATGGAGCCGACGCGCGTCGTGGACGCGACGGGCGCGCGCAGCTTCGGTGCGAGGTCGGGCGCCGTCGCCGCGAGCAACGGCTCGCTCCAGCCGAGCGCGGACAAATCGAGCAGGTTCATGCCGGCGCCGTCGCCGAAGTCGATGGGCGCCGACGCGCCCGCGAGCACGCCCGCGATGAACGAGCTCACGAGGTGAATCTCGGCCGTGGCGGCGTAGGCGGCGGGCTCAGTGCGCGAAAACTTGCGGATCTGCGGCCCCGTGAAGCGCGGCGTCGCGCGCGACCCGGTGACGCGCGTGACCGTCGCGTCTCCGCCGACCGCCGCCGCGATGGCCGCGCAATCCTCGGCGGTCGAGCTGTCCATCCAGATCGGCGAGCTCGCGCGGCTGAGGAGCGGAGCGATTTGCTCGCGCAGCGGGCGCGCCGGCGAGAACGCCGTCTTGCCGAGCGGCGACTTCAGGTAGACGGAGCCGTGCTGCTGGCCGGCGCCGCTCACGCCCGCGACGGAGCCGAGGTCGAAGCCGCTCGCGCGAATGTCGGCGAACAAGCGATCGAGCGCCTCCACCCACATCAGCGGATCGGAGTGTTTGACGGCGGGATCCGCGTTCTCGAGGAAGCCGTGCGGCGAGTGGAACTCGGGCAGCGCGCTGCCGTAGTTCAAGCTGCGATCGAGGACGACGCGCCCGGCGTCGGTATCGACGATCAGGGCGGACAGACTCTGGGTGCTGGAATCGAGACCGAGAAAGAGCGCCATCGGGGATCTCCGCGAGGGCGCGAGCCTAGCTCAGACGCGGCCGGGGCTCACCACCAGCTCCAGGTCGTGTACGTCGGCTGGTTCGTCGAGCCGTCGGCGGTGCCGAACGCGAAAATGTGGTGACCGCTCGCGTCCGCGGCGGGCACGGAGCCGTTCGTGGGCGGGGGCATGCCGTTGATCGTGAACGTCCGCGTGCCGAGGTTCGAGACCTGGTAGCCCATCATGGCCGTGGCGATGTCGTAACAGACGGCGTTCTTGCCGAGGTCGCCCGACTGGGTGTTCTTCGCGAGGTCGGTGACGCAGTCGCCCGTGCTCGCGCCCGCGCTACCGCCGGCCGCCATGCCGGCCCCGCCGCCGACGCCGCCGGCGCGCCCGCCCGTCGCGGTGCCCCCGGTGCCGCGACCGGCCGTGCCGGTTCCGCCCGTGCCGCGGCCACCCGTCCCCAGGCTGCCGCCGGTGCCGCCCGTGGTAGGCGTGCCCGCCGAGCCGCCGAACGTGCTCGAGGTTCCGCTGCTCCCGCCCGTCGCTTTGCCGGCGCCGCCGACGGTCCCGCCCGTGCCGCCCGTCGCCGTCGAGCCGCCCTTGCCCGCGCCCGTGCCGCCGGTCCCCTGGCCCGCGCTCGCGCCGCCGGTGCCGCCGGTGCTCGCGCCGCCCGTTCCGGGCTGCGTTCCGCCCGTGCCCATGGCCGAGCCACCGCTGCCCATGGGATCGGTTCCAGCATTGGAGGTCATCCCGGCCACGCCGGTGCTGCCGCCCGTCCCGTCCGAATCCTCGGGCGAGAGACTCTCGGTCGGCTTGACCGTTTGGGCGGCACACGCCGCCGCGACGAACACGGCGAGCACCAGGGCGCTCTTACTGCGGGTCAAACCAAGCGATCGACTCATGAGGTGTACCAATGGACGAGTGTAACCGTTCTCCCGCGACGATTCGACCTCGTGCGTGTCACGTGACGCTTCCAGCGTGACCCGGGAACGCAGGGACGGCCCATACTGTCTCAGTGTCTCGGATGGCACATTCCCTGTCAGATTCCGCGCTGCGCAGTGCGCTCGTGATTTCGGCGACGCTGCATGGCCTGCTCGGGATGTGGGTAGAGGTACGCGCCGTCACGCACCGAACGCTCGAACGTCGGGTCGCCGACACCTGGGCGGGGCGCGGCATCGAAGTCGACACGGTGCCGCTCGCGACGAGCGACCTCGCCGGCGGACACGCCGACGCCGCTCCTCCGCAACGAGCCGATCCGGCTGCGGCAGTCGAACCGGCGCGCGTCACGGACGAACGCACCGCGACGCGGCGCGCCGCCGCGCCGGCGCACGAACCGGCCGCACCGCGGGCGACTTCGACGGCGCGCGCCACGCGACCCGCGACGGCTGTTCATGACGCGACGGCTGTTCATGACACGGCGCCGGCGCACGACTCCGCGCCGGCGCTTTCGGCGAACGCTGACGGCACCGCGCGAAGCGACGCCGCGGCGCCGAGCGAAAATAGCGCGGCTTCGTTCGGCGCCGCAGGGCTTCCGCCGGGCGTCCGCCACCTGCCGAAGGCGTTCACGCGCGCGCTCAGCATCGCCGATCGCGGCGATCCGCGCTGGCTCACGCTGCCCGCGGGCCCGGCCGGTGAAGCGCGCGTCGAGCTCCCCGTCGACGAAGACGGCAAGCTCGGCGAGCTCTCCTATCCCGACGACGCCGAACGCGAACGGCTCGCGCCCGTCGTCAGGCACCTGCTCGAAAACACGCGGCTCTTGCTCGAGAACGGCCACTTCTCGCTCGATCCGTCGACGCTCCGGGCGGGCGTCGAACGGCTGCGCGTGCGCGTCGAAGTTGTCGAGCGTCCCGCCTCGAGCGACCCCGACGGCGATCCGAACGAGCTCAGGGAGCTCGAGTACGAGCCGCCCGCGCGCGGCAAACCGGGGCGCGGGAGCTTCGCGCTGAACTCCGGCCGCCGCGTGATCGGCTGGGTCTATCTCGAGTAACGGCGCGGGTTCGCCGCGCCGGATGGCGGCGTCGGCTCGAATCTGCCATCGTCTTCGAGAGCGACATGGAGCCTCTCTCGGACGCGGCGGTACGCACCCTGGTCGAGCGCTACGCGGAGACCGTGGACGCGCTCGAAATCCCCGCGGGAGAGCCGCTGCTCGTCCTGCCGAACGCCGAATTTTTTCCCGACGAGTTCACGGGCGACGTGTCGAGCGTCGAGCGGCTCGCCGCCCGCATGCAGGGCTACGCCGGGCTCGAGCGCGTGACCGTCGAAGTGGCGGTGAAGGGCGAGCGCCTGCTCGCCGACGACGCGTGCGGCACCGGCGGTTGCGGCAGCGGCGCGTGCGCCACGCCCGCGGTCGACTTCTCCGAGCCGCGCCTTCGCAAGAGCGATCACGGCTGGCACGTGAGCGTCCCCGCGAGTGAGCTCGCCAACCCCATCGTGCTCACGGCTCGGCTCGCCACGGCGTTCGGGGCGGTGGCGCTCGTCGAGCGTCACCCCGACGGGACGGCGCTCGTGCGCGACGCGGCCGAAGCGGAGCTCGCCGCCGTCGCCCTGGGCTTCGGCGTGCTCTTGCTCGAAGCGTCGTACATCTACCAAAAGGGTTGCGGCGGCGCCCACGTGACGAACGCCACCGAGCTCGGCTGCCGCGAGCTCTCGCTGCTCTTCGCCTTCGCCGCCGCGCGCGAAAAGCACTCGCTGCGCGCGGCGCTCGGCGAGCTCGGCACGACCCAGCGCGCCTTCGTGAAAGACGCCGCGGCGCTCGTCGCCGAGTCACCGGGCGTCGTGAAGGCGCTCCGCGAGTCGCCGACCCGCGTCGCCTCCGGCGATTTCAAGCTCCGCGACGGACGCTCGCTCTTCGCGCGCCTCTTCAGCCGCTCGACGCGTCCGCAGAGCGAAAACGAACGCCTCACCGCCGCGCTCGCCGCCCTCGAACGCGGCGCGTCCGTCGACGAGCTCGCCGAGCTCGTGGGGCCGGCGGACGGCGAGTAGCTGCGCTCAGTCGAGCTCGAAGATCTGACTCGTCACGACGGCCGTGTTCTCCGGGTCGAAGAAATACGCGGTGCCGTAGAGGTTACCGTCGGTCCCGACGACGAGGCTCGTCGGAAACCCTTCGTTCGAGCCCGCCCTGTGGATGGTGGTGACGGTGCCGTCCTCGTCGGCTTCGAAGACGGCACCGACGTCGCCGTCGGTGTGCGCGATGCCGTAGAGCTTGCCGTCGCCGCCCGCGACGAGCGCCGCCGGACCGTAGAGGTGGTTCGCCTTGTCGAACTCGTAGACGCTGCTGAAATCGCCGGAAGGCGTGACCCGGAACAGCACGCCGTCGTTCGTCGCGCCGCCGCCTTCCGTGATTCCGTAGAGATCGTGGTCGCTCCCCTCGACGAGCGCGAGCGGAGTCGGCCCGGTATTGTCCATCGGACTGAACGAGTACAAAGACTCGGCCGTTCCGGACGTCGCCGGATCGCCGCTGAGCGCGACGCGGAAAACGGTCCCCGCGCCGTTCGTGCCGCCGCCCCAGGAAACGCCGTACAAGTTGCCGTCGCTCGCCTGGAGGAGCGCGCGCGGCTCTACTCCGTCCATGGTTTCGAGCGTCGTCAGGGCCGTGACGACGCCGTCTTTCGTCATCTGGAAGATCTCGCCGCCGACGCCGGTGCCGACGATGCCGGCGAGCGCCGTCGTGCCGTAAAAGCTGCCGTCCGTGCCCTGCAGCAGGCTCGTCGGCAGGCCCGTGGTGTCGCCGGTCGCGGACGGCGCGAAGGAGTAGACGACCGTCTCGTCGCCCGCGAACGTGAGCTCGAAGACCGTGCCGTTGTTCGCGCCGTTGTACGTGGTGCCGTAGAGATTGCCGTCACTCGCGAGCACGAGACTCGTCGGGCAGTGGCCGGAAAGCCCGGTCGAGCTCTGCGAAAAGAGAAAGAGCGACTTCGGCGCGGCACCGGGCTCGACCTCGATCGCGGCGTTGATCGACACGGCATAGAGCGTCCCGTCGTCCGCCTGGAGGATGTGATCGGCGCCGGAAAATTGGAGATCACATTGTGCGGCCGGCATCTGAACACTGCCGAGCAACGTGTAGTTCCGAGCGTCGACGTTCGGTGCGCTCGTCGTGCCGCTCGTGCCGCTCGTGCCGCCTTTACCGGCGCCGGCTTGCGACATGCCGCCGCCTCCGCCCGCCGCGTCCGTCGGACCCGCGGGATGCGAGCTCCCGCAACCGACGTTCAAACCAAGCAACAGCAAGTAGTGCCCGCGGCGCGGACGCAAGAACGACATCATCGACTCCTCCGACGCTGCTCGGAAGGCCTCTTCCGAAACAGCGCGCGGGTTTTTAGGCGGAAGCGTCCGCCGCAGCAAGAGCGACTTTCCAGAGTCCCCTCGCGTCCGCGCCGCTCCTCGATCGCGGCGTCGGCGTCAGGCGGCTCTCATTCGGCCATGGCGTCGCGAAGCGCGGCGAGCGCCCGCGCGTCGAGCGCGCCGCCCGAATAGCGCACGGCGCCGTTGCGATCGACGACCCACGTCGCGGGCACGCGCCGCGCGCCGAGCGCGTCCGACAGCTTGAAGTCTTCGTCGACGAGCTGAGCGTAAGCGAGCCGCCGCGTGCGCAAGTATTCGGCGACGTGCTCGTACGGCTCGCCCACGGCCACGCCGACGACGAGCGCGTCGCCGCCCACCCGCGCTTGCAGGCGATCGAGCTCGCCGAGCTCGTGCGCGCACGTCGTGCACCACGTCGCCCAGAGCGCGACGAGCGCGGGCCGTCCGCGCGTCACCGCCGGCAGCGACTCCATGCGGTGGTCGAGCGACAGCACCGGCACCTCGGGCAACCGAGCGACGGCCGCTGGCGGCGCGGGCGGACGCGCGCACGCGCCGAGCAACGACGCGACGGCCGCGAGGCGCACGACGGCGCGCGCTCGAAGCGTCAATAGCGGAAGCCGGTCGCCCATGTCGCCACGTTGACGCGAAGCTTATCGGAACGGAAGTAATGGTCGAACCCGCAGCTCAGAAAGAGCGTTCCGAGCCGTTCGGTCGGCAGGTTCACGGTCACGTTGCCGCCGATCGTTTGCGTGAAGAGTCCCGCGAGGTCGCTGTCGGCCGTCGCGTAAGGCGAGGACGACGGCACCGCGCTGATCGTGAAAAACGAGACGCCCGTCTGGTGGTGGTAGCGATAGCTCGCGCCGACGAGCAGCCAGTCGGCGAGGCGCTGGCGGAGCTCGGCTTCGAGACTGTGCGCCGTCACGTCCCAGTCGTCGCGGTAGAAGCGGTAGCGCAGGCGGAGCGCGCCGTGCCACGGCAAGTACTGCTGTAGTGCGAGCGACGCCGCGTGCCGCACGCGCTCGCGCGGCAAGGCTTCGCTCTCGCGGCCGCCCGCGGCGAGCGGCACCGTGTTCCAAGTGTTGCTGAGCTCGCCGCGCTGGAGCGTCACGCCGTAGCTCAGCGCCGCGAGCGTGGTCGGCGACAGAAGCTGCGAAAAGCCGAGATTCAGGTTGCTCGAGGCACGCGAGGCGCGACCGCGACGCACCCCGCCGAGGCCGAACTCGTCGAACCAATCGAGCACCTCGTTCGCGGCGACGCTCACGGTCGCGTTGTCCTCGGCGAGCGAGCGCTGGTACTCGAGCGCGTAAAACCACGAGAGAAACGGCTCTTCGTGGTGAAACCCGACGCCGCCGGTCCACGTCGTGTCCGCGTCGGCGCGGTCGGTGAGCTCGTATTGCACCTCTTGCGCCATGTTCTGCGCCGACGCGGTGCTCACGACGTCCGGCTTCGCGTAATACTTGTCGATCGCGTTCGCCGACGCGCTCGTCACGAGATCGACCGGGATCCACACGCGGTGCGTCAGGTGATCGCCCTCGGACATGACGAACTCGCCTTGCGCCTGCAGGACCTGCAGCGTCTCCGAGCCCGGCCCTTGCAAGGGCCCCGCTTGCGACTGGTAACCGCGCCCCGTCTGGTCGTAAGCGCTCACGCGCGTCTGCACGAGGTCGACGTGCACGGCGGGCTTCTTACCGAGCACTTCGGCGTCGCTCCACGAGCCGCCCTCCGCCCGCGCGTGATCCGGCGCGAGCGCGAGCATCAGGGCGAGCGCGACACCGAACGAGGCTTGCCCCCGCATGGTCACTGGCAACTGCAGCCGCCGCCGGCGGTCTTGCCGTCGCCGCCCGCGGCTGCTTCGCGGGTGGTGTAGAGCTTGCGCTTGCGATGGGCGTCGAGCGCGTCGTCGTCGCGCATCACCGGCTCGGCGAACGCCGCGCGATGATTCTGCGGCACGACGGCGCAACCGCCGAGCAGCGTCGCCTGCACGAGCCCGGCGGCGAAGAGCGCGGCCGAGACGAAGAGCTTGGTCTTGAAGTCGAGCATGGTCGGATCCTTCCCGCGCGCGGCTAAAAGCTCCCTGAAAGCTCGGCGCCGAAACCGTCACTGCTCGCCGCCAGGGCGACGTGCGGCAGGCGCTCGTCCGCGAGCGCCGCGTCGAAGATGCCGAGCGCGCTCCCGAGCACGCTGACCGTGATCAGCACCGGGTAAATGCGCTGATCTTTGTGCTTGCCCTTCACGGGCGCGTCGGGGTGCGCGGCGAGCAGGATCGCCATGCCGATTTCGCCCGCGGCGGGCGCCAGCGTGAAGAGCGCCCCCCGCCCCCATTCCCCCACGATGCCGTGCGCGAGGAGCGGCGTGAGCGTGAGCCCCGTGTCCATCACGATCACTCCGTCGCGCTTGACGGCGAGGCCGCGCCCGGTCGTGAGGAGCGTGCTCCCGTACACGAGCGACGCGCCCGCGAGCGCGATGCCGGTGACGAGCGCCGTCGTGCCCCGCGACGGCGCGGCTTCGTTGCCACCGCTCGCGACCGCGGGCTCGTTCTCGGCCGCCGTGGCGACGGCCGGAGTCGCGCTCACGACGAGCGCCGCGATCAGCGCGAGCGCACGAAAGTCACGGCCGGCGCGCAGCAAAGCGCGCGGAACGTGCCACGAGCGGCCGACCGTAACAAGCGGCCCGGACGGCTACCCGAGCGCCGCGGAAGCGCTCGGGTGCCGCCGAAAGAAACGCTCAGAACGACGGATTCGCGTTCTTCGCGAGCTCGAGCGCCATGTCGGGGAACCAGACGCCGGCCGCGGGATCCATCTCGTTGCGCACCGGATCGGGCGAACCTGCCGGCTCCCAGCGGTTGCACTGGCCGTCGGACTCACCGGGGATCTTCACCCAGAGGTAGGCGTCGATGAGCGACGAGCTCGTGTTCGTGCTCGGGCGGAAGCCGACGCCGCGGCCGGGCGGATCGCACCAATCTTGCGGGTCGCCGGCGGGGGCGTCGCTCGGCGGGATCCAGCGACCCTGGCCGTTGCGGCTCGTGTCGGTGACGAAGTGCGTGGTCGCGACGGCGGTGCCGAGGTTCGACGTGTACCAGTCGTCGGTCGCCGACCAGGTCGTGAAGTCGTCGACGTTCGCGGGGTAGTACTGGCTCGCGCACCAGTCGTAGTGGCCGAGACGCCAGCCGCCCTCTTCCGTGTCGTTGGCGAAGGCGATGCACTCGGAAATCCAGGTGCCGTACTTCTCGAGCTCGTTGCTCGGCTGGAAATTCGAGACGTTCAGGAAGAAGCCCTGCGCGCGCTGGACGCCCGCCTTGACGAGGCGGCTCGCCGCGTCGCCGGCACCGAGCCAGCGATCGTGCGTGCCGTCGAGGTAAACGTCGACGTTCGGTTGCTGGAGCAGCCGATCGACGGCGGCGTTGAGCATCGCGTAACGATCGGACGCGGCCGTCGTCGGATCGGCCTCGGCCGGCTGGCACCACTCGAGGTTGCCGTTGATGTCGGTGTTGTACGGGATGATGCCCAAGCTGTCCGGCTCGAGGATCACGACCGCGCGCGCGCTGCCGATGCCGCTCGCGAAGCCGTCGATCCACGCCGCGTAGTCGGCGGCGTTGGTCGCGCCGCCGGCCGAGAACTGCGCGCAGTCGCGGAACGGAATGTTGTACGCGACGAGCACGGGCACCGTGCCGACGAGCGAGGCCGTCTTCACGAGCTTCTTCACGTCCTTCTTCACGCTGTCCGGCGTGCCGCCTGTGAACCACGACGCTTGCGGCGTCGTGATCATCTCCGTGACGAGGAGCGCGTCCTTGAGATCGCGAGCGCGCAGCAAGGACTTCACCTGATCGGTCGCTCCCGAGTCGGGAGTCGGCACGAAGAACCGCGTTCCGGCGTCGTGGCAGCCCGGCCGGCCGCCGTGCAGCGCGTCACCGTTCGTGCTCACCGCACTCGGATCGGAACCATCGGTCACCGCGGCGCAGCCCATCGCGGCACCGACCAACATCACGCCCAACACGCTCTTTGCGGACTTCACGGTCATTGAGACACTCCTCCAGACGAACACGCGGACTCGGTTTAAGTCCCCACCCGAGCGCGCACCCTAGTCACCGAGGGCGTCGAATTTCCATGGTTATTAGTTACCAAATCCGCGCATGTCTTTCGCGACTCGCGGGTGCATGTGCGGATCCGCAAAGGTTTGCGCGAATTGCGCAACGGTGAATCGAATTTTGACTCAAGAGCCGCCGTTGCGTGTCGAAACCAAAATCCACGCTCCGATCGCGATGAACGCGATTGCCGAAACGCGCTTCAACACGAGGGGTGACACCACGCGAGTCACGGCCTCGCCTCCGAGCACCGCGATGGCCGAGGTGCAGACGAGCGCGCCGGCCGAGCCGATGAACACCGCCCAGCGCGAGCTCCCGCTGCTCGCGAAACCCAAAGTTGCGAGTTGGGTCTTGTCCCCGAGCTCGGCGAGAAACACGGCGGCGAAAGTGGTGAGCAGCAGCTTGAAATCCATGCGCGGTGCATAGCACCGGCGGGTGCCCGCTTCGCAGCGGCGCGACTTCGAGTAGAATCCCATACTCGGTGGAGTCAGGCGAACCATGCGGGAACGTGCGCTCAGAGCAAGCCTCGCCCGCGCGCTGAAGCAATGGCGCGCGGCGCGCGGGCTCACGCAGCGCGCGCTCGCCGGCAAGGCGGGCATCGGTGAAAAGTACCTGTCCCGCATCGAGCGCGCGCTCGCGACGCCCTCCGTGCTCGTGGTGCTGAAGCTCGCGCAGGCGCTCGACGTGCGGCTCGAGGAGCTCTTGGCGCTGCCCGCCGCGTCGCCGCCGCCGCCCCACACGAGCGCGCTCCTGCGCGTGCTCGCCGAGCGTTCGCGCTCGGAAGTGGAGCAGGCCGAGCGCGTGCTGCGCGCTCTCTTTCGCTAACTTGGCGCAAATCCCGCCAAAGTCGTACAAGCCATCGGACATCGACTCCCGGAAGGGTGTGCGGGCTGCGCGGCGGCGGCGAGGCGACTATGGTGCTCTGCCGAGGCGAGCGGCACATGCCTGGTCGAAGGCCATCGGAAATCTACTTTTTCTGCCCGGAAACGCTGTACCAGGCGCTCGTCAAAGGCGTCGCGCGGGCGAGCGGGCGGCCGCGCGCCTCCGTCGAACGCGACTTCCCTCGCTTCATCGAGATCCTCCTGAGCCGCTTGATCGAGCAGCCGAGCCTGCTCGAGAAGCTCGTCAGCGCAGCACCTCGAGCAGGATCCGCCGCACCCGCTCGATCTCGGAAGGCTCGAGCGCGTTCAACATCCGCAACACCGAAGCGAGCTCGTGGTCCGCGAGCTTCGGTGAAGAAACGATGAGCGCGTCGACGCTCACGCCGAGCGCTTGAGCCAAGCGACTCGCGACGTACACCGAGGGCGTCGCCATGCCGAGCTCGATCCTTGAAAGATACTTGTCCGCGATGCGCGCGGCTTCGGCGAGCTCGCGCTGAGTGAGGCCGCGCCCTTCGCGGGCCGTCTTCACCGCTCGGCCGAAGTTCCTCCGAAACGGTCCTTCCCGCACGCCGCCGAGGCTAGACGCGGAGCGCTCTTCGGTGAACCACCGATAGGTGGTGCGCGCCCGAAACCATGTATACCTATAGGTATACCCAGCGCTCGCGCGCGCTCGGCGTCGAGCGCAGCGCACTTTCAGTGTGCGGGCTTCAAGCAGGGCAGGTAGACGCTCACGCTCGTGCCGCGACCGACGCCGGTCTCGATCTCGACGAAGCCGCCCGCGCCGTTCACGATCTCGCGTACGGTAGCGAGGCCGACGCCGGTGCCCTTGCCCGCGGGCTTGGTCGTGAAGAACGGCTCGAAGGCCTTGCCGCGCGTTTCCGGATCCATGCCGCGGCCGGTGTCCGACACGGTGAGCACCGCGAACGGGCGCGATTCGCCGTCGAGCTCTTCTGGCGGCCGGGCCGATTGTTCGCGCGTTTCGAGCGTCAGCGTGCCGCCGTCGGGCATGGCGTCACGAGCGTTGGTCGCGAGGTTCGAGAGCACGCGGCCGATCGCCGTTTCTTCGCAGCGGGCGGGCGGCAGGCCGGACGCCAGGCGCGTGACGACGGACACGTGCTCGCCGACGAGCGAACGAATCACGCCGGAAAACGTGAGGACGGCTTGCGACAGGTCCGTGCCGGGCAGACGCCCGACCGTCGAATCCGGCGGCAAGAGCTTCGCCACGAGCCGGGTCGCCTGCGCGACGGCGTCGTCGACCACGCTCGCCTCGCGCACGACCAGCGCCGGCTGGTGTTTCATCGCCTCGGCGCAGTTCTGGATCACGAGCAACATGTTGTTGAGGTCGTGAACGACGGTGCGCACGAGCCACTCGTTGCCGCGCGCGCCGCTCGGCGGCTCCTGCGACGGGCCGGCGACGATCTTCGCCTCGCTCACGCGCTCGCCGCGCGAGTGCGCCTCGAGCGACGCGCTCAAGGCGAGCGCGATGCGCGCTTCGCCGATGACGTCCTTGAGGTCGAGTGACCGGCGCTCGTGGGACTCCGCGTTCGCGGCGGAGCGTGCGGCGACGCGTACCCTAGCGAGCGCGCCCGCGAGCTCGCCGGACAGGGCTGCGCGCCCGTCCTCGGCGCACGAGATCGGATCGCGCGCGCTGGCTCTCCCGTTCCATGAGTTCATGCTTCCCGCTCCCTGGCGGGGCCCCTAGACAGCCGAGCGACAGAGGGCCCATGCTTCGGGTACTCATATACCTATCGGTAGAGTCGGACAAGAGAAGCGGCCCCCGCTCGCGAAAACTCGAGGGTTTCTCGCACTTCAGAACTGGGACAGGAATGCCCAAATCGCCGGGCCCGAGAACGGGGGCGGTTGGTGGATGCCGTCGAATGGACACCAGTTCACCGGATAACCCGCCGCGCAACCCTGATAAGCGACGCAGCCGTCGGGCGTCGTCGGCAGCGTGGTCATGCTGCACTGGTTGCGCTTCACGAATTCATCGCGCGCGGCTTCCCCGTTACTGATGTCGATGGTCGTGTCCATCGTGCCGTGAGAAGCCCAATAAGCGATCATCTGGTCGCCCGCGGGACACCCGTTTTGGAGCGAGCCGGACATCGGCGCGACGGCGCGGAAGACGTCCGCCATGTTGCACGCGATCGTGATGGTCATGATCGCGCCGTAGCTGAAGCCGGTCGCGAACACGCGGCTCGTGTCGATGCACGTCGTGCCTTCGAGGTTCGTGACGAGCGCCTTCACGTAATCGATGTCGCGACCGTTCGTGTTCGTCCAGCCGCCGCTCAACGCCTGCCCGGCGACGAAGATGGTGTCGACCGATTGATCCTTGATGCCGTAGTACGGACCCGTCGGGTCGAGTCCCGCGTTCGGCGGATCGCCGTTGTCGACCTGGGTGTCCGAGCCCTGCATGCCGTGGAACGCGAAGATGATGCGGTGCGGTGTGTTCTCGTCGTAGCCGTCCGGCAGGCGCAGGATGTAATCGCGCGTCGTGCCGCCGACGTCGATCTGCTGCGCTCCCGTCGGCGGCGGAGCCTTGCCGCAACCCATGCTCGGGACCGCGCCGGGGAGCATCCCGCCCGTGCCGCCGCTCGCTCCGGCGGTGCCACCGGCGCTCGCGCCGGCGCTCGCGCTCGAACCGGAGCTGCCCGCGGCGCCGCTCCCTGAACCGCCGCTCGCCATTGCGCCGCCGCTGCCCGACGTGTTCGTCGAGCCGCCGGCCCCCGACGCGGAGGGTGCACCGGCGCCGCCCGCCGTCGTCCCGCCGGTGGAGCCGCCGCTTCCGCCGCTCGAGGTTCCGCCGCTCGAGGTTCCGCCGCTCGAGCCGTCGGTGCCGCCCGTCGCGCTCGTGCCGCCCGTCGCGCTCGTGCCGCCCGTCGCGCCGGACGCGTCCGAGCCGCCGTTGTCGGACGTGGCGTTCGAACCGCCCGTGTTCATCGCGGCGGCGCCCGCTTGCGCACCGCCGTGCGAGCCACCGGACCCTCCGCTACCGCACGCGAGGACGAAGAGCGAGCTGCCGACGGCACAGCACGCGACCGCGGATGAGCGAAAACTCCGAGCGCGCATGATGACTCCGTGCCTTCGAGGGTACCGCACGCGGGGTCACCCAGGCACCCGCGGCAGCCAAAATCTTTCCGATCTGCGCCCCGATTCGTTCACTTTGGCGCCAACGTTTGCGGCGTGCTGGACGTGATCGCGCGCACGCGCCTCACGCGATCCGATGCGATCCGAAGCAGAGATCGTTTCCGAAAACGCACGCGACGGGACGCTCGATCCCACGCGTGTCATGCTTGCGAGCTTGCGTTCGAACGCGCGTCGCGCGCCTCGAGCTTTCACACCCCCCGGCAAAACATTGAACCTTTGTAGCGAGAGAATTTTCGCCCCCCGTCGTAAGCGGCGGGCTGTATCCTCGGACTCTCCCCTCATGTCCAACGCCCGAACCCGTGGCGTCACTCTCGGTGGGGCTCGGGCACGGTGAACGCGCAGATCCTGATTGACGCCATCGTTCGGCAAACGATGGTCCTGATTGCCCAACTCTCCACCGCGGACGGTGTTCGCTCGCCGTTGTCGCACGTCGCGGACGAGGTGTTCGTCGGCCTCGTTCGCGAGCTCGAGCGCCAGAAAGTCGGCAAGAAAGTCATCGCGGACATGTTCGGGCTCGCCCTGCGCTCCTACCAGCAAAAGGTGCAACGGCTGAGCGAGTCGGCGACGGCGCGCGGCATCACGCTGTGGGGCGCGCTCCACGCGTTCCTCGCCGAACGCGAGTCGGCGAGCCGCGCCGAAATCCTGCTCCACTTCAAGCACGACGAAGAGGGCATGGTGCGGAGCATCCTGAACGACCTGGTCGAAACCGGGCTCGTGTGCCGGAGCGGGCGCGGCCGGGACACGCGTTATCGCACCGCCACGGCCGAGGAGCTCGAAGAGCTCGGCGCGAGCGAGTCGCTCGACGCGGAGGAGACCAACGCCGCGCTCGTGTGGGTTCATCTCTACCCGGCGAGCCCGATCAAGCGCCTCGACCTCGCCGAAATCGTGCCGCTTTCGCAGTCGGCGTTCGACGCGGCGCTCGATCGCTTGGTCGCCGACGAGCGGGTTCGCATCGAGCAGCGCCCGGACGGGACGTACTGCGTGACCGAGCGCTGCCTCATCCCCGTCGGTCAAGCAGCGGGGTGGGAAGCGGCGGTCGTCGATCACCACCGCGCCGTCTTGAAGGCGCTCGCCGCCAAGGCCGTGAGCGGCCGGCACATCGCGGCCGCGGCCGACGAGATCGGCGGGACCACCCTTTCTTTCGATCTCTGGCCGGGCCACCCCCGCGAGCAAGAGGTGCGCAAGCTCCTCGCGACCGTGCGGAAAGACATCGTCTCGATGTGGGAAGAAGTTGCGGCCTACAACAAAGATCACCGTCCTGACGAAACTTACTCCGTGACGTTTTATTGCGGTCAGAATGTGACCCAAGAGGAGACCGAGTGAGCACGCGCATTCGATTGCATTCGTGGTGCCTGCTGGCGGCCCTCGCGGGCGCGCTCGGCTGCAACGGGAAGGTCGGACCGATGGGTACCGACAGCCAGACGAACTGGCTGCGTACCTGTCAACAAGACGCCGACTGCAGCAGCGAGTTCGCTTGCGTGTGCGGCGTGTGCACGAGCACCTGCTCGGACGACACCGGGTGCTCCACCATCGCCGGCGCGTCCTGCATCGCGAGCAGCGACGAAGGCGCGATCGCCCAGTGCGGCGGCAGCGCGGCGCCGGACCAGGGCATGTGCATGCCGCGCTGTGAAGTCAGCGGCTGCCCCGACAAGCAGATGTGCGTCGCGGGCGTGTGCACGCCGTCGCCGACGCCCGCCGCCCACGTGAGCGTGGACGCGCACACTCAGTATCAGACGCTCACCGGCTTCGGGGCAGCCATCGCGTACGGCCAAGCCGAGATCACCTCGCACCCGAAGAAGGCAGAGCTCTATAAGACGATGTTCGCCGATCTCGGCCTCGACGTGCTGCGGCTGCGCATGCGCAACGGCGGCACCGAGGACGACGACATCACGACCACCACGTCGCTGCTCGCGGCCGCCGAGGCGAGCCTCGGCCGCATGCCGACCGTGATCATGACTTCGTGGAGCCCGCCCGCGAATCTCAAGGCGAGTGCGGCAACCAATTGCAGCGGCAATCCCGGCTCGTGCACCCTCGCGCACGACGGGATGGGCGGCTTCAACTACGCCGGCTTCGCCGACTACTTGCGCAAGGGCCTCGACGCCTACGCCGCCGCGGGCGTCACGCCGGATTACATCGGCATTCAGAACAACCCCGACTGGCTGCCGACCTCCTCCGAGCTCGGTGAGGCGTGCGTGTTCTTGCCCGTCGAGGGCAGCACGATGGTGACGGTCGCCGGCTCGTCCGTGTCGGTCTCGTACCCGGGCTTCGCGGAAGCTCAAGCCGCGACGGTGAGCGCGCTCGACGGCCTCGCGATGCCCCCGAAAATCCTCGCGCCCGAGACGGCGGACTTCTCGAAAGTCGGGGACTACGTGAGCGTGCTCGACGCCTCGTCGTTCGACGCGCTCGCGCACCACCTCTACAACGTCGATCCGGAGAACGTCGATCTCACGGAATTGAACGCGCTCGGCGCGCTGTCGGCGGACGCGAGCAAGCCGATCTTCCAGACGGAAATGCAGTCGGACGGGCTCGGCACCGCCATGCTCATCTACTACGCGACGGTGGTGGAGGGCGCGTCGACGTACCTGCAGACGACGCTGACGAGCTCGGCGACGGGCCCGGCGACGAACCCCGACGCGCTCGTGTTCTTGAGCTCGACGGACTTCAAGCTGCTCGACCCGTACTACGCGATGCAACACTTCGCACTCCACACCGATCCGGGCTGGACGCGCGTGGACGTGAGCTCGAGCGAGTCGGCGCTCCTGAGCTCGGGCTGGATCTCGCCGAAGGGCGACGCGCTGACGGTCATCCTCGTCAACGGCGGCAACACGGATCTCGACACCCAGCTCGACCTCGGCGAGACGACGAACTTCATGCACTCGAGCGTCTCGCGCACGGTGTTCGGGGGCGTCGAGCGCGGGGCCGATCTCGGCTCGCTCTCGGCGTCCGGCGTGCTCAAGGTACCCGCCCGCTCGATCGTCACCGTCGCGCTCTCGAACTGAGCGCGCGCGTCTCGACCGTCCGCGGTCCGCCTCGGAGCGGACCCGCGAACGAACGGCGTCACTTCAACGTTACTGCGGTGGTTCTCGAACCCGCGGAAAAAGCACCGAAGACGGAGCGAGTTCAGCGACGCGGCGCGGCGTGCCCGAGCGAATCGACGCCGGCAAGAGCGCACCTTTTCCCGCATTCGGGTACAAGACTGCGGTCATGTCGCACGGTTTTCTGTCCGGCGCGTTCAAGGCTTTAAGCTTTTTTTCGGCGTTGCTCTTCGCCGGCGCGGCGTTCGCGCAACCCGCGAGCACGCCCCCCTGCGACGCCACGGATCTGCTCGCGGGCAGGGCGCCGGCCGAAACCGACAACATCACGGGCTCGACGGCGCACGTCACCGACGGCGCGATTGGTCATGACGGCGCGCCGTGGGATTCGGCGGAAGCGGTCACGTTCACGGGTGCCGGCTCGCTCACCTACGATCTCGGCGCGCCGCGCAGCCTGAGCGCCGCGTACATTCAGGCCGACGGCAACGACACGTATCGACTGAGCGGCTCGCTCGACGGCACGCCCGGCAGCTATCGCCCGCTCGGCGAGTTCGAGAACGTACGGCGACTCGGCCACGGCCTGCGCGGCCGCACGCTGCGCTTCGCGCCGGCGAGCGTGCGCTTCCTGCGCGTGAGCGAAGGCGTCGGTGACGGCGCGTTCTCGATCGCCGAGCTTGCCGCCTACTGCTCGGCGCCGGTGCCGTTTCCGCCGGCCTTTCGCGTCGAGGGTCCGAGCGGCGGCATCGCCCCGGCGAGCGACGACGCGAGCGCCGGGCCGATGATTCCCCTCGAGGAGGACACGAACGGCCCCGCGCGCTTGCCGCTCCTGCTCGCGGCAGGCGTCCTCTTCGTGTTCGGCATCGGGACGAGCCTCCGGCGCACGAGCGCCAAGGAGCCCAAACGCAGCGAAGAACGGCGGCGCCTCGAACGCGAGGCGGCTCGCACCGCGGCCACGGAGCGAGTGTTGCGGCTGATGTTTCTCGGCAGCGGCTGCGCGGCGCTCATCTACGAGGTCATCTGGTTCCACCTGATGCGCTTGGTGATCGGCGCGTCCGCGCTGTCGGTCGGCATCGTGCTCGCGAGCTTCATGGGCGGCATGTTCCTCGGCAGCCTGCTCTTCCCGCGCTACGTGCCGCCCGATCGGCACCCGCTGCGCGTCTACGGCTTGCTCGAAATCGGCGTCGGCGTGTGCGGCTTGCTCATGCCGCTCGTGCTCCCGGCGGTGCGCTCGGTGTACCTCGGACTCGTCGGCTACGGAGCGCTCGGCATCGCGCTGCGCGGCGTGATCGCGACGGTGCTGCTCCTGCCGCCGACGGCGCTCATGGGCGCGACGCTGCCCGCCATCGCCCGTCGCTATCCGCCGGGGCGCCGCGGCATGTCGGCGCTCGCCTGGCTCTACGCCACGAACACCGGCGGCGCCGTGCTCGGCAGCTTGCTCGCCGCGTTCTACCTGCTCGCGCTCTTCGACGTGTGGGTCGCGACCTGCGCGGCGGCGGCGCTGAACTTCCTCGTGGGTGGGCTCGGCGTCCGGCTCGCGCGGACGACGCCCCACGCGCTCGCCGTGCGGAGCCGCGCGAGCACCGCGAAAGGCGCCGCCAAGCCGGGCAAACCCCGCCTCGAGCGCACGGGAGCGGGCATCGACGTGCGCGCGATTTACGTCGTGGCCGGCTTGTCGGGACTCACCTCGCTCGGCGCGCAGGTGCTGTGGACGCGCCTGCTCACGTTGCTCTTCGGCGCGACCGTCTTCGCGTTCGCCATCATCCTGGCGGTGTTTTTGGCGGGGCTCGGGCTCGGCAGCGCGCTCGCCGCGTACCTCCTGCGCCGCGGCCAGCGAGCGGCGCGCGCGCTCGGCTGGACTCAGCTCTTGCTCGTCCCGGCGTTGTTCTTCTCGGGCCTCGTGCTCGCGCGCTACCTGCCGTTCGCGTCGCCGCCGAACATCACGCCGCTCCTCGCGCTCCACGGCCTGCACGTGGTTCGCGCCGTCGTCGTCATCTTGCCGTCGGCCGTGCTCTGGGGAGCGAGCTTCCCGTTCGCGCTCGCGGCGGCCGCGGCGTCGAGCGCGGACACGGGCCGCTCGAGCGCGTACGTCTACGCCGCGAACACCATCGGCGCGATCGCCGGGTCGCTCGGCGTGAGCTTCTGGATCATCCCGAGCTACGGCTCGGGCGTCGCGGGACAATTGCTCGCCGGGCTCGCCGGCGTCTCCGCGGCGGTCGCGTTCCAGGCGCTCGCCCGGGCCGCGACGCAGGGCGGCCGGGCCGGCAAGGGCAGCGGCATCGAACCCACGTGGGCGCTCGCGGCCGGCGCGCTCGCGGCGGCGCTCGTTCCGAGCCTCTCGCCCGTGTTCCTCGCGCACGGCCGCTACATCTGGTGGATCGACTTGCACGATCGCTTCCCGTACGTGAGCGAGGGCGCGGCTTCGACCGTCGCCGTGCACGTCGGCCCGGACGGCTACAAGAACTTCCACGTCGCGGGCCGCGTCGAAGCGACCGACAACCCCGCCGATTTACGCACCGAACGCTTGATCGGCCACCTCTCGGGCTTGCCGCACCCGCACCCGCAATCGGTGCTCGTCGTCGGCATGGGCGGCGGCATCTCGGCGGGCGCGCTCTCGCTCTATCCCGAGGTGAAGCGCATCGTCATCTGCGAGATCGAGCCGCGCGTCGTGGGCGCGACGCGGCAATTCGGCGAGGCGAACTACCACGTGCTCGACAACCCGAAGGTCGAAGTCGTGTTCGACGACGCGCGTCACTTCCTCGCGACCACGCACGAGAAGTTCGACATCATCACGTCCGATCCGATCCACCCGTGGGTGCGCGGCAATTCGATCCTGTTTTCACGCGAGTATTACGAGATCGTGCGCACCAAGCTGAACCCGGGCGGGCTCGCGACGCAGTGGGTGCCGCTCTACGAAACGAGCGAGCTTGCCATCAAGATCCAGATGCAGACGTTCATGGCCGCGTTCCCGAACGGCACGGTGTGGAACACGCAGACGAGCGGCAAGGGCTACGACGTGGTGCTCGTCGGCGGGGAAGCGCCGCTCCGGCTCGACGTGGCGTCGATCCAGCGGCGCATCGACGAAAACCCGCGCATCAAGCAATCGCTCGCCGAGGTGAAGATCGACAACGTCGTCGATCTGCTCGCGATGTACGGCGCGAGCGGCTCGGACATGAAGAATTGGCTCGCCGGCACGCCCATCAACCGCGACTTCAGCCTGAAGCTCGAGTACATCTCCGGCCTCGCGCTGAACCTCGGGGAGGCGGATCCGATTTACGCGCACATGGTGGCGGGCCGCACGTATCCAGCCTTCGTCGCCAGCGGCAGCCTCGACCAAGAGCTCCGGCGCCGCGTGATGGCGGGCGGTGGTTGACTCGAGCGAGCGCCCACCCAAAAATCCGAAATCGCCGCGGTTTCGTACCGCCTCGGAGGTTTTGCCATGCGCTACCTGCACACGATGCTCCGCGTGCGCGACCTGGACGTCGCGCTCGACTTTTTCGTGAACAAGCTCGGGCTCAAGGAGTCCCGGCGCAGCGTGAACGAGAAAGGCCGCTTCACGCTCGTCTTCTTGACGACCGGCGCCGCGAGCGACGCGGGCGAAGTGGAGCTCACGTACAATTGGGACCAGGCCGAGCCGTACCCGACGGGGCGTTTTTTCGGCCACCTCGCCTACGGCGTGGACGACATCTACGCGACGTGCGCGCGCCTGCAGGCGGCCGGCGTCGATATCTTGCGACCGCCGCGCGACGGACGCATGGCGTTCATCAAATCTCCCGACGGCCACTCGATCGAGCTCCTGCAACACGGCGGCGCGCTCGCGCCGGCCGAGCCGTGGGCGTCGATGCAGAATCAGGGCAGCTGGTGAGCGCGCTCGCCGCTCACTCCGGGACGAAGACGTAGTCGCCGCCGCTCGCGCCCATCTCGTTGCGCAGCGTGAGGCCGGCGCCGTTCACGCAATAGTCCAGGCCGAAGATGCTGGCGTCGCCGGCGTGGTAAGTCGAGGTCGGCGTGGGCCACATGCTTTCGCTCACCCACGTGCAGTCGCAGCTGCCGTCGGTGAGGGTGCAGCTCGCGCCGGAGTCGCGCTCGTTGTCGCAGAAAGCGGTGGCGGCCGTCGGGTCCGAGCTGCACGCGGCCGGGTGGGTCAAACGCTCGTAAGCGTGCTCGTCCGTCTCGAAGCTCGCGCTGCCGTCCGCCTCGATGTCGAGCGTCCCGGTGGCGGTGTACCCCGTGATTTCGGTGACGGAGCTCGAGTTTTTGGTGTCACCGCACGAGGTCGACATCTGCACGGAGTCTTGGTCGATACAGACGTGATCGAGCTTCCAGCGGCCGACGACGTTGCCGTCGTGGCAGGGCGTGAAGGTCTGGCAGATGTAGAGCGGCGGCTCGTCGGTCGTGGCCGTGGGGCTCGTGGTGCTGCCGCAGCTTGCGAGCGAAACGGCCGCCGAGAAAGCGCCCAGGCGAAGTAAGCCCATCGCAAGCCAGTCTACCCTACTGCTCGCGGCGGCTCGAGGGTCTATAGAAGCTCGACCGCACCCCGCGTTTCGGCCCGATGACGCCACCGCCCGTTCGCCCCGCCGCACCGAAAAAGCCGCTCCGTAAACTCGTGAGCGAGAGTTTCTCGTATCTCGGTCGGGCGCTCGTGCTCGTCTGGCGTTCGTCGAGCGCGCTCACCCTGGCGCTCGCGTTCCTCACGCTGTTCGCCGCCGCGGCGCCGCCCGCCGTCGCCTGGGCCGGCAAGCGCATCGTCGACGCGGTGGTCGCCCGCTCGCGCCAGACGACGCTCGAATGGGTCGGCTTCGAGCTCGCGCTCGTCGTGCTGCAAGCGACGCTCGGCCGCGGGCTCTCGCTCGTGCGCGCGGTGCTCGCGTCGCGCCTCGGCACGGACGTGAACCTGGCCATCCTCGAGCGCGCCGTGCGGCTCGAGCTCCGCGACTTCGAGGACCCGGAATTTTACGACCGGCTCACGCGCGCGCGGCGCGAGGCTTCGTCGCGGCCGGTCTCGCTCGTGACGGAGAGCTTCTCGCTCGTGCAGAGCGTGCTCACCCTCTTGGGTTATGCGGCACTCCTCGCCGAGTTCAGCGCCTGGGCGGTGCTCGGCCTGATGCTCGCGACCGTGCCCGCGACGATCGCGGAGATGCGCTACTCGAAGAGCGCGTTTCGCCTGCGGAATTGGCGCTCGCAGGATTCCCGGCGGCTCATGTACCTCGAGTACGTCCTCGCCAACGACGAGCACGCGAAGGAGGTGAAGCTCTTCGGGCTCGGACCGCTCTTTCTCGGGCGCTACCGCGAGCTCGCCGAGCGCTTCTACCGCGAGGATTCACGGCTCGCGACGCGCCGCGCGATCGTGACGCACCTGCTTTCGCTGCTCGCGACGTTCGCCTTCTACGGCGCGTACGCGGCGATGGCGGCGCTCGCGGCGCTCGGGCGGCTCACGCTCGGCAACATGACGCTCTACGTGCTCGCGTTCCGCAGCGGCCAGCAGTCGTTCCAGTCGATCTTGAGCGGCATCGGCAGCATTTACGAGCACAACCTCTACATGTCGAACCTCTTCGAGTACCTCGACAAGGCGCTCACACGCGAGGCGGCAAGCACCGCGGAACACGACGCGACGCACGGCGCGCTCACGGCGACGAACGGCGCGCTCACGGCGACGAACGGCGCCGAAACGGCGACGGCCGGCGCGCACACGACGAACGGCGCCGAAGCTTCGACGAACGGCGCGTCCCCGGAACACGGCATTCGCCTCGACGACGTGAGCTTCCAATACCCCGGCAAACCCGATTGGGCGATTCGGCACCTGAGTCTCTTCATCCCGCGCGGCCAGAGCGTGGCGCTCGTCGGGCCGAACGGCGCGGGCAAGACGACCCTCGTGAAGCTCGTGACCCGGCTTTATCGTCCGACGGAAGGGCGCATTTTGCTCGACGGCAAGGACCTCGCCGAGTGGGACGAAGCGGCGCTGCTCGGGCGCTTCGGCGTCGTGTTCCAGGACTTCAATCGCTATCAGCTGAAGTTGAGGGAAAACGTCGGCGTCGGCAGCGTCGAGCATCTCGACGACGAGCCGCGCGTCGTGCGCGCGCTCGAGCGTGGCGGCGCCGAAGCCGTCGTGTCGGCGCTCGCGTCGGGCATCGACACGCCGCTCGGTCGCTGGTTTCAAGACGGCGTCGAGCTCTCCGGCGGCCAGTGGCAAAAGCTCGCCCTCTCGCGCGCGTTCATGCGCGAGCAGGCCGACATTCTCGTCCTCGACGAACCGACCGCCGCGCTCGACGCCGAAGCCGAGCACGCAGTCTTCGAGCGCTTCAAGACGCTCGCCGCCGGCCGCACCACGCTCATCATCTCGCACCGTTTTCCGACCGTGCGCATGGCCGATCGCATCCTCGTCCTCGAGCACGGCGTCCTCACGGAAGAGGGCACGCACGCGGAGCTCCTCGCGAAGGAGGGAACGTACGCGCATCTTTATCGGCTGCAGGCGCGGGGTTATTCGTGAGTGGTGAGGGCACGCCACGGGCGCGCGCGGACCCCGAGGAAAAGCGGCGTGTTCACGCGCGGCTGCGCGCGGCGGCGCTCGACCGCTTCGGCCCCGCGCTCGGCTTCAGCGAACGCGAGCTGGCGCTCAACGCGAGCGGCCGACTGAGCTTCCGCCAGCGCGTCTCGTCGGGGGCGAGAGGCCTCTTTTGGGCGGTCACTTCCCTCTTGGCATGGGCGTGGGTGATCGAGGTCGCCGTCACCGTGTTCGGGCCGGGGAACCATCGAGGCCTCGTGGGCGCGCTGCTCGGCATCCCCGTGATCGTCGCGGTCTCCGGCTTTCTCGCGCTCCGGAGCGCCGACAACTGGCGCGACGCGGTGGGCGGTCGCGCCGCGCAAATGCTCGGCCCTTTGCGCCATGCGACCACGAAGACCCGCAGAGGCACCGTGGTCGACTGGCTCGAATGCGGGCCACTGTGGTTCCGCGCGCCCGACGGCGTGTTCGGCGCCATCGAACCCAAGGTTCGTTATCGCGTCTACTACACGAGTCGCACTCACCGTCTCTTGAGTCTCGAACGCGCCGAAGCGTGATTCGCCATGGCACGCGCGATGCTTGAAATTCCGGCATGGCCGACTCACCCGATCCCATCCCCGCCAAGACCAACCAGGTGACCGCCGGCGGAGCGATCCTGTTCATCAGCGCGGGCGTCATCGGCCTCGTCGGGATCATTTTGATGACCATGGGGCAATTCTTCGCGGCCGCGTTCGTCCTCCTCGCCGTGCTCATGTGGGCTTTCGGCAAATGGAAGATAAAGCACGATCAACATTTGACGCCGACGGCGTCGCCGCCGTCGAGGTGAGGGGCAACGCTCGAGTGCGAGGGGGCTAGCGCCGCCGCCGCCGCACCACGCCGCCCGCCGTCACGAGTGCCAGAGCCCACAGCGCACCCGACGATTCTTCCCCGCCCGCCGCGCGGCAGCCGCACCCCGCGTTGTCCTTCGACGAGCCGCCGCCACTCGCGCCCGCACCGCCGCCGCCCGCGACCGAGCGCCCTGCGCCGCCCGTTTGCCCGGCGTGACCCGCGCTGCCGCCGGGTCCGCCACCGACGCCACCCGCCGATTCGCCCGCGCCGCTCTCGCCGCTCGCTCCGCCCGATGGTGACGAACCGCCCTCGCCACCCCGCGTGCCGCCGCCTTTGCCGCCGGTCGACGTGCTCCGTGTTCCGCCCGTCCCGCCCGTGCCGCCGAGCGTTTCGGGAGTACCCGCGGTGCCGCTCTCGCCCGCGTCGTTGCCGGCGTTGCCGCCGCTGCTGGTCGCTGCCGTGCCGCCGGCGCCGCTCGCGCCGCCCATGCCGCCGCCCGAAATGCAGTCGCTGCCCGTCGCGTACTTCGGTTTGATTTCGTAGACCGAGCCTTCGCTGTTGTTCACGAAGTAGAGCCCGCCGCTCGGGCTCTGCCGAATGGCGGCGGGGCCGCTCGAAAAAGTAGCGAAGGTGAGCGTGTCGGACGACACCACGCCACTCCGATCGCTCTTCACTTGGAGGGCGCGCACCCAACTCGCGCCGTAATCCGCGAACAAATAATAGAGCGAGCCGCTGAACGCGTTCAGCCAGCCGCACCCCTCGGGGATGAGGCCGCCGATGACGCAGTCGCCCACGGTGTGGTCGTAGTCGACGACGGGATCGGTGCAGGGGCGCGACGGCGAGAGCGTGTCGCAGTCCCGATCGGTGAGCGACCCGCCGTTCGTGTTCCAGTCGAGCAAACCTTCGCGAAACGGATAGCCGAAGTCTTGACCGGTGTAGCTCGCCGCGGGGTCGCTCACGCTCACTTCCTCGCGCGTGACTTCACCCACGTCGCCGATCCACATGCGACCGGTGTGCGGATCGACCCAGAAGCGAAAGGGATTGCGCAAACCCCACGCGTAAACGCGCTGATCGGGCGCGGCGGTCGACCAGTCGGCGTTCACGCTGTCGCACGCGGTGACTTCGGCCAAGCCGACGAGCGGGTTGTCGCGCGGAATGGTGCCGTCGAGGTTCACGCGCAGGATCTTGCCGTTGCCCTTGTTGAGACAGCTGCTGTACTTGTTCGTCGGCGGCGAGGAGTTCGCGCCGGTGTCGCCGACCGACACGTAGAGGTGTCCGCCGTAGACCCAGAGGCCGCCGCCGTCGTGGTTCGCGGGACCCTCGAGCCCTTCGTCCTGTGCGTTCACGCCGGCGGCGACGATCGGCTGATCGAAGTCGACCGTGAGCGCGTTTTCGGAGTCGAGCACGCCGTGATAGACGCGATGCTTGTCCGAGGTCGACGGCCCGTTGTCGACGTAGAAGAAGAACGCGTTCCCGCTGCGCGGATCGGCGGTCACACCGGTGAGACCCTTCTCCGAATCGGTGTCGAGGTTCGGGAACAGGTCGGGGATCGAGACGAGCGAGCCGTCGAGTTTGCGAATGACGATGTCGCCGGTCTTCATCGTGACGAGCGCGCGTCCGTCCGAAGTGAAAGCGATGTCGGTCGCGTTCCCGACGCCGGTGACGTACTGTTCGTCGATGGTGAGAACGTCGGCGAAGGTCTCCGCCAGCTGTGCTTCCGCCTCCGCCGCGAGCAGGAGTGCCGCGCCGGCCACGAGCAAGCCGAGCGTCCGGGCGCGGCCCCGCCGCCCGCGAGCCCTCTCGTCCACGTGCTCGTTCGGAAGCATGAACGTACCTCGAGCGTAAGAGTACAGCACGAGCCGCGGACGCCGAAGTCGCCACGAAAAACCCGAACGCACTCGATGACCTCCGAAGATCCCACGCACGCCGACGCCCTCGAACGAGCGCGCTCGAAGCGGTCCCAATACCGCCGTTATGCGCGCTTTGGCGGCGGCCAGTTCATGTGGCTCTACGCCATCGGTTGGCCCGCGGTGATTTGTGCGGCGTACGCCGTGCCCTGCCTCGTTCAGGGCGACCTGCGCGACGCGCTCCCCGCACTGGGGATTGGAGGGGTTTGGGCGCTCCTCGTCGCCGGCGTCGTCGCGTTCGTGACCGGGTCGATCAGAGCCGCGGGACGCAAGCTCGAGGCGTTCGCCGAGCGGGTCGGCGGGGTGGCGTTCAGGAGCTCGCACCCCGATCGCACCCTGGCTTGGCTCGATCAGCATTGGGCGGACGACGTACCGCGGAGCATGCTGCACGATCCCTCGGGCAGCGCGTACTTCGTGGGCGCGGAAGCGACGTACGCGAACACGCCGGTGTTGGTGGTCGCGGTGCGCGGCAATTTTTGGCCTCGCTTGCACCAGATCGTGCTCTTGGCGGCGCCGGGTGCGCGCCGGCCGAACGAGGTCGCTCGGGCACGCGTCGAGCTCGGCGGGCTCGGCTACGTGGTGAGCACCACGCCGAGCGGGATTTTGGTCACGCACGAGCGCACCCCCGCGAGCGCGTTCGACTTCGAGCATCTCGACCGCGTGGTGCGGCTCCTGGCCGAGCTCGCGGGAGCCGAGCACGCCGAGCACGACGTCGAAACGAAACGCGCGCTGCGGGCGGAGCTCCGCGCACAATCGATCGAGCGCTTCAAGCACGTCCTGCATTTCACTCAGGAAGAGCTCGAGCTCAACGCCGGTGGTCGCTTGAGCACGGCGCAACGGGCGATGTCCGCGCTGAGGGGCACGCTCTTGGCGCTCGTCGCGTTGGCGGCGGGCGGCTGGGCGATCTACGTCACCACGCAGCTCATCGATCCGGCAACGCGTCGCGACGTGGGCGGCGGGCTCCTCGTCATCGCGGTGTTGTCGATCATCGCGCTGGGTTTGAGCGTGGTCGCCGTTCTCGTCCTCGAGGACGCCGTCGACGGACACGCCGCGCTGGTGCTCGGACCGCTGCGGCACACGACGACCTCGGGCGCGAAGGGCAGCGTGCACCACTGGCTGCACTGCGGGCCGATGCGCTTCTCGACTTCGGCCGCCATCACCTACGCGATCGAAGTCAACGTGCGGTATCGCGTGTACTACTCGGAGCACTCGCACCGGCTCTTGAGTCTCGAACCGGCGCCGTGACCTCGCGTCAGCCCGCTCGCGCCCGCAACTGCACGAGCTCGCTCTCGCCGTGCCCGAGGTAGAGCTCCTTCAAGAGCTTGCGGTTGCGAATCACGGTCTTGTCGTACTTGCCCAAGCGGAGCCCCGTGAGCTCGCGCGCGGTGTCGGACAGGTGCTCGACCCAGCGCGCGTCCATCGCCCATTCGCGCCGCACGAAGTTCCGCGCGATGATCTTGAGGGCCGGTAACGCGAGACGAAAAGCCGACCCTGGCGCGACGCGCACGAAAAGAAAGGTGTGGAAGCGCGTTGCCCGCTCGCCCTCGGGATGCATGAAAACCCACGTGCGCGCGTCGATGGGGCGGCGGCGCTCGCCGCGCGCGGAGGTCCAATGGCTCGTGTACACCGTGCGCAACGGGTCGAAGCGCGTCTCGAACGAGTTGTGAAACAGGTCACCGGTCGACACGCCGAGGAGCGGCATGATCGGCGACGCGCGCTGCGGACCGACGTAGGTCGCGGTCGTGTGGTCGTCGAACGTCTTGGCCTCGAAGGCGACGTCACCCCACTGCTCTTCGGTCCAACCGAAGGCCGAATGAACGTAGGGGAAGTGCTCGTCTTCCGTGAAGTTGTCGAGGCAGATGTGGATCGGCGCCGGAAACGGCGTCGTGAACGCGCCCGCCAAGACGAAACCGGGGCTTTCGAGCGCCGGTAGCGTCGCCTCGTCGACGTCCGAGTTCGCGAGCCACAAGTAGTCGTACCGTTCGACGACCCGATACGCGTTCGTCTTGCACGCGAGCTTCGGCTGCGAGGGGCTCGATCCCTGCCCCGCCCCGTCGAAACACCAGCCGTGATACGCGCAGGCGAGACGCCCGTCGGGCCGAACGCGACCGAGCGACAGCGGCGCGTTCCGGTGCGGGCATGCGTCGTCGACCGCCGCGGGGCGCCCGGCGGCGTCGCGCCACAAGGCGAAACGGCGGCTTCCCACGCTGACGGCAACCGGCTTTTTCGCGAGGGCCGCGCTCGGCAGCACCGGGTGGAAGAAGCGCAGGAGGTCGGACATTGCGGGGTGTACGGGCGAGGCGCCGGATCGGATCGGCTACTCTCGGGCTCGCCCATGGCCCACGCGACGCTCGCCGCATGGCTTTCGCCGCTTTCGCGCGCGACCGACCTCGGCGCGGCGTTGCCCGAGGCGACGGCGTTCCGGGCGGCGCTCCTCGCGCTCGGGGCGGCCGAGCTCTGGGACGTGAAGGTCGCGCGCACCGACGTGTACTTCGGCGCGCTCCTCCGCCACCTCGGCTGCACGTCGACGGCGACCGCCGAAACACGCATCATGGGCGACGAACGGGAGCTTCGCTCGTCGCTCGCGTTGTCGGACGCGGGCTCGCCGGCCTCGATGTTCACGGCGGCGCGGCGTGGTTTCGGCCGCGGCAAGCCGGCGCGCGAACGGGTGCGCCGGGTGGCGCGTTTTCTCGCGTTCGCGCCGCGCGAGGTCCCCAAGATCTTCAGCGAGCGGTGCGAGGTCGCGCAACATCTCGCCGCGCGGCTCGGGTTGGCGCCCGGCGTCCAGCGCGTGCTCGGCGAGGCTTACGAGCGTCACGACGGCAAGGGCGCGCCGGAGGGCAAAAAGGGCGACGCCATCTGCGCCGCCGCGCGCCTCCTCGCCGTCGCGGAGATGGTCGCGATGTGCTCGGAATTGCCGGGCGGCGTGAGCATGGCGAAGGACTTGCTCGAGCACCGGCGCGGAACGCAATTCGATCCGGACGTGGTGACGCTGTTCGTGCGGCATTGGTCCGAGCTGCTCGAGCCGCTCGCGGGCGACGTGCACGCGCGCGTGCTCGAGCAGGAACCCGAAGTGAGCTCGTCGCTCGATCTCGCCGACGCGGGCGCCTTCGCGCTGGTCTTCGCCGATTTCGTCGATTTGAAGTCGCCGTTTACCGTGGGGCACAGTCGGATGGTCGCGGCGCTGGCGGAAGACGCGGCGCGCGAGCTCGGATTGCCGGAAAGCGACCAGCGCCGGCTCGGGACGGCGGGGCTTTTGCACGACCTCGGCCGCGTGAGCGTCAGCAACGCGATTTGGGACAAACCGGGGCCGCTGTCCGCTCACGAGCAGGAGACGATGCGGACCCACGCGACCGCGACCGAGCGCATTCTCCAGAGCTCGCAGCCGTGGCGAGAGCTCGCCGTGCTCGCCGCGTCGGATCACGAGCGACAGGACGGCTCCGGCTACCCGCGCTCGTCGCCGGCGCCGAACGTCGGCGTGCCGGGGCGCATCCTCGCCGCGGCCGACGTCCTTGCGGCGCTCGTGGCCGCACGCCCGTACCGCGCGGCGCATTCGCTCGACGACGCCGCGCGCGTGCTGCGCGACGAAGCCGCGCACGGCCGGCTCGATCGAGCCGTGGTGGACGCCGTGCTCGCGAGCCAGGGCCTGCGCGCCGCGGCGCGACCACGGCTTCCCCGCGGCCTCAGCGAGCGGGAGCTCGAGGTGCTGCGCCTGCTCGCGCGCGGCATGGTCGACAAGGAAATCGCGAACGAGCTCGGCATCTCGCACCGCACCGTGCATCACCACAACCAGAGCCTGTTCCAGAAGCTCGGCGTGACGACGCGGGTCGGCGCGGCCCTCTTTGCCGTGGAGAACGGACTCGTCTGAGTGTAGGCAATCTTGCCGATGTACGGAGCGGCCGAGAT